>JBKPMY010000001.1:0-13060 GCA_046732375.1 Myxococcota bacterium
GGGCTACACCGCCTGGGGCGCGTACACCTTCGGGCCCGTGCTCGATGACCTCGACACCACCGGGCCCACCGGTCCGACGGGAATGGCGGCCACTCCGTTCGCCTACACCCCTCCCGGACTGTCCGTGAGCCACACGACGCGGAAGTGGGCCGTCCAGACCGGAGCGAGCGGCGACGTCGTCTCGAAGAACGTGGGGAACGGCGCAGGCGGGGCCGGAACCCAGATGACCATCACCCTCACCCCCGGGCAGGCATCGCCCGGCGCCGGCGGAGCCACCTCGCTCGGCGGCGGTACGTATACCTACAACTGGGCCTGGCGAGACGACACCTTCGGGGTGCTGAGCCTGGTCAAGGGTGGCCCGACCTGCGCGAATCCGATCATCGGTTACAACGCCGGGGCATGCGCGAGTGACCCCTGCGACCTGACGCTCACCGGAGAGCACGTCACCCCGCTCCCGCCCTTCTACTCGGGGACCGATCTCGGCGACCCGTACGTCTCGGGCACCACGACCTACACGCGATCGGGACCGACCAGCCGCACCTTCACCGACCTCTGCGGCCGGACCAGCCCCTATTCGGGGACCGGCGGCGGGTGCAACGGCGTCTTCGGCGGGTGCAACATCTCGCAGATCGCCGGGCCGTACGACGTCTTCACCGGAGGCATCGTCAACTACTACGACGCCTCCTTCACGCCTGCGGGCTCCTGGCAGCTGGTCGCGACGACCAGCAGCACCGTGGACGTGCAGATCCAGGCCGCCGGCGTCACGTGCCCGGCCCTGAACACGGTGGTCACCGACACCGCGGGCCCGGCGGAGTGGCAGTCGCTGGCGACCGGCGGCAGCGGACCCGGCCTGCCCCTGGGGGTGGCCACCGGATGCAGCACCGCAGCCGGCAAGACCTGCAGCTGGACCCTGGTCGACGACTTCATCGTCGTCAGCGAGAGCAACTCGCACTACTGCCGCTTCCGGCGGCCGATCTACGAGTGGCGGCCCACCGCGCAGCGCTGCGACTACCAGACCCAGTTCTGGACCTACAGCACGAGCCAGGGGACGCCGTACTGCGACTACAAGTTCGACCGCGACTACTACGCGCGCGAGAAGTACACCTACGCGTACGTCCCGAATGACAACGACATCCTTGGACAGACCGCCTGGTCGTACGCCGGCAACGACGACCTGAACAACACCCCCAACGTCGTCACCTACACCAACGGCAGCTTCAGCAACGGCGACTGCCCGAACCTCGTGATGAACAGCGCCGCGCATCCCGAGTGCAGCGGCGGGGTGGTGTGCAAGCTGGCCTGGGCGAGCAACACGACGATCGGGGCGACGAATTATCCCCGCGGCCGTTACACCGGCGTGCCCGGAGGTCCCTGGAGCGTTGCGCCGCTGCTCTTCCCGTCGGGTGAGCCGCTCGCCAGCCTGACCGACCCGCTGTTCCCCCCGAATCCGATGGCGTACGCCGGAGACTGGATCGCTCCCATCGGAGCGAAGGAGGCGTACTGGGTCACGCTGATCGCGAACTATTACGACACCAGCGCCACCAACCCTCCGGCGCCGCTGTTCGTGCCGCCGAGCTGCGCCGGGACCTGCACCTTCGACCAGGCGTACAAGGAGCCCGCCGGGCTGGTGCACGACCCGCTCACCTTCCAGGTCGACCCGGCGACCGAGCCTCTGGCACCCGCGGCCTTCAGCGCCGTTGCGGCCACCATGCCCCCGAGCCGGAACAGCGGCTGGGCGCAGCTGCCGGACAAGGTGACGCCGGCCATCTCCTGGGAGGGCGTGGCGCTGAACAATGCGCTGAACGGCGCGACCCCGCCGACCGACGGCCCGATCCTGAAGATGCTGTCCAAGTACGACCGGGTCACCAACCCCGCGGGCCTGCAGATGCCGGACTTCGGTGACTACACCCCTCTGACCGGCGCGCTCACCAACGTCGCCGATTACCTCAAGAGCTACATCGACAGCGACCCGTACTCCGGCTGTGGCCGCAAGTACTACGTGCTCCTCCTCACCGACGGCGAGGAGCAGCCGCCGCTCCCCGGGAACGACCCGGTCGGCGCGGTGAGCGCGCTCCGAAGCCTGGTGTCCAGCGGCGGGATCCGGGTCGACGTGAAGACCTTCGTCATCGGCTTCGGATTCGCCGGTCCCGCGCCACAGCTGGACGCCATGGCCCGCGCCGGCGGGACGGCGGTCGCGCCTACCGACCCGAGCAGGCTGGATCTGTCGGGCGGCGTGGCGTTCGATGGCGGCGACGAGACCCGTCTCCTCGCCTCGCTCGACATCAGCTTCGGGAAGATCCAGTCGAGCTTCTTCAGCCGCTCGAAGCCGGTGGTCAACGTGCTCGGGACCGAGATGTTCGTCGGCTACATGCGGATCCTCCAGGGTCTGGAGTGGCAGGGCAAGCTCGATGCCATCGACATCAAGACCCAGGCCCTCCCCAACCTGGCCAACACCACGACCGCCGACGGCAACTACATCTATCTGTGGCGCTACGGGAACGTGATCGACACCCAGCCCACGCGAACGATCTACACCTCGCTCGACCCGTCCGCGGGCAACAGGATCTTCTTCGATTACTCCGGGTGCAGCGGCGGGACGCACACCTGCGTGAGCGCCGCCGGATGGAACACGAACTTCGGGGGTGACCAGACCACCCTGGAGAACCTCATCGACGGAAGCAGCCCGTCGCTGGCCAAGGAGACCATCGCCTTCCTCCTCAACCCGGGCGCCCCGAGCTCGCCGGAGCTGTTCGACGACGGGAAGACCCCCAAGCTGTCCCGCGCCTCGGACATCTTCCATGCCGTCCCGGCGGTCGTGGAGGGCGCTTCCCAGAGCACCACCTGGCCGGACCTGACCGAGTCGGGCGGGTATGCCGCATTCCGCGCCGACCCTGCCATCCAGACCCGGGCGAAGACCGTCTACATCGGTGCGAACGACGGCATGCTCCACGCGGTCAAGGACAACGTGACCCTCGACTCGGGCGGCTTCCCGGTGGCGCAGCCAGGGGCGGGCGAGGAACGATGGGGATACGTCCCGAAGCAGCTGCTCCCCAGGCTGAAGAACATGCGTCATGCTCACGATTACGGGGTGGACGGCAGCGTCGCCGTGGCCGACGTCTGCGGACCCCCGTTCAGCGCGAGCGCATGCAACGTGAAGGACGGCTGGCGAACGCTGCTGGTCGGAGCGCTGGGCAAGGGCGGTGGTGGTCTGTACGCACTCGACATCACCGATCCGGCGAACCCCATCCCGAAGTGGGAGGTCTCGGCGCCGCTGGCCATGGTGGCCTCGAGGGCGTTCACCCCGCGCCTGGGCGAGACCTGGGGTGCTCCGGTCATCGCCCGGACCCAGATCTCCGCCAGCAAGCCCTGGTCCGTCTTCGTGGGCGGCGGCGTGGTCCCGGGTGTGGATGCGCTCCAGCCCTGGGGCAACCTGTTCTACGTGCTCGATGCCCGCACCGGCCAGGTGCTCACCGACGGAGCGAAGACCGCGGCCTTCACCATCTGGGATGACCCGGCGGATCCCGCGGCGAACGGCGTGGCCAGCCGGCCGACGCTGTTCCGTCCCGGTGATGGGGCCGTGGCCCGGAAGGTGTTCTTCAACGACACCGAGGGGAAGGTCTGGCGAATGGACCTGACCAGCCCGGACATCAACACCTGGAAGCCGGGCAACACCGCCGCCGACCCATTCTTCGACCCGGCCAGCACCAACCCGGTCTGCGCGCTGAACATCAGCGGCGCGCCAACGCCCATCCTCGACGCGACCTTGGGCACCCAGGTCGTCAGCGGTGTCCCCCTGACACTTCCTCTGAGCACCGTTCCCCGGCCCAAGATCTACAATCGGCCCATGCTCGCCATGGACACCACCGGGTCGCTGAACGTCTATGTCGGCACCGGCGACTCGGACAATCCCGGCACGCTCGGCGCCTACGACTACTTCTACGGCCTGCAGGATACGGGCACTGGATGTGCGGCGCCGCTGTTCGTCCTCCGCTTCGCGCAGGGGGAGAAGGTGCTGTCCGAGCCGGCGTTCCTCAACAACACCATCTTCGTGACCACCTACGCTCCGGTGACCGACCCGGCGCGCATCTGCGAGGTCGGAAAGGGCTATCTCTACTCCTTCGACGCCCGGACCGGCTTGCCGGTGCTGGCGCTGAAGGACCCGTTCAACGGCAACGCGCCGACCTCCAAGCTCGACCTCGGCGACATGCGCAACCCGCAGCTCGACCAGGGCGGCATTCCCAGCACTCCGATCGTCGTGGGGAACAAGCTCTACGTGGCCAACGAAACCGACCCTTCGCACCCCCGCCAGATCGACCTGGTAGGTTCGCCCCTGAACGTCAAGGTGCGTGGATGGCAGCGCGTGAAGTGACAGAACCAGCCCGGGGGTTCACCCTCGGCGAGCTCCTGGTGACGGTGGCCATCTGCGGCGTCCTGATCGCCCTGGCCTCCAGCGCCCTCACCAGCGCGCGCAAGGTGGCACGCGTCACCGGGCAGACGCGGTTCATCGTGCAGCGCCTGCAGTCGGTCCGCACCGCCGCCGTCGGCCAGGGCGCTGCGCAGGGCTACTACTTCGGCCCCAACGGTCCGGGGGCCGCCGGCGTGGACAGGAACCAGGGATTCGTCTTCTACAAGCAGAATCCCGCGGCGACGGCGGTCAGCTACGTGGCGCTCACCGACCGCACCGAGCCGCTGCGCGACGAGCTCCCGACCAGCGGCGGTCAATCGCTGGTGGTGGTCACCGGGGCCGGCGTGCTGCAGCCGGCTCCTTTCCAGGTGGGCTTCGACATGAACGGACAGGTCACGGTGACGCCGCTCCCCGGCGCCTGGCCGTACTGCATCCGGGTCACCGACACGACCGAGGCTGCCATCACCCGCTCGGTCATCCTCTTCAACGATGGAACGGTCAAGGTACAGCGCGATGGCGAGACCTGGTGTCCGTAACAGGCGAGGCTTCACCCTCCTCGAGGCGCTGGTCGCCGGGGCGATCTTCTTCATCGTCGTGGTGGCCATCTCGCTGCTCTCGGTGAAGGGGGCCACCAACGCCTCTCAGGGAATGCGCTATGCCCAGACGGCGCGTCTGGCGACCCAGGAGATGGAGCGCTATTCGATGCTCGGCTTCACCGGGCTGACGACGCTCACCGGCGGCGTCTCGCCGTACGTCCCGGCGCCCTACACGCTCACCTCCGCTGACAAGAAGTACGACATTGCGGTCAGCATCCTGAACACCGCGGGCCCGCCCGGACCTCCGGGCGCGCTTCCTGCCCCCGAGCTGGGCACCGGCAGCGTCGCGGTCCCCTCGTTCTTCATCAGCGTGCAGGTCACCACCCAGCCGCCCGAGGGCGGTACGCCGATCACCGTGAGCCAGGCCACGTATGTCAGCCCGAACTGAGCGACGCCGCGCCTTCACCCTGCTCGAGCTGATGGTCGCCGCGGCGGTGGGGCTGGTGATCATCACCGCGGCCATGGCGGCCTTCGATCTGCAGAGCCAGTTCGCCCGGAACACCGAGCGCCTGCTCTCGACACAGGCCACCGCGGGCCTGGGGCTCACCATGATGCAGCGCGACCTGGAGAACGCCGGCCTGCGGTTCCGGGGCGGGGTCCAGGCGGGGGCGGGCGGGCCGGCCTACGCGGCCGTGGTCCGCCCCTACGACGACCTGGGCACGACCATCGTCTCGCTGAGGAACGACCTGCTGGCCACCAGCTCCATCGCTCCCGCGGCTCCCCCGCTGCCGGGCTTCATTCCCGGAACGGACGCCTTCGAGGTGCTGATGGGGGCGCAGCAGGCGACGGCCCAGCGGCTGGCGGCCCAGGTCCAGACGGTCCTCACCGTCGCCCCGAACCAGAAGCAGGTGCGCATCTCGCCGAACCCCTTCATCGCCAACGAGCTCGGCGCGGGAGGCAGCTCCGCCCCGGTGCTCATGTTCTGGAACGACGACATCCACTGCATGGGGCGAGTGGTCCCTGCGATCATCGGGGGGCCGGTGGCCCAGGCCGTCGTGCAGACGGTGGACATGGACCTCGCTCCGGGCGCGACCGCGTGGCCGGCGAACTGCCCCGCACCCCTGATGCAAGTGGAGATCCTCCAGCAGCGGCGCCGGTACCTTGTCTACCAGTCGCTGGATTCGCCGGGGCGTCCGGCGCGGATTGGCCTGCACATGCAGACCAACCCACCCTGCGACCCGGTGGGGACCGGAATCGACGTGTGCAGCACGGATCTCCAGCCCCCGACCATGGTGGCCGAGGGCGTGGATGACATGCAGATCGCCTGGCGCGTTCCGGACACCTACGCTCCCGCCTCCGCCGGCTGGTGCCAGCGCCTGACCACTGACCCGAGCTGCGGCTTCGAGCAAACGGTCTGGACGGCGACCATCACCCAGAACGCCGCGGCGATCTACGGCGCGCAGATCATGGTCAACTCGCGTGGCCAGGAGACGTTCCGTCGCAAGGGCGAGCCGATCCCGGCGCTCCTCAATCACGTGCCCGGGGCCACGGACGACGTGGTCCGGTCCACCATGCAGACCTCGGTCCTCTTCCGGAACTCGGTGACCCCATGAACCGCTCCCCCGCCCCCCGAGGGTTCGTGCTGCTGGTGGTGCTCGCGGCCGCGGCCGTCCTCTCGCTCATCGCCGCGTTCATCTACAGCCGCACCGAGAATCAGCTGCTGCTCAGCATCGCCTCCCGGGGGCAGAGCATGGCGGCCGCCCGGGCGACGCTCGCCGCCGAGCGCAAGCTGGCCATCTACCGCGCCAGCTACCCCCCCGCGCTCACCGTTCTCACCCCGACGACTGACTACGCCACGGCCGTCACCAACGGCTGGACCAGCGACCGGGAGATCCAGAACCTGGACAAGACGGCCTGGCCCGCGCTCGAGCTCTACAACGGCGGCGGTGCCAACTGGTGCACCCAGACCTGGTTGATGAGTCGTGGACCGGGCATCCCACCGTGGACGGTGGTCGAGGCGTTCGGGTTCTACGGCTACACCGTCACGACGGCGGGCGTGGACTTCGTCAACTGCGTGCCGCAGGGAAACCCGCGGATGAGCTCGTCGCACATCACGCTCTATCTGGAGACCCCGCCGGGGGCGGGCGGCGGACAACCGGCCTGCCCCGCCTGCGGGACGGGCGCGGTGGGCGGCTCCTAGGGCGGAGCCGGGGAGTTCCGGGCGGCCAGCCGCTCGCGGATGACTCGCTCCAGCTGCTGAACCACCTCGGAGAGGGGGAGCGACGAGCTGTCCACCCGGATGGCGTCCTCGGCAGCCTTCAAGGGCGCGACCGCGCGCGAGGCGTCGTCCCGGTCGCGCTTGATCTGATCGGCGAGCACCGCGTCCAGCGTGCTGTCGCTGCCCTTCTGGAACAGCTCCTCGTAGCGGCGCCGGGCGCGCACGTCGGGGCTGGCCTCGAGGAAGAACTTGAGGTCGGCGTCGGGAAACACCACCGTCCCGATGTCCCGCCCCTCCAGCACCGCGCCCACCGGCGCCTCGAGGGCCAGCCGGCGCTGGAGCCCGAGCAGGCCCTCGCGCACCACGCGCCTCGCCGAGACGGCGCTGGCCAGCAGCGAGATCTCCGGGGTGCGGATCGCCGCAGAGACGTCCTCCCCGTCCAGGAACACCTGGTTCTGCTCCCCGGTCGCCCGGAAGGAGATGCCGATCCTCCCCAGGAGCGCGGCCAGGCCGGCGTCGTCCTCCGTGGCGATCCCCTGCCGTCGGGCGGAGAGCGCCACCGTGCGGTAGAGGGCGCCGGTGTCCACGAATGACAGGCCCAGGCGGCGGGCGAGCAGCTTGGAGACGGTGCTCTTCCCCGCCCCGGCCGGCCCGTCGATGGCGACGATGAGCGGGCGCACCTGGTGTCAGCCCCCGAGGGTGAAGGGTCCCATCGCGCGGAACTTCCGGTAGCGGTCCTCGACCAGCGCTGGGCCATCCATGGCGAGAAGCACCTGGAGGTGCTTGCGGAGCACCCGTCCCACGGCCTCGGCCGCCCGTGCCGGGTCCCGGTGGGCGCCCCCCTCCGGCTCGGGGACCAGTTCGTCCACCACCTCGAGCTCGAGCAGATCCCGTGCGGTGAGCTTGAGCGCGTCGGCCGCCTTCTCCGCCTTGGTGGTGTCCCGGTAGAGAATGCTGGAGCAGGACTCGGGCGAGATGACCGAGTAGATGCTGTTCTCCAGCATCAGCACCCGGTTGGCCACGGCGATGGCCAGCGCTCCACCCGAGCCACCCTCGCCGATGACCACGCTCACCACCGGGACCTGGAGCCGGCTCATCACCTCGAGGTTGACCGCGATGGCCTCCGCCTGACCGCGCTCCTCGGCGCCGATGCCCGGGTAGGCGCCGGGAGTGTCGACGAAGGTCAGCACCGGCCGGCCGAACCGGTCCGCCAGCTCCATGAGACGCCGCGCCTTCCGGTAGCCCTCGGGCCTGGGCATCCCGAAGTTCCGGACCATGTTCTCCTTGGTGTTCCGGCCCTTCTGGTGCCCGAGCAGCATCACCGGCCGGCCGTCCAGGCGGGCCCAACCGCCGACGATCGAGGGGTCCTCTCCGTAAGAGCGGTCGCCAGCGAGCTCGAAGAAGTCGGTGAACAACAGCTGGACGTAGTCCAGGAAGTACGGCCGGCCCGGGTGACGCGACAGCTGCGTCACCTGCCAGCGCGACAGGTCACTGAAGATCTCCGACTGCAGCCGCCGGGCCTTCTTCTCCAGCTTCTGGATCTCGGCGTTGAAGTCACCCGGGGCCCCGCCCGAGAGCGACTTCAGCTCGTCGATCTTCCGCTCGAGCTCCAGCAGCGGCCGCTCGAAGTCCAGAGCGAACGAGGGGGCCGCCACGCGAGTGCTCAGGCCGCCCGCGTCTTGGCCTGGGTGGCGGTGAGGGCGTACCAGGCGGTGCGGAAGGACTTCAGCTCGCGGAGGCCAGCCGGATAGCGGCCCAGGGCCGGAGCGACGGTGACCGTGAGGCCGATCTTCTTCTCCAGGGCCTTGGCCACGTTGTGCTCCTGACGACGCCGCTCCTCGGCGGCGGGGTCGGTGGTCTTGGGCAGCACCCGGTTCACCAGCACCCGCTCCACCGCCAGCTTCTTGCCCTGGAGCTCCTCGACGATGCGCTCGGTGCGCGCCGCCTGGAGCTCCTCGCCCCGAGTCACCACGACGAAGCGGGCCTCGGCCGGGTTCACCACCGCCTCCTCGAACCGCTTCACGTGCTTGAGCAGCGCGGCGGCCTCGTCGGCCAGCTCACCCAGCCCCTTGCTGCGGTACTTCACCAGCACCGACAGGAGATTGGTCAGCCAGGTCCGGGCGAGCTCCGGCACCTCCAGCAGCCGCACGCCGGTGGACGAGGCCACCGGGTCGACCACGATGCGCTTGAAGCGCTCCTGGACCAGCGCGTCGGTCAGCACGCTGACCGCTGCCAGGTCCTCGAGGCCGGCGGGGACGACGTCGAGCAGGTTGCGGAGCACCTCGCGATCGGTGCCCTCCTGCTTTCCGAACGACTCGAAGACCTTCTCCGCCTTCTCCCGCCAGCGCTTGCGGAGCGCGTTGAACCAGCCAGGGACATCCAGCTCGCGGGCGTAGAGGCCCTTGGTTCCCTTCACCTGGGTCTCGGTGTCGGTCAGCCGGCTCTGGAGCACGTCGGACAGCCCATGCGCCGGGTCCACGCTGATCAGCAGCACCGGTCCTTCCTTCTCGGTGAGGGTCACCGCGGCTGCGGCGGCGCAGGACGACTTCCCCACTCCGCCCTGACCCACGAAGAAGATGAGCCGGGTGGGCGGCAGCGGCGGTGCCGCGATGGGCGGCATCGACGGCGCGCGCACCAGGGCCGGCGGCCCCTCGGCGGCACCGAACTCCAGCGCCTTGGTCTCCCGGCCGCCGGCGATCTCCTTGGCGAACGGCCGCAGGCCCTCCAGCCCGCGGGGGGCCTCGACCCGGCGCTGCACCAGGTGCACCGGAATGGCCTTGTCGAAGGTCTGGAACTTGCGGACGTGCGGGGCCTGCAGCCCTCGCCGGCCGGCGAAGGCAGGAGAGCTGGCGCGCTCCTCCACCGCGTTGACCACGATCTCCGAGACCGGAATGCCGCGCTCGCGCAAGCCGGTGAACAGCGCCTTGGCCTGGGCCTCACCCACCGGCTCCGCCTGGGCGACGAGGTGGAAGGCAGTCCGCTGCGGGTCCTTCACCAGCGCCCAGAATCGGTCCAGCTCGGCGACCAGCTGGTCCAGCGGAGTGTCCCCGGGAGCGGCGACGTCCTTCTTCTTGCCCGCGGGCTTCTCGCCCCGGGCGAGGGCCACCGCCCGGCGGAGGATGGTCGCGGTGTCGAAGAGGCGCAGGGTGGGACCGGTGCCCGCCATGTCCACCACTGCCCGGTCGAGCTTGCCCGACTCGAGCTGGGCGACCACGTCCAGCAGGCCGAGGAGCGGCTCCAGCCCCGGAACCACACCGGACACCAGCTTCCCCACATCCTCGTCGGAGAGGAGCAGCCCCTTCACCGCCCCGGACAGGAGTGCGGCGCGGATGGCCTCCAGCCGGTCCTGGATCGACTCGGCCTCGAACTCGTAGGCGGACAGGCCGCCCTCCCCCTTGCCGGGCACCAGCTTGGTGGGCTTGCCCGTAAGGCGCCTCTTCCAGACGTCGGAGAGGGCCTTGGTGGGCTCGCTGCTGCAGAGGAGGACCGACTCCTTGGGAGCAGCGTCGGTCAGGGTGAGAGCGAAGGCAGAGGCCAGGGTGCTCTTGCCTGCGCCTCCCTTTCCTCCGAACAGGTGCAGAACGGGTCCGTCACGCATGGGTAGATGTGGGCTGTCCTTGCAGCAGCGAAGCCGTATTCCCGCTGCCGCCGCCGTACGACATGTAGCGGGGGGGCGGCGGCCGTTCAGCCAAACACGGGAGTGACCCCGAAGAATCCTCCGTTCCGGGGGAAAAAGTCAATGTCCGCCGCACGAGGCTGACGCGGCGTGCTATTGATGATTCTTCAACGATTTTGCGCGCTTGCCGGCTGAGTGAGCGGAGGCTGGGAGGGGCCGGCAGCCTCGGCTGCCGCGGCGGCAGCCCGGGCCTCCGCCGAGTACCGATTCAGCTTGTTGTACAGCGTCTTCTCGCTCACCCCGAGGATCTCCGCGGTCCTGGCCTTGTTGTTCGCGTTCCGCTGGAGGCTTCCCAGGATGTACTCCTTCTCCACCGCGTCCAGGGTGAGTCCGTAGGCGATACGGAAGACGTGCCGCTCGGGTCCCTTCCCTGCCATGTCCGGTGGGAGGTGGTCGCGGGTGATGAGCTCGCCGTCACAGAGGATGACCGCGCGCTCCACCGCATTCTTCAGCTCCCGGATGTTCCCCGGCCAGTCGTAGGCCCGGAGCACCTCCATCGCCTGGGGGTGCACCCCGCTGACGTGCTTGCCCGAGTCCTGGTTGAACTTCTCCACGAAGTGCTGGACCAGCATCGGAACGTCCTCGCGCCGCTCGCGCAGGGCAGGCAGGGCGATCTGGAAGACGTTGAGGCGGAAGAAGAGGTCCTCGCGGAAGCGGCCGGCGCGGATCTCCGCCTTCAGGTCGCGATTGGTGGCGCAGAGCACCCGCACGTCGACCTCGATCTCGGTCTTCCCCCCGAGCCGGCGGAGCCGGCCCTCCTCGAGCACCCGGAGCAGCTTGGCCTGCAGCTCGAAGGGAATCTCTCCCACCTCGTCGAGGAAGAGCGTGCCGCCGTGCGCGAGCTCGAAGACACCGGGCCGCCGCTGGTCCGCGCCGGTGAATGCCCCGCGCTCGTGGCCGAGGAGCTCGCTCTCCATGAGGGTCGCCGGAATGGAGGCGCAGTTGATGGCGATGAACGGCTTGTCCCGGCGCGGGGAGAGGTTGTGAATGCTTCGGGCCACCATCTCCTTGCCGGTGCCCGACTCGCCGGTGATGGCCACGCTGGCCTTCGCCGGGGCGACCTTCTCGATCAGCTCGAAGACCCGGCGCATCGCGCCGGAGGCGCCGATGAAGTCGGTGGCGCCCATCTGCTTCAGCTTGCGGCGGAGCACCTGCACCTCGCGCAGGGTCTCCTTCTTCTCCAGCGCCCGGTCGATGCAGACCTTGAGTCGTGCGGGGTCGACCGGCTTCTCGATGAAGTCGTAGGCCCCTTCGCGGATGGCAGCCACCGCGGCGTCGATGGTGGCCCTTCCGGTGAGGAAGATGACCGGGCAGTCCGGCAGGTCGTCCTTCAGCGCGCGCAGCAGCCACAGCCCGTCGGTCTCGGGCATCGCCAGGTCGGAGAGCACCACGTCGGGCCGGAACTCCGCCGCCTTCTTCAGGGCGTCCGTTCCGTCGCCGGCGGTCTCCACCTTGTGGCCCCAGAGCCCCAGCATCTCCGCCAGGGCCTGGGCGGTGCTGGTTTCATCGTCGACTGCCAGGATGCGTGCGCTGCTCACGGTCTTTCGAATCCCCTGTCGTGGCGGTTCAGGCCGGCGTCTCGCCGGCACGGAATGAGAGCCGCAGCTGCGACCCTCGGACGTGGAGCTCGGCGCCGTATTCGCTCGCCGCCGCCGCGAGGGCCTGCTCCACCTCGGTCTCGTCTGCCTCCTCCCGCCCTCCGTCCTGGACGTGCAGCACAACCCGGGTGCCCTCGTCGCGCACCGTCACCCGCACCGGCCCTTCCTCGGGCGTGCGCTCGATCGCCCTCAGCACCGAGACGAGCACCAGGAACCCGAGCGCCGACGGATCCATCGCCTGCACGACCGCCAGGCCCTCGGGCGCATCGGCGGACACCCTGACCCGCGCCCGGCGGCCGGCATGCCCGAGGATCCCGCTCACCTCTTTCACCACCGCAGACAGCGAGAGCACCGCCGGAGCGGCAGGCGGCGGAGCGAGGAAGCGAGCGAAGTCGCCGAGCATCGTGTTGACCCGGACGATCTGCTCCCGCATCGCCTGCAGATTCTTTTCCTGCGCAGCAGGCACCTGCCCGCCGGAGGCGCGGGACAGCTTCTCGTGAAGAATCTCCACGTTGATCGCCAGCGCGTTCAGCGGGTTCCGGACGTCGTGGACCAGGCTGTCCATGAGGCGCACCGCGGCAGACCAGCGGACGGCGCGGATGAGCGCCGAGGCGCCCGGGTCGGACG
>JBKPMY010000002.1:0-17710 GCA_046732375.1 Myxococcota bacterium
GTCGTCGGCAGCGTCAGATGTGTATAAGAGACAGGGCTGCACCCGTCCGGCGGTCTCACGAAAGATGTGCTGGCCTCACCGGAAGCTCTGGGGCGGCCCGATGCAGGCGCGGCCGAAGCGGAGCACGACCGACGGGAACCGCGTCCTCGCCTGGGGGCGGCTCTACATCGAGGCGGGGGCCGTGCGGCGGGTGGAGGAGGAGGCCCGGCGTCGGGGCGGCAGCCCCTCAGGCGTGCTCGCGGAGATCGTCGAGCGCTGGGCCCGGGAGAGCGCGGGGGCCAACGAGGATTCCGAGCGGCACGAAGATCCGGAACGCCCCGCCGCCAGCTCCGCGCTTCGCGACTGACGACAAGATGTGAGCGACGACCGGGCGCGGGCGCACGGCCCGGCTTGGCGGGCGTACCCGAGAGCGCGTCCGGCCCCTCCGGAGCCCCGTCCCTCGAGGCGCGGGCGGGCTGACCTCTCCCACCGGTCTCTGAGCGTTCCAGTCGTCGAGGCCTACAGCTCGTGGGTAGATCCGGTGGAGGGAGCCGACCATGCCCGAACCCAGCCCGCTCGCCACCCCGACGCCGTGGAACCTCATGGCCTCCGCCTACGAGGCCGAAACCGTGCCCACCCTCCGGAGCTTCGCCGAGGAGGCGCTTCGCCTTGCAGCTCCGCCGCCGGGCGGGCGGCTGGCGGATGTCGCCTGCGGTCCGGGCACGCTCGCGCTCGTCGCCGCGAGCGCGGGGTTCGTCGTGGACGCGATCGACTTCTCCCCGCAGATGATCACGCTGCTGGAACAGGCGGCCCGCGAGCGCGGGTTGAAGGGAATCCATGCGCGCGTGGGCGATGGGCAGGCGCTTCCATACCCGGATGGGGCGCACGAGGCCGCCTTCTCCCTCTTCGGTCTCATGTTCTTCCCCGATCGGAGACGCGGGTTTGCCGAGCTCCGGAGGATCCTCCGGCCCGGAGCTCGGGCGGTCATCTCCAGCTGGCAACCGATGGAGCGGTCAACGGCGATCAGCGCGCTCTTCGGCGCACTCCAGCAGGCGCTTCCGCCGGACGGGGGGCCGCCGACCCAGCCGCCGCCGCTCGTCACCGAGGAGGCGTGTCGCGCAGAGATGGGGCAGGCCTTCGACGAGGTGCTGGTCCACCCGGCCTCGAACCAGGTCCCGTTCCCGTCGGCGGCAGCGCTGTGGGAATCGATGCAGCGCGCGGCCCCGCCAGTCGTGCTGGCCCGTCGGCGGCTCGGGGAGGAAGCGTGGGGCCCCATCGCGCGCGAGGTGGGCTCCGCACTGGCCAGCAGCCTCGGCCCGGGGCCGGTGACCCTCGACCTCCACGCCTGGCTGACAGTGGGGGTCGCCCGGGAGCGCCCCCGCAACGGCTCGTGATCCTCAGAACCCCATGGCCGGCCCGGTGACCGCGCCCGCGGTCCGTTGCTCGAAGAGGATCGAGACCGTCCGCCCGAAGTGGAACGGCAGCCCCCAGTCGAAGGTCCGTCCGGACAGAGCGGAGCCGGGGAGCGGACCGGCCAGGTCCGGGAAGGCGCTGTCCGATGGGCCCTCCCGGAAGAGGTCGTTCGCGTTCGCCACGGTGAAGCTCACCGGAGACTGTGCCCCGTTCCCACCGATGATCGTGGCGCTGCCGGGGAGGGCGGTGGTCGGACAGTAGAAGCCGCCGGCGGGATCGGACCCGGCGCACACGGCGATCGACGAATCAGGGAAGTAATAGGCGCTCGATCCCGAATCGATCACGCTCTGGTCGAGGCTCTTCCCGGCATAGGTCGTGGTGAGGGTCCCCGTGCCCGGATCGGTCGGGAGCAGCGTGGCAGAACCCAGGGGGTTCGCGTCGCTGGTCTCGAGCCCGAGCACCAGGGTCCCCGTCACCGAGACCGCGCCAGGCGATACGGGGAGTGGCAGCTGGATCTGCAGCCCGTTGTTCTCGGACGACGGCAGACCCACGGGGTTCGAGACCTGCTGTTCGATGGCGACGGTGGTGGGGGTGCAGCTCGCGCCCGCCGTCCCGGCTCCCGAGCACACCTCGTACGGCGCCGCTCCGCTGGCCGGGACCTGCGTCGCGCAGAACGGGCCGCAGTCCTGGAGGAAGACCCCCACGCCGAGGATCCCGTTGGCCCCCAGCGCCGCCACCGTCCCCTCGTCGGGGCCGCTGCCGCCCGAGCACTCCTCGGGTGCCGTTCCGGCCGCGGGATCGCCGATCACCTCCAGCGCCACCCCCGGGACTCGACGGCCGGCAATGACCAGGTCAGCCCTCACCACCGAGCCCCAGGTGTACCCGTCGGCGAAGACGGCGCACTCGAAGAGCGGGAGACCGCTCGTCGGATCCAGCACCGGCGTCGGTGTCGCGACGCCCGACAGCGCTTCGTGCACCAGTCGGAGCCCGGTGGACCCGGTGTCGACCTGGACGTGATCGACGTCCTGGCACTGGGTGGTGCTGCCGGGGGAACAGATCGTGATGGTCGCGTACAGGATGTTCGCCGCGGCCTGGCCGGAGGCGGCGAGCGCTCCGGGCCCGGGATCGACCGTGACCGTCAGCGACGGAGGCTGGGAGCTCGGTAGGCCGCTTCCGCCGGAGCACGCCGCCACGAGCAGCCCGACGATCGCGAAAGGAAGGCACCTCATGTCCGTGTTCAGCGGAGCGCGTCCACTGCCGTGCCGGCCGGGACGAGCGGTGGAAGGTGGGCCCGGCCGCTGAAGCCCCGGGGGAGCCGCATCACCGAGAGCACCAGGTCGGGCGTCGCCACGGACAGCACGTGGTGCCCGGGGTGAGGAGCGCGCGTGGCCTCGAGGAATCGCGGGTAGTACTCCCCGAGGAGGACGCGGAGATCCGGCTGCACCTGGCCGGACCAGGTGACGGCGAAGACCTTCCCTCCCGGCTCCACGTACGCCCGCACGGTCGTCCCGTCGGTGGAGACCATCTCGTGCACCTGGTGGCCCCGCCCCGAGCTGACGGTCAGGCTCGCGCGGAGTGCTGCCGCATCGTGCGCGAGGTCCTCCCTCGGTGCGCCGAGCGCGGCCCGGGCGACCGGCGCGTGGAGGACGAGCACGCACGGCAGCAGCAGGAGCGGGCGTCTTCCCCGGTGCCGCGACGCCGCCACCATAGTCTTGCATCTGGTTTCCGGAGCCATCGCCACTCCCACACCCGCCGGGCGCCCAAAGTTGAAAGGGCTCCGGACAGGTCGTCGCCGGTCGACACCTCGCGCTCGGCGTGCGGTTCGGACATCTGGATGCGATGCGGCGCGTCCGCCGATAGGGAGCCGCCGCGCGCCCGAGCGGGTCATTCAGCACCCGGTTTCGCCACGTGCCACCGGGTGTACTGTGCGCGGCCTCCACACAGTCCCGCCTCCCGAAAGGAGAAGACGATGCGAACCCGCCTCATCGTCGCAGCGCTCGCGCTCGCAGCAGGCGCTGGCCTCCCGGGAGTGGCGCACGCGCAGCAGTGCAACGCCAACGCTCCCCATCTGACCGGCGAGTGGGTGACGCTGCCGTACCAGATGCCGATCAACCCGATCAACGCCACCCTCCTCCGCTCGGGCCGGGTGCTGATCGTCGCCGGCTCGGAGAACGACGCGAAGAACAACTCCGAAGGCTCGGAGAGCTACCGCGCCGCGGTGTGGGACCCGACCGGGACGGACCAGAGCAGCATCTCGGTCGACGAGCTCACCTATGACGTGTTCTGCAGCGGCACGGCCACCTTGCCCGATGGCCGCGCGCTCGTGGTGGGGGGAACCAACGACTACTCGTTCACCGGCGACAATCGAGCCTCGTTCTTCGACCCTCTGACCAACCAGTGGGTCCAGTCGCAGAGCATGGTGGAGGGAAGGTGGTACGGCACCGCCACGACGCTCTCCGATGGTCGAGTGATGGCCTTCTCCGGTCTCCGCATCACCGGCGGAACCAGCAACACCGTCGAGATCTTCGACCTCCAGAACGCCGGACCCGGATGGCTCAACCCGGTCGCGGCGCCGTTCACTCCGCCGCTGTATCCGCGGATGACGGTCCTCCCCAACGGGAAAGTCTTCTACTCGGGGCAGGGCAGCGGCGGCACCAATCCGACCGGGTGGATCTTCGATCCGGTGCCGAGGACCTGGACCGCCTCCATCCCCATCACCCGGAACCGCTCTTACGGAACCAGCGTCCTGCTACCGCTCCTGCCTCCCGCGTACATCCCCAGGGTGATGAACCTGGGAGGAGGTGGCAACCCCGCCACGAACACGACCGAGATCGTCGACCTCTCCGTCGCCTCTCCGGTGTGGACACCGGGGCCCAACATGTCCACCGGGCGGATCCAGCTGGACGCGGTGCTGTTGCCGAACGGCAAGGTGCTCGCCCTCGGTGGGTCGGTGAACAACGAGGCGCCGGACGGGGCGGGGAAGGCGGCTGATCTCTACGATCCGATCTCCAACACCTTCAGCTCGGCGGGCGTCGCCTCGTACTCGCGGCTCTACCACTCGGCGGCGCTGCTCCTGCCCGACGCGCGAGTGATGAGCATCGGCAGCAATCCGGCCAACCGGGGCACCTACCTGGCCGCGATCGAGATGTACACCCCGCCGTACCTGTTCGATTCGAGCGACCGGCTGATCACCACCGGTCGGCCGAACATCACCGGGGTCAGTGCAGGAAGGGTCGGGTACGGCGCCCCGTTCTCGGTCACGTACACCGCCAGCTCGTCCATCAGCTCCGCGGTGCTGGTCCGCCCCGGCTCGGTGACCCATGCCTTCGACATGGAGCAGCGGCTGATCGGGCTCTGTGGTCCGTCACCTCAGCCGCCCTGCAGCGGTTCCGGGACGCTCAACCTCACGTCCCCACCGAACGGTGGGGTCGCGCCTCCGGGCTACTACATGCTGTTCCTCCTCGACAGCGCCGGCGTGCCCTCCAAGGCCCAGTGGATCCAGCTCTCGCCGTACGCCAGCTCTCCGCCGCTCGGTGCCATCGCCTCGCCCGCCACGGACGTGACCATCCCCGCCGGCTCCTCAATCTCCTTCAGCACCGCCACCGCGGCCGCGAAGTACTCCTGGGTTTTCCCCGGCGGTACGCCGGCCACGTCCACGGCGCAGAGCGCCAACGTCACCTTCAGCACCCCCGGCAGGTACACGACTTCGCTGACGGTGGTCGACGGGAGCGGGAACTCGGATCCGAGCCCGCCGACGCGAATCGTCACCGTGACGCCGGCGACGCCGGACTTCCACATCTCGGTCAGTCCCGACGGAAGGTTGGTCAACCCGGGTCAACCGACGACCTTCACCGTCACGATCACTCCGGTCTCCGGGTTCACGGGCCCGGTGAGCCTGTCCGTCGCCAGCGAGGCGCCGTTCCCGACCGGCGTGACCAGTGGGGGATTCAGCCCCTCGACCATCACCGGTTCGGGCACGTCCACGCTGACGATGAACACCACCACCGCCAGCTCGCCCTACGCTCTGTCCCTCACCGTCACCGGGACGAGCGGAACCCTCACCCACACGGGCTCGACGACCCTGATGGTCACCCTCGCGCCCCCGACCGGCCTGGGCGCGACGCCCGCAAGCGGGCAGGTGTCGCTCTCGTGGGCGGCCTCGGTCGGTGCGTCCGGCTACCAGGTGAAGCGCTCGACCGTGAACGGCGGTCCGTACGCGACGGTGGGCTGTGCGGCGGGCACGAGCTTCGTCGACACCGGTCTCACCAACGGCACGACGTACTTCTACGTCGTTGCGGCGACCTACAGCGGTGGGCCCGTGGCGGGCGGTGCCAGCGCAAACTCGAGCCAGGTCAGCGCCACGCCTCAGGGCGCAGTCCCGGCTCCGCCCACGGGCCTCAGCGCGACGCCTGGGAACGCCCAGGTGTCGCTGAGCTGGACCGCCTCGTCCGGAGCGACGAGCTACAACGTGAAACGCTCCACCACGTCCGGCGGGCCGTACACCACGGTCGGCAATCCCACCGGGACGAGCTTCACCAATACCGGGCTCACCAACGGCACCACGTACTTCTACGTGGTCAGCGCGGTGAACGCCTCCGGGGAGAGCGGGAACTCGGCGCAGGTGAGCGCGACGCCGCAAGGCCCCGCGCCCCAGCCGCCGACGGGTCTCGCCGCGACGCCGGGCGACACCCAGGTGTCGCTGAGCTGGACCGCCTCGTCTGGAGCGACGAGCTACAACGTGAAGCGCTCGACCACGTCCGGCGGGCCGTACACCACGGTCGGCAATCCCACCGGGACGACGTTCACCAATACCGGCCTCACCAACGGCACGACTTACTTCTACGTGGTCAGCGCGGTGAACACCTCCGGGGAGAGCGGGAACTCGGCGCAGGTGAGCGCGACGCCGCAAGGATCCGCGCCCCAGGCGCCCACGGGCCTCAGCGCGACGCCGGGGAACGCCCAGGTGTCGCTGAGCTGGACCGCCTCGTCCGGAGCGACGAGCTACAACGTGAAGCGCTCGACCACGTCCGGCGGGCCGTACACCACGGTCGGCAATCCCACCGGGACGAGCTTCACCGATACCGGGCTCACCAACGGCACGACGTACTTCTACGTGGTCAGCGCGGTGAACGCCTCCGGGGAGAGCGGGAACTCGGCGCAGGTGAGCGCCACGCCGCAGGCCGTCGTCCCGGCGCCGCCCACCGGGGTCTCCGCGAGCCCGAACAAGCCCGGACGGCTCAGCGTGCGCTGGACGCAATCCGTCACGCCGGGAGTCACGCAGAACGGGATATTCCGCCGGACGAGCTCCGGCTCGTATCCCGGCAGCCCCACCGCCACCATCCCGGCGAACACGCAGTACCAGGACAACAACCTGAGCAGCGGGACCACGTACTGCTACGTCGTCACCGCCATCAGCAGCGCCGGGGCGAGCGCACCGTCGAACGAGTCCTGCGGGAGTCCGAAGTAGAGGCGTCCCGGCGACGAGCGTGGTCGAAGGTGTCAAACACCTTCGATCCCTTCGCTCACGGAAAACGAGGTGTCCCGGAAAACAGGGAAACGAGGTGTCACACACCTCGAAAACCGTAGCACTTCCGGGTGGTTGGAGTCTCAGGCGGCGCCGGCGCCGGGCATCTCGCCGAGCGGCCGGAGCAGCACCTCGCGCGGCTTCGCGCCGTCGGCCGGGCCCACCACGCCGTCGCGCTCCATGCGCTCGATCATCCGCGCCGCGCGGTTGTAGCCGATGCGCATCTTGCGCTGGAGCATCGAGATGCTGACCTGGCGCATCTCGCTCACCACTGCCAGGGCCTGGTCGTAGAGCTCGTCGCTCAGCTCGTCCTCGGCGCCCGCGTCGCCCAGGTCCTCCTCGCGCGGCCTGAGGATGCTCTCGTCGTAGACCGGCTTCCCCTGCGCCTTCAGGTGGTCCACGGCGCGCTTGATCTCCTGCTCGCTGACGTAGGCCCCGTGCACTCGCACCAGATTCGCGCTGGTGGGCGGCATGAGCAGCATGTCGCCCATTCCCAGCAGCGACTCGGCGCCCACCGTCCCGAGGATGGTCATCGAGTCCGGCTTGCTCCGGAGCATGAAGCTGATCCGGGTGGGGAAGTTGGCCTTGATGACTCCGGTCACCACGTCGGTCGAGGGCCGCTGGGTCGCGACCAGGAGATGGATGCCGGCCGCGCGGGCCATCTGCGCCAGCCGGGCGATGGACGTCTCCACCTCGCGGCTGGCCACCATCATCAGATCCGCCAGCTCGTCGATGATCACCACCAGGTACGGCAGCTTCTTCAACTCCTTCGGCTTCTCCTCCGCGGACGGCTCGGAGGCGGACTTCTCGCCCTCCTCCGCGCTCCCGGACGCCTCGGCCTCTCCCTCCAGGCTCGCTCGAGGATCCTCGACCGCCGCGTGCGGTGAAGGCACGCCGAGCGCCTCCTCCTTGGCCCGGGCCAGCGCCTCCTCCTCGGACTCGCCCTCGCCCACGTCCACCACCAGGAGCGAGGCAGGCTTCTTCGGCTTGGGGGCCTCGCGCTTCTTCTCCAGCAGGACGCGCGCGTCGCCCTTGGCGCTCTCCACCAGCTTGTTGAAGCCGGCGATGTTCCGCACCCCGGCTTCGGAGAGGAGCTGGTAGCGGCGCTCCATCTCCTCCACTGCCCAGCGCAGCGCGAGCGCCGCCTTCTTCGGGTCGGTGACCACCGGCAACAAGAGATGCGGGATGCCCTCGTAGACGCTCAGCTCGAGCATCTTCGGGTCCACCATGATGAAGCGGACCTCCTCCGGCGTCGCCTTGAGCAGGATGCTCATCACCATCGAGTTCACCGCGACCGACTTGCCGGACCCGGTGGTGCCCGCGGCGAGCACGTGCGGCGCCTTGGCCAGGTCGAGCACGTAGGGCATGCCCTCGATGTCCTTGCCCAGGGCCATGGTGAGCTTGCTGCTCGAGCGCTGGAAGACGTCCTGCTCGACGATCTCCTTGAGGTACACGGTCTCTCGGTCGCGGTTGGGGACCTCGATGCCCACCACTCCCTTGCCCGGGATGGGGGCCACGATGCGGACGCGCATCGCCTCCATCGCCATGGCCAGGTCGTCGGCGAGCGCGGCGATCTTCGACACCTTGATTCCCGGCCCGGGCAGGAACTCGTACATGGTGACCACCGGGCCGGGGCGGATCTCCACCACCTCACCCACGATCCCGAGGTCGGCCAGCTTGGCCCGGAGCTTCTCTGCGGTGCTGAGGAACGCCTCCTTGTCCAGGGCGCTTCGCTCGGGACGGTCGAAGTCGAGGACGTCGAGCGGCGGCGGGGTGAACTGGGTGCGCCCCCCCACGAACTCGAACTGGTTCTGCTCCTTGTGCTTGGTCGGCTTCGGTGGCGCCTTGGGCTCGATGATGAGCGGGGCCCGGCCGGGGCTCGGAGCCAGCGCCGCGAGCGGCATGGGGGGCTCCTCCGCGGGGGCAGGCATCGCCGCCGACGGGGGCAGGCTGATGGCCGGCGGGGGCGGGGTGACGATCTCCGGCTGCTGATCGGTCTTCCGGCGCCGTCTGGGGGCCTCCGGCGTTGCGCCCGAGGCCAGCGCCAGGTCACGCGTCCAGACCGGATCGGCACCCGCCGGCAGCGCCGGGCTCGTGGCCTCCTTGCCTCGCTCCAGAGCCTTGCTCTCCGACTCCCGGGCCAGGCGCAGCGCCTCCTCGGCGACCGCCTCCGCCTCCATCGCCTCGGCCTCGGCCTGGCTCAGCTCCTCCTCGTCAGCTTCCAGCTGGGCGAGAAACGCCGCCTCCTCCAGCTTCGCCGCCGCCCGTGCCTCGGTCCGTGCCCCCCAGGCTTTCTTCTGAGCCTCCCAGAGCGCGCCGAGCGCCGTCCTGGTCCTTGCGCCCGCCTCCCCGAGCAGATGGCCCGCCGCCGCGAGCGCGCGGAGCAGCGCGAACTGCGTCGCCACGAGCATCGCCGCGAATGCGATCGCGGAGACCACGATGACCGTTCCCAGCACGTCGAAGAACTCCAGCAGCCACGCCGAGACCGCCACGCCGAGCGCCCCGCCAGGCGGGTTCCGCGGGTGCAGCCCCGGCGTTCCCAGCCCGAGCTGGACCAGCACGCAGGTGGCCACCAGCAGCACCACCGAGGCGAGCACCTGCGGCCAGCGTCGCTTCTCACGCCTGCCGACCAGGAGGACGCCGGAGACGTAGACCCCCGCGAGCGGGATGGCCGGGGCAGCCACGCCGAGCAAGCCACCCAGGAGGGCGGCCAGGGCGTGGCCCACCGGGCCCGCTCCGTTGTGGGCCGTGCGAGGAGCCGCCGAGCCGGGCTCCGTCAGGAGGGCGACGAGGGCAAGGCACGACAGGGCGAGGAGCGCGACACCCAGGAGTGCGCGGTGACCCACCCCTGTTCCCTCGACGCGCCGGACCGCCAGCGCCTTCTTGCGCGACGAGACCTCCTGCTTGGACAGGATCTTCTTTTCCGGACGGGGCCGCCTGGCCGCCATGACGTACCGCTCCCTCGCCCCCCGAGGGGGGCTGCCTGTTGCGACCTGAAGCAGCAGTCGACTGTCGAGCCAGGGCCGGGGGTGGTCAATTTTCCAGCCCTGTGCGATGCCAGTGGCTCCTGCATGGACGTCCGCTGCGAGCGGTGCAAGACGCTCTACGAGCTCGACGACACGCGGGTCTCCGAGGCGGGGACCACCGTGCGGTGTACGACCTGCGGCCACGTCTTCCGCGTCCGCAAGAAGGTCCTCCTCATGACCGAGGCGGTGGGCAACGGTGGCGAGTCCACCGCGGTGCCGCCCCCGGTGGTGGAGAAGCCGGCCTGGCGCGTTCGTAGCCCGAGCGGGCGGGTCATCGCCTTCCGGGAGCTGACCTCGATGCAGAAGTGGATCGTCGAGCGGAAGTTCGGGCGCGACGACGAGATCAGCCTCCACGGCGACCACTGGAAGCGGCTGGGAGACATCGCCGAGCTGCAGCCCTTCTTCCTGATCCTCGACGAGGTCGACCGCGTCCACCAGCTGGAGGATCGGCTCCGCCGGGCCGAGCTGCCGGACGAGGCGCCGTCGGCGCTCGAGCGCGAGCTGGGCGGACCGGGTCCCGACGCGCCGGTCGCGCCGCTTCAGCCGACGCCCCCGCCGATCCGCCTCGAGACGCCGATCGAGCCCGAGCTGGAGGCACGCCCGGTAGCGGTCTTCGGCCCCGCGTTCGCGGCCACCCCGCCGGAGCCCGCCGCCCGGGTCGAGCCGATCACCCGGCCCCGCGAACCCGCCCCCGAATCGTCCGGCGGCCCTGCCGCGCCTCCCCGCACCGGCACACCCTCGGCGTTCTCGCTGGAGGAGATCCGCGAGGCGACGCGGCCGTCCCCGGACGACCTTCCCATGCCGGAGGGCACAGTCGAGCCCTCGTCCGAGGCGCCCCCGGACGAGGCGGATCAGCCCCAGTTCACCCGCCGCGCGGGACTGGGCGTCGACCCGGACGTGGTCGACGACACGGAGGGCTGGGACACCCCGCCGCGCCGGAGCAAGGCGCCCTGGGTCGCGACCTTCCTGATCGTGGTCACCGCGGGTGCGGCCGTCGGGGCCTACTTCTATGTCTGGGTCCCGGCCCAGCAGGAGAAGCTCCGCCAGGAGGCCCAGCGCGCCCGCCTGGAGGAGTCTCAGAAGGCCCGCGACGCCGCCGACGTCGAGGTCCGGGAGCGCGAACGCCGGGCCAAGGAGGAGCTGCTGGCCGGAATGGCCGGGCGAACCGACGCAGGGACCGGGACGACCGCCACCCCGCCAGCAGTCGTGGTCGACGGCGGCACCGGTGGGAGCGCCGGCCCCGAGGGGCCGCGTGGGTCGCTCGAACCGTCACCGACCGCCGCGCCCACCCGGGCGGTGGCCGCCGCCCCACCGGCCCCCCGGCCCGAAACGGCCCGTCAACGCACGACGGCGCGGCCGGACCCGCGGGCGCGCACCTTCGAGGAGTGGATGGCGCTGGCCGATCGCGAGCGCGAGCGTTCGCGGGCCCGCGCGGCCCTGGACGCGTACGACCGCGCGATCGCCCTCGACGGCTCGCGCGCCGAGGCTTACCTGGGCCAGGGGCGCGCCCATCTCGAGCTCGGTGACCCCCGCTCGGCCATCGCCGCGTTCCGCCGCGCCCTCATGGTGAATTCCAGGTACTCGGTCGCCGAGTTCTGGCTCGGCGAGGCCTACCGCCGCTCGGGACAGGGCCCGCAGGCGGCCGAGGCCTACGAGCGTTACCTGGAGGCTGCACCGGAGGGGGCGGAAGCGCCGCGTGCGCGAGAGGCCTTGAACGCTCTTCGGTAGCCGGGCAGAAGGGAAGGACCATGCTGGACAAGCCTTCGAGAGAAGAGGACGAGTACTTCGCCCGCGAGGACGTGGAGAAGAAGCGGAAGCTGGCCTACCAGCAGGCCCAGGTCATGGCCGAGCAGCAGAAGGAGGCGCTCCGCACGCTCCACTACATGAAGTGCCCGAAGTGCGGCTTCGACCTCCAGACCCTGAAGCGCGGGGACGTGGATCTCGACATGTGCTTCAACTGCAAGGGCCTCTGGGTCGACGCCAATGAGCTCGCCAGCTTCGAGAGGCAGCTCCGGGAAGCACCGGAGAAGCGGGGCACGGTGATGAACGCGCTCCTCAACATCTTCAAGAACGACTGACCATGTCGCTCACCCTGGAAGCGGTCCGGCACGTCGCCGGCCTGGCCCGGCTCTCGCTCTCCGCGGAGGAGGAGACGCTGATGCGCACGCAGCTCAGCGCCATCCTCGACGCGGTGGCCGAGCTGTCGCAGGTGGACACCTCTGCCGTTGAGCCCACGTCGCACGCCGCAGGGGAGGTCGCCGCCTGGCGGTCGGACGAGGTGCGCCCGTCGTTCCCTCCGGAGAAGGCGCTGGGCAACGCCCCTTCGCAGGTCGGCACCAGCTTCGCGGTGCCCCGCATCATCGAGTGATGGCGATGGAACCGACCGACCTGTCCATGCTCGAGCTGGGAAGGAAGCTCGGGTCCGGCGAGCTCTCCAGCGTCGAGGCGGTGCGTGCCTGCCTGGCCCGCGTGGATCGCCTCGACGGACGGGTGAAGGCCTTCCTCAGGGTGGACCGGGAGGGTGCCCTCGCCCAGGCCGACGCCGCCGACCGCCGCCGCAAGGAGGGCAAGCGCGCGGGCCCGCTGGACGGCGTTCCGGTGGGGCTGAAGGACCTCTTCCTCACCGAGGGGCTTCCCACCACCGCCGGCTCGCGGATCCTCGAGAGCTTCGTCGCCCCCTACGACGGGACGGTGGTGAAGCTCCTCCGGGCCGCGGGGACGCCCATCCTCGGCAAGACGAACATGGACGAGTTCGCGATGGGCAGCTCCACCGAGAACTCGGGGTTCTTCCCCACCCGGAACCCCTGGAACCTCGATCTCAGCCCCGGCGGCAGCTCGGGGGGCTCGGCGGCGGCGGTCGCGGCGCGGATGGTGTTCGGCGCGCTGGGGACCGACACCGGTGGGTCGATCCGGCAGCCGGCGGCGCTCAGCGGAATCGTGGGGCTCAAGCCGACCTACGGGCGCGTGTCGCGTCTCGGGGTGGTGGCCTTTGCCAGCTCGCTCGACCAGGTCGGCCCGATGACCCGGGACGTCCCGGACTGCGCGGCCTTGCTGCAGACCATCGCCGTGCACGACCCCGGCGACTCCACCTCCGCGCCGGTGAAGGCCCCCGACTACCTCGCGGAGATCGAGGCCGGGGTGAAGGGGATGAAGCTCGGGCTCCCGCGGGAGTACCTGGAGCTGCCGGGCATGGACCCCGAGGTCCGCGCGGCCGTGGAGGCGGCGACCCGGGCGCTGGAGAAGATGGGCGCGCAGCTGGTCCCGGTCTCGCTGCCGCACACCCGTTACGCGCTGGCGACCTACTACCTCATCGCCCCGGCCGAGGCCTCGAGCAACCTCGCCCGCTACGACGGGGTCCGTTACGGGTTGCGCGTCGAGGGAAAGAACCTCCTGGCGATGTACGGGCACACGCGCGACCAGGGCTTCGGGCTGGAGGTGAAGCGGCGGATCATGCTCGGCACCTACGCCCTGTCGGCCGGGTACTACGACGCCTACTACCTGAAGGCGCAGAAGGTCCGCACGCTCATCAAGCAGGACTTCGCGGAGGCGTTCCGCACCGTGGACGCGGTGATCTCGCCCACCTCACCCACGGCGGCCTTCCGCATCGGCGAGAAGGTGAGCGACCCGCTCGCGATGTACCTCAACGACGTCTTCACCTTGCCCTGTAACCTGGCCGGGCTCCCGGGGCTGAGCCTCCCTTGCGGGTTCACCAGGGCGAGCCTGCCCATCGGGCTGCAGATCCTGGGCAAGCCCTGGGACGAGGCGCGGGTGCTGCGCATCGCCCGGGCCTTCGAGCGCGAGCACGACTTCCACCGGCGCACGCCGCCTCTGGGGCCCGCATGAGCGTGGCCGATTTCCAGCCGGTCATCGGGCTCGAGGTGCACGCCCAGCTCCTGACCCGGAGCAAGATCTTCTGCGGCTGCTCGACCGAGTTCGGCGCCGCTCCCAACGCTCACACCTGCCTCGTGTGCCTGGGGATGCCGGGAGCGCTCCCGGTACTGAACGAGAAGGTGGTGGAGTACGCGGTCCGGGTGGGCCGGGCGCTCGAGTGCCGGATCAACCCGGTCAGCATCTGGGCGCGGAAGAACTACTTCTATCCGGACCTCCCGAAGGGCTACCAGATCAGCCAGTACGACCAGCCGCTCTGCGAGCACGGCGCGCTGGAGATCGACGGCGAGGACGGGCCTCGCCGCATCCGCATCCTCCGCATCCACCTCGAGGAGGACGCGGGCAAGAACGTGCACGACCCGGGCGGCGGTGACAGCCTGGTGGACCTCAACCGCTCCGGCGTGCCCCTGGTGGAGATCGTCAGCGAGCCGGACATCCGCTCCAGCACCGAGGCCGCCGAGTACCTCAAGGCGCTCCGCGACGTGCTGGTGTACCTGGGCGTCAACGACGGAAACCTGGAGGAGGGCAGCTTCCGCTGCGACGCCAACGTGTCGGTGATGCGGAAGGGCGCCACCCAGTACGGCCAGCGGGTCGAGCTGAAGAACATCAACTCCTTCCGCTTCGTGCAGAAGGCCATCGACTACGAGATCGGCCGGCAGGTCGAGGTCATCGAGTCGGGCGGGAAGGTGGCTCAGGAGACACGGCTGTTCGACGCCGTTCGGGGCGAGACGCGGAGCATGCGCAGCAAGGAGGAGGCGCACGACTACCGCTACTTCCCCGAGCCGGACCTGCCGCCGCTCCGCATCCCGGCGGGGTTCGTGGAGCGCGTCGAGCGCGAGCTGCCCGAGCTTCCGCGGGCGAAGCTCCAGCGCTTCATCGCCAGCTACGGCCTGCCGGCCTACGATGCGAAGATCCTGGTCGGTGACCGGCCCCTCGCGGACTTCTTCGAGAAGGTGCAGGGCGTCTACCGCGGCCCGGCGAAGAAGCTGTCCAACTGGTTCCTGGGGGAGCTGCTCCGGCTGATGAAGGAGGAGGCCCGCGAGGTAGGGGCGCTGCGCTTCTCGCCCGAGCAGTTCGCGGCCCTTTTGGCAATGGTCGACTCGGGCGAGCTGTCGAACAATGCCGCGAAGGACGTGTTCGCCGAGATGTTCCGCACCGGCCGCGCCCCCAGGGAGCTCGCCCAGGAGAAGGGTCTGATCCAGGTTCAGGACGCCGGCGCGGTGGAGGCCGCGGTGGCCGCGGTGCTGGCGGCGAATCCGGACGAGGTGGAGAAGTACCGCGCCGGGAAGAAGCAGGTGCTCGGCTTCCTCGTCGGCCAGGTGATGAAGGCGATGAAGGGGAAGGGCAACCCCGCCCTCGTCAACGCCGCGCTGAAGGCGAAGCTCGGAGAATGAACGACGAACGTGCTCCGTGGGGGCCGTTCGATCTCGACGCCTGGCAGGGACTTCCGCGCGAGATCGCGCCGAACGAACTCGGCGACTGACGCTCGGAGGGGAATTTCGAGCATCAGTCGCCGTGGGGCGCGTACGGCTCTGCGCCCTTCAACTACTTGTGGAAGTTGAAGGTGTGGGTGTGGTTGTCGTCGTTGGACGTGGTGATGGTGATCGTCTGCCCGGCATTGATGTTGTCGAGGTCGGCCTCGGTCAGCCTCACCGAATGGGTGTGGGCGAGATCGTTCGTGGTCAGCCGGTCGATCCCCGCCGTGGGCGGATTGGTGATCTCGTTCTTCTCCAGGAAGAAGAAGTGGGTGTGTCCCAGGTCGCTCGACGAGATGAACCGCAGGGAGTTGGGATCGGTTCCCCCCCCGCTGTCGCCACCGCAGGCCAGGAGGACCCGGGAGGCCGGCAGGGCGAGGAGCAGCCCGCCGATCCGGAAGATGACCTCACGACGATTCATCGATTGCATGTCCTCAGGACCCTGGGGTCGCTGAACGTTGCGCCCGCACCGGAGGGGCACCCACTGGTTGAAAACGGTAGTTGACGTCGTGGCTTAGCGGCGGTCCGGCGTCCCTCTGTGCTGGTCCGGGCGCCCGGTATCTGCCTTGACTTCCAGGGGGTTGCGGGCTATCCGTCCGGCCCTTTCAACCCAGGGGCAAGGTCCAGATGTACGCAGTCATCCGAACCGGCGGGAAGCAGTACCGCGTCGCCGAAGGCGACGTCGTCCGCATCGAGAAGGTTCCCGGCGAGGTCGGGAGCGAGATCACGTTCGCCGAGGTGCTCTGGCTGGGCGGGAGCGAGTCTCCCAAGGCCGGCCGCCCGCTCGTCGAGGGGGCGAAGGTGGTGGGGAAGATCCTCGCCCAGGATCGGTACCGCCGGGTCCTCCACTTCCGGAAGGAGAAGGAAGGCTGGACCCGCCGGAAGGGCCACCGGCAGCCCTACACCGAAGTGAAGGTCGTCTCGGTCGCGGGCTGAACCGCGGCCCACCAGGAATCGAACCATGGCTCACAAGAAGGGACAGGGCAGCTCGCGCAACGGGCGCGACTCGGCCGGACAGCGGCGCGGGGTGAAGGTGTACGGCGGCGAGAGCGTTCACGCCGGCAGCATCCTCGTTCGCCAGCTCGGCACCGTCATCCACCCGGGCTCCAACGTCCGGCTCGGCCGCGACTACACCCTCTATGCGACGGTGGACGGCGTGGTGAAGTACGAGCGGCTGGGCAAGGACCGGAAGAAGGTCTCGGTCTACCCCCAGGCGCCCGCCAGCGCCTGATCCGGCGGGCACCGGCTCGTCCGGTGACCCTCTGCGGCACCCCGAGCGGGCCCGCGCACCCTCCCGGGGAGGGGACGCCGGCCCGCTTCGATGTTTTCAGCGAGGCCCTGCTGTGAAGTTCGTCGACCAGGTCTCCATCCAGGTGAAGGCCGGGGACGGCGGGGACGGCGCCGTCGCCTTCCGCCGGGAGAAGTTCGTCGAGCGAGGTGGCCCCTCCGGCGGAGACGGCGGCAACGGCGGCTCGGTCGTCTTCGAGGCCGATGGCGGGCTGTCCACGCTGCTCGACTACCGATACCAGCAGCACTACCGGGCGAGGAACGGGCAGCACGGCATGGGCAGCGACATGAACGGCGCCGCGGCCGAGGACCTCGTCCTGCGCGTGCCGGTGGGCACGCTGATCCGGGACCAGGACAGCGGGGAGCTCCTCGCCGATCTCGCCGCTCCCGGCGCCCGGGCCATCGTCGCCCGGGGGGGACGGGGCGGCCTGGGGAACATGAACTTCGCCACCTCCACCCGGCAAACGCCGCGCTTCGCCCAGGACGGAACGCCCGGCGAGGAGCGGAGGTTGGTGCTGGAGCTGAAGCTGATCGCCGACGTGGGGCTGCTCGGGTTCCCGAACGCCGGCAAGAGCACGCTCATCTCGCGGGTGTCCCGCGCCCGGCCGAAGATCGCCGACTATCCCTTCACCACGCTGGTCCCGAACCTGGGCGTGGTGCCGTACAAGGACGGGGTGTCCTTCGTGATGGCCGACATCCCCGGCATCATCGAGGGTGCGGCCGAGGGCGCCGGCCTCGGGCACCAGTTCCTCCGTCACGTCGAGCGGTGCCGGGTGCTGATCCACATGGTGGACCTCTCCGCGCCCGGCGAGGGCCGCGCACCGCTCCAGGACCTGGAGGTGCTCGATCACGAGCTCGAGCGTTACAGCCCGGAGCTGGCGCGGAAGCCGCAGATCATCGCCGCCAACAAGATCGACCTGCCGGAGGCGCGCGAACGGCTCCCGGAGTTCCAGGCGGCGATGGCGGCCAGGGGCGTTCCGGTGTTCCCCATCTCCGCGGCGACCGGCGAGGGGCTGGGCCCGCTGCTCGACGCGGTGGCCCAGGTCCTCGCCGGCGGAGCGCTCCCCACGCTCGCCCCCGCCGAGCGGCCGCGCCGGCGCCCGCGCGGGGGAGCGGGC
>JBKPMY010000003.1:0-3545 GCA_046732375.1 Myxococcota bacterium
CCGTAGCTCTGCTCGGGGGAGAGCAGCGGCCGGGGCTGGGGCCCGCGCCCCTCCACCGCGTCGAGGACCCGCCGGCCGTCCTCCACCGAATCTCCCAGGTGGAGCAGCGAGTCGCCCCACCGGGTGGCGATGAGCGTGGCGCCGCCTTCCGCGCGCGGGTCGACTGCGGTGATCTGCCCGTGCTCCCCGTAAGGCGTGCCGGTCGCGTTGCCGAGCAGCCCCTCCCAGTTGGCGCGGTGGAAGTCGCCTGAGACCACGATGCCGTGCTCGGTGATGCCCACGCGATCGACGTCGCGGAGCGGGTCGATGCCCATCCGCTGCAGCGCCTCGAGCGCGTTTCCCCGGCCCTCGCGCGCGGCGAGGCACTGCAGCAGCAGCTCGCCCAGCGGAGAGTTCCGGAGCGCGTTGACCTCCAGCACCATCCCCGATCCGGCGCCGCCGGCAGACAGGGCGGTGAGCATGGGGTCGCGCACCTCGTTGCGCTGCACGCCGGCGTCGACCACCGGCGGCCGGAGCCGGGAGAGCATCCGCTGCCGCTCCTGCGGCCGGAGGTAGCGGGGCATCTCCACCTCGGGGCGAGCGAGCGGCGCGCGAGCCTCGGGAATGCGCACCAGCCACGCAGCCGCGATGACCAGCAGGGCTGCCGCCAGCAGCCACAGCCAGCGGCGGTGCATCAGAAGTCCCTCCGCTCGAATCGCCACACGGCGACCGCGAGCAGTGCCCCGGCGAAGGCCACCGTGCCCGCCAGCAGCCGGGCCAGCCCGCCCGGAGCGAGCGGGGCGCTCGCGGCGAGAGCTCCGGCGGCGTCGGCCAGCTTCCCCAGAGGTGGCACCACCGCGGTGACCCCGGCGAAGAGCGCGCGGCCGGGCCCCTGCCCCATGAGATCCAGCAGCGCCGTCCGGTGCGTGGCGAGGAGGCCGAGGACGATGAGCGAGGCACCTGCAGCCGCGGACAGAGCCGCGCTCCGGACCCAGACGGTCACCGCCAGCATCCCGGCGTAGATGCTGCCGAAGGCCAGGGCGGAGAGCACCGCCGAGACCACCGGCCAACCGGTCCAGACCCCGGTCTTGGCGCCGAGGACCAGGACCAGACCCGCGGAGGCGTACACCGCGCCGGCCATGGCCAGCGCCAGGACCCCGAGGAAGGTTCCGGCCAGCAGCTCCCAGCGGCGCACCGGGAGCGAGAGAAGGTGCTCGATCCGTCCGGGCGAGAGCAGCGCCGGTCCGAAGTCGGCGCAGGAGAGCACGCCGAAGCCGAGGCCTCCCCAGAAGACGAAGTGGCTGGCGGCCAGGAAGACAGGCCGCAGCGCCACGTCCGCGGCCTGGATGCTGTGGTCCAGCGGCTTGCCGAAGAGACGGCTCGCGGCGAGCGCGCCGTCCACAACCTCCAGACGCAGGCTGGTCACCAGGAGCAGCAGGAGTCCGGTCAGCGCCAGCCCGAGCGCGAGGAACCAGCGCCTCGCCGCCGCCTCCCGCAGCAGATCCGCGGCGACCATGATCGCGGTCATGCGGCCCCCGCGGCGAGCGCCTCGCTGAGCACGTCCTCGAGGTCTCGCGAGGCCCGCTCCAGCTCGACCAGGAGGGCACCGGCGCCGCGCGCGCCGTCCAGTGCCTGGTTCAGCGCCGTGGCATCGCCGGCGGCGAGCTCCCAGGCACCTCCCTCCACCGGCTCGAATCCCAGGGTCACCAGCGCCTCCGTGGGCGGGTCGGGCGCGAACCGGACTCTCCATCGCTGCTGCACCGAGGTGAGCGCCTCCAGGGGACCGGAGCGCACGAGGCGGCCGTGGGAGAGGATCCCGATGCGGGTGCAGATGCGTTCGGTCTCGGAGAGGAGATGGGAGTTGATGAACAGGGTGGCACCGCGCGCCAGCTCGGCCGCGAGGAGCTGGCGGATCTCCACCCGTCCCAGCGGATCCACCCCGTCGGTCGGCTCGTCCAGCACCAGGAGGTCCGGCGCACCGACCAGCGCGGCCGCGAGCCCGAGCCGCTGGCGCATTCCCTTGCTGAACCCCCGGATCCGCCGGTCGCCGGCCTCGGCGAGCCCCAGGCGCTGGAGGAGCCCATCGAGACCGGCCCGCCCCGCGTGCAGCCCCTTCAGCCGCGCCACGCTCGCCAGCAGCGCGCGCGGAGTCCACGCGCCGGGCAGCGTCAGACGCTCGGGCAGGTAGCCGACGCGCGCCCGTGACCGCGGGTCCTCCGGCTTCCCGCCGAGCAGCTCCACCGTCCCCGAGTCGGGATGGGCGATGCCGAGGAGGCACTTGATGAACGTCGTCTTTCCCGCTCCGTTGGGACCGATGAGCCCGAACGCCTCGCCCTGCGGCACTTCCAGGTCGACGCCGTCGAGCGCCACCGACTCGGTGCGGCCAAACCGGGTGCGGAAGCGCTTGTGGAGGGAGGTGACGGCGAACGCGGCCGACATCGTTCCCCGAGCCTCCCATCTCGGCCACGTCCCGGTCACCACCACCCGATGCCCCGCGGGCGGAGCAGCAGCACGAGGAGCACCACCCCGGCCTGAGCCGCCACCACCCCGGGATGCAGCTCGCCCATGGCCCACACCACCACGTCGTCGAGAACCAGCGCGGCGGGTAACGCCCAGAAGGCCCAGGGGCGCATACGCCACAGGCCCCAGAGCGCCACGGCCAGGGTCCCGCTGGTGACCACGAGGTAGGGCAGGTACCCGGGTCCGAATGCCCGGGCCTGCCCTCCGGTTGCGGCATGGGCCCAGGCGACGACCAGGAGCAGCCCACCGGCCAGGCACACGCCGGTGATCGGCCAGGGGCGCCCCCGGGCCCGCGCAGCAGCGAACGGACGCTCGTCCTCGGGCAGACCGGCCATGATCCCTGTTAATCCTCGCCGAAGGTCACGTTCCGGAAGGATCCGTCCGCATGCATCTCGTCGCTGCAGTGCTCGCCCTCACCGCCATCACCTCGGGAGGCACGCCCATGTCGGTTCACGATTTCAAGGTGAAGACCATCGACGGCAAGGAGGCCTCCCTGGCCGACTACAAGGGGAAGGCCCTGCTGATCGTCAACACCGCGTCGGAGTGCGGCTACACGCCGCAGTACGCGGGCCTCGAGGCTCTGTACGAGAAGTACAAGGCCCGCGGGTTCACCGTCCTCGGCTTCCCCTCCAACGACTTCGGCGGGCAGGAGCCCGGGACCAATGCGGAGATCAAGAAGTTCTGCGAGCTCCGCTACAAGACCACCTTCCCGCTCTTCTCCAAGATCCCGGTGAAGGGCGCGGCCGCCGACCCGCTCTACAAGTACCTGACCGGGCTCCCGGGGAAGCAGGGCGGGGCCGTGACCTGGAACTTCAACAAGTTCCTGGTCGCCCCGGACGGGAAGGTCATCGAGCACTTCGACAGCAAGGTGGAGCCCCTGTCGACCGAGCTGACCAGCAAGCTCGAGCAGGTGCTGCCGAAGAGCTGACCGCCTATCGGCGCCGCGTCCCGGCGTCCGGTGACTGACTGGTCAGCGTTCGGGCCGCCTCGGTGCGCTCCACTGCCGCATCCCGGGCGAGGATGCGGTCGATCCGCTTGAGGAGCGC
>JBKPMY010000004.1:0-7678 GCA_046732375.1 Myxococcota bacterium
CGGGAGGTTGTTGTGGAGGAGGAGGCGGTTCAGGTCCGCCACGTCCAGCCACAATCCGCCGCACTCTCCGCAGCGTCGCAACGTCGTCTCTTCACCTTCCAGCTCGGCCATCTCGACGTTGCAGCCGGGGCAATCCATGTAAACGCGTCTTCTCCGTGCAGGGGGAGCAGTGCTCCGTCGACAGGGGCAGTCCTGAGTGTAGGGTCGGGAATTTTTGTACTGCAACCCGCAGGCGCACCTGGCTGACGGGTTTCCGCCGTCACTTCACCCGGGTGGTCCGTGCCCCCAGGGTCTGCAGCTTCCGCTCCAGCGCCTCGTAGCCCCGGTCCAGATGGTAGACGCGCGCGACCCGGGTGGTGCCCGCTCCCCGGAGGCCGGCCAGGATGAGGGAGGCCGAGGCACGCAGGTCGGTGGCCATCACCGGGGCCCCGGAGAGGGTGTGGACACCCTTCACCACGGCCGTGTGCCCCTCCACCCGGATGTCCGCGCCCATCCTGCGCAGCTCGGCGACGTGCATGAAACGGTTCTCGAAGATGTTTTCCGAGATGACACTGGTGCCCCGGGCCACCGACAGGAGGGCCATCAGCTGGGCCTGCATGTCGGTGGGGAAGCCGGGGTGCTCGGTCGTGTGGAGGTCGACCGGCTCGGGCACGTCCGGGCCCTTGCAGCGGAGGCCCTCCGCCGTGGGAACCAGGGTGCAGCCGGCCTCCCGCAGCTTGCCCACCACCGCGTCGAGGTGCGCCGGGACGGCGCCCTGGACGTGCACGTCCCCACGGGTGATGGCTGCGGCGACCAAGAGGGTCCCGGCCTCGATGCGGTCGGGGATGACGGTGTGCTCCACCCCGGAGAGGGAGGAGACTCCCTCCACGGTGACGAGGTCGGTACCAGCGCCCTGGATGCGCGCGCCCATGGCGTTCAGGGCCCGGGCGAGGTCCTCGACCTCTGGCTCGCGCGCGGCGTTCTCCAGCACGGTCGTTCCCTCGGCGAGCACCGCGGCCATGAGGACGTTCTCGGTCCCGGTGACGGTGATCTTGTCGAACCGGACCGTGGCCCCCTTCAGCCGCTTCGCCCGGGCCTCGACGTAGCCGCCCTCGAGGAGGATCTCCGCCCCCAGCGCCCGGAAGCCCTTCAGGTGCTGGTCAATGGGCCGGGCGCCGATGGCACAGCCGCCGGGCAGCGACACCCGGGCCCGCCCGAACCGGGCCAGCAGCGGCCCGAGGACCAGCACCGAGGCGCGCATCTTCCGGACCAGGTCGTACGGGGCCTCGGGGAGCACGTTCGGCGGGGCGTGGACCCGGACCACGTGCCGCTCCGCGCCGGGTACCCGCTGGGCGTCGACTCCCATCGTCCGGAGCAGCTCGAGGAGGGTGGTGACGTCGGCCAGATCGGGCACGTTTCGGAGGGTGGTCGCGGCCTCTCCGAGGAGGGCGGCGGCCATGAGGGGGAGGGTGGCGTTCTTGCTCCCCGAGACCCGCACCTCGCCCTCCAGTCGGGGGCCGCCTTCAATGTGGATCTGGTCCAAGGGCTCCGTCTCCTGGGTGCGTGTCCGCCGGGCCGCGGGGGTGTGTTCCGAGGGCCAGGCGATCGTGTCGAGCGAGGTCGCGTTCGATGCGGACGGAGCCATATCCGGCCGCCTCGAGCAAGGAGTGGACCGCCGGGCCCTGTCCGTCGCCGATCTCCAGGGCCAGGAGCCCTCCCGGGACGAGCCAGCGCCGGGCCCCGACGGCGATGCGCCGGACGACGTCGAGCCCGTCGACACCCCCGTCGAGGGCCTCGACCGGCTCGCGGCGTACCTCGGCGGAGAGGGTGGGGAGCTCCCCTCGCGGAACGTATGGCGGATTGGCCACCAGCGCGTCGAACGGGGGCTCGCCCTCGATCGGAGCGAACAGGTCGCCGGCCCGAACCTCGAACCGGTCCGCCGCGCCCAGGGCGGCGGCGTTGGCCCGGGCAACCTCCGCGGCTGCGGAGGACAGGTCGGTGGCGAGCACCCTGGCCCGCGGCCGCTCGAGGGCGAGCGTGATGCCCACGCAGCCGCTGCCGGTGCAGAGGTCGAGGAACCGGACGTCCCGGTCGCGGGGGATACCCTGGAGCACCGCCTCGACGAGCAGCTCGGTCTCGGGCCGGGGGACGAGCACGCGCGCGTCGACCGTGAAAGGGCGGCCGTAGAACTCGCGGGTGCCGGTCAGATAGTGCGTGGGCTCGCCGGTGGCCCGCCGGGCGATGAGCCCCCGGTAGGCGGCCAGCTCCGCCGCCTCGAGCGGGCGGTCCAAATCGGTGTACAGCCTGACCCGCGAGGTGCGGAGCACGTGCGCCAGCAGCACCTCCGCGGTCAGCCGGGGCGAGTCGAGGCCCAGCTTCTCGAAATGCTGGGCCGTCCAGCCGAGCACCCGGCGCACCGTCCAGGGCTGCTCGCTCATGCCTCGGGCTGCGGGCGCGCCGACTCGGCCTTGAGCTGCTCGGCCTGGAAGAAGGTCCTACAGGCGACGACGATGTCCTCGATGTCGCCCGCCATCCGGGCCGGCAGGTTGTGCCAGGTCATGCCGATCCGGTGATCGGTGAGGCGGTCCTGAGGGAAGTTGTAGGTGCGGATCTTCTCGCTCCGGTCGCCGGTTCCCACCTGGCCGCGGCGGAGCGAGTCCCGGGCGCTGGTGATGCGCTCCTGCTCGAGCTCGTAGAGCTTGGCCCGGAGCATGCGCATTGCCATGGCCTCGTTCTTCTTCTGGCTCTTCTCCTGCTGGCACTTCACGACGATGCCGGTGGGCTTGTGGATGAGCCGGACGGCCGAGTCGGTGGTGTTGACGCTCTGACCGCCGGAGCCGGTGGAGCGCATTGTCTGTCGCTCGATGTCCGAGTCCTTGACCTGGATGTCCACGTCCTCGGCCTCGGGCATCACCGCCACGGTGATGGTGGAGGTGTGGATTCGCCCCTGGGCTTCCGTTGCCGGCACCCGCTGCACGCGATGGACCCCGGACTCGTACTTCATCGAGGAGTAGACCGCGTCACCGGAGAGGGTGACGGTGGCATCCTTGATGCCGCCGGCGTTGCCCGGGCTCGTGTCGACCAGCTCGGCCTTCCAGCCCTTGCGGTCCGCGTAGCGGAGGTACATCTGGAGGACCTCCTCGCCGAACAGCCCGGCCTCGTCTCCGCCGGCGCCGGCCCGGATCTCGAGGATGACGTTCTTCTCGTCGTTGGGGTCCTTGGGGATGAGGAGGACCTTGAGCTCGGCCTCCAGAGCGTCCCGCCGCTCCTTGAGGGCGGGGAGCTCCTCCTTCCCCAGCGCCCGCTCGTCAGGGTCGGAGCTCGCCGTCATCCGCTCGGCCTCGGCGAGATCGGCACGGACCTTCTTGTAGTCGCGATACACGCCCACGATGCGCTCGAGGGACGAGCGCTCCTTCATCACCTTGGTCAGGCGTGCGCTGTCCCCCAGCGTCTCCGGGTTGGCGAGGTCTGCCTCGAGCCGGTCGTACCGCCGCTCGACTTCGTCCAGCTTGTCGATCATCTGCCCGGGAGGCTCTACCGCGCCCCGTCCTCCGCCGCCACCTCCGGCGGTCCTCTGACCCGGCAGGGCGGTCAGGCCGAGCGCGTGACTCCCTCGCGTTCGCCCATGCTCCGGCGAAGGAAGGGGAGGGCGTGGGCAAGGAACTCCTCGGCACGGTCCTCGTGGGCGAAGAGCTTGCCCCGAGGAATCTCCACCAGGCTGGCCGGGCCGGCGAACTGCGGCAGCATGGTCCGGGCCTTCGCCACCGGAAAGAACGGGTCCTCGGGTCCCCAGATGCACAGGACCGGGGCCCGGATGCGCCGGTGCATCTCGGCAAGAGCGTCGGACTCGTCGAAGTCGATGGAGCGGAGCAGCTTGAGCTGCCCGGCCAGCACGCGCGGATCCTCGAGCGGAGCGAGGAATAGCTCCGAGAACTCGCCGTCGATGTACGCCGGGTCGGTGAACAGCGGACCCAGCCCGAGACGGGTCTTCCGGAGCGGTCCCTTCGCCAGCCAGCGCAGCAGCGGCCCGGCGATTCCAATCCGAGCCGCCAGGACGTAGGCCTGGACGAGCGCAGGGTGATGGCCGGGGATCTCGGTGTTGCCGAGGACCATCGCCCCGAGCCGGTCGTCCCCGGCGGAGGCCATCCGGGCGATGGCCCCACCGCTGTCGTGAGCGAGCATCGCGTAGCGCCGGGTGCCGAGGCCGTCGATGAAGGCGCGGACGACCTCCGTGCAGACCTGGAAGTCGACGGGGCCCGGCCACTCGGTGCGGCCGCTGCCGGGCAGGTCGAGGAGGTGCACGGTGAAGTGCCGGGAGAGCCCGGGGACCAGGTGGCGCCAGGTGCCCGCATGCAGGGGCCAGCCGTGCACGGCCACCAGGTCGGGCCCGCTCCCGAACCGCCAGGTGGCGATCCGGCCTCCAGGAAGCTCGAGGGAGGAATCCGGGGTGGAGAAGCGAGTGGCCGGCTCGGACGACATGGAAGGACCTCCGGTGAGAGATGGCATGCAGGGTGTCGACCCCGACGATCCCGAGCAATGACCTGGAGAGGTAAGCGCGGGTAGATGGCCCGGTCGCTACACTGGTCGGCGTGACTCGACGTGCACCTGCGCTGTTTCCGGCGCTGCTGCGTCACTGGAGGACGCGGCGGGGGATGAGCCAGCTCGACCTGGCGCTGGCGGCGGAGGTCTCTGCACGGCACGTGAGCTTCCTGGAGACGGGTCGGTCGCGGCCGAGCCGGGAGATGATCCTCCGGCTCTCCTCGACTCTCGACGTCCCGTTGCGGGAACAGAACGCGATGTTCCGTGCGGCCGGGCTGGAGGAGGTGTTCCCCGATCCGGCGCCCGATGCGCCATTCCCGCCGGCGGTGGAGCGGGCCATCGACCGGATGATGGCCCAGCACGAGCCCTTTCCTCTGGTGGTGTTCGACCGGAAGTACGACATCGTCCGGCTGAACGGGGGCGCATCGCGGCTGCTCCCGATCTTCGTTGCCGATTCCGGAGCGCTCGAGCCGCCGGTGAACGCGATGGCGCTCCTCTTCGATCCCCGGGGCGTTCGGCCCTTCATCGAGGACTGGCCCCAGGCCGCCCGGTCGATGCTGGCCCGGCTCCACCGAGAGGTGCTGGCCAGCGGCGGCGACGCCGAGCTGGGCGCGCTCCTGAATCGGATCCTCGAGCTGCCAGACGTGCCGGCGAGCTGGAAACAACCCGACTTCGGCATTCCCTCCGAGCCGACGCTGACGGTGCGCCTGCGGCGGGACGACGCGCGCGTCGCGTTCCTCACGACGGTCACCACCTTCAGCGCACCGCAGAACGTCGCGCTGGAGGAGCTCCATCTCGAGAGCTGGTTCCCGCTCGACGACGAGACCGCCGAAGTGTGCGGCCGGCTCGCCCGCGGCTGACGAGGAGCCTCAGCGCGCGGCGGCGTTCCGCGCAGGCGGCGGGAACAGCCGGAGGCGCAGACGCTCGGTCCGGCGCCGGAGGTGGGCGTTCTCGTCGGCGAGGATGGTGGCCAGCGAGGAGAAGCGCAGGGCCCACTCCAGCCCTCCGGCGCGCTCGGCTCGCTCCGCCGCCTCGAGCGCGCGAGCGGAGAGTGAACGGAGCTCGGCGAACGCTGCCGGCCGGTGCGCCTGGATGCAGCGGACGAGATCCACGGCCTTCCCCGGGTCGCTGGCGTCGAGCAGTCGCTCGAGCTGACGCCGCAGCTCGGAGGTCTCCGGACCCAGCACGGCGCTCACTGCCCCTTCCGGGCAACGCGGGTCGCGTCCGCGCTCCAGACCCTCGAGGAGCCACAGCCGGTCGCCGATGGACCGATAGTGCCGCATCAACCGGGCGAAGCCGCTGAGGTGACCGCTGGGCCCGTGCGCGTCGATGACGTCGGGGAGGCCCTCGCCGACCAGGTAGTCTTGAAGAGCGGCGACGTTGCCCCAGTGCTCGGCGAGCGCGTAGTCGGCCAGGCCTGCCACGTCGACAATCCGGTCGCCCCGGAGAGCGAGCGCCGCACCGCCGATGTCCGCGAGCCCGACCCTGGCCTGCTCGACGCCGTGTGTCGCGAGCCGGTTCCGCAGGCCGAGCGCCTTGTCCCGGACGAAGCTCGCGGGGAACCCGGCCTGACTCCTGGTGGCCTGGAAACGCGTCAGCTCCGTGAGCACGGCGAGCCCCAGCACTCCCAGCGCAGCGAGGAGGGGAATCACTGGCCCGTGGAGGGCAGCGGGTGCGCGTTCGCGGAGCTCGGACAGTGCGCTCAGCCCCGCGCCGACGAGGATGCCGAGGAGCGGCCAGAGCGGGCCGAGAAAGCGCCACTGATCCATCCAGTCCGCCTTCACTCTCCAGACGAAGGCAACGCCGCAGAACAGGAAGGCGAAGGCGAGGCTCGCTGGCCGGCGGGAGCTCCGGAAGAAGAGGCCCAGGGCTCCGAGGCCGGCGGCGAGGATCAGGGGAAGCGGATAGGCGCGGGCGAACCCCTCCAGGTATCGAGCCGGATGGAAGTCCCAGCCCAGCTTGGCGAAGTAGGTGTTCGGGAGCAGGCGGGCGAAGTACGCCCAGCGGAAGGCGAGGTAGGCGCAGGCGATGAGCCCGAGCACGCCCAGGAGCGTCGCTTCCGGGCGTCCCGGTGAGCGGTTCTCCTCGAAGAGCCAGAGCATCCAGAACCCGACCGCGGCTGCGATGACCAGCGGCGCCTCGGGGCGGGTGAGGGCGAGCGCGGTGAGCAGCAGCCCGCTGGCCAGTCCGCGGCGGAGCCGGAAGTCACGGACCAGCGCCCAGACGCTCGCCGCGAGGAGCAGGGCGTGAAGCCCACTCTCCATCCCGGAGCAGATCCAGTAGGCGTAGTTCGGCGAGGCGGCGACCACGAGGGGGCCCACCGCGTCAGCCGGGCGGAGTCGCCGTCCGGTGGCTGCCGGAACGGCGAGCGCCACGAAGACCAGCGCCAGCGCCCCGAGGGCGACACCGAGCCAGCGCGCGAAGGCGAGCGGCTCCAGCCCCAGAGGACGTGAGAGCCCGAGGAGCACCACCCAGAGCGGATTGGAGAAACCCTCGACCGGAGGCGAGCCGGGAGTGAGCCGCAGCCCGGCGCCGGAGAAGAGCGAGTGGCCGTAGGCGATGGAGATGGCCGCGTCGTCGACGACCGGGAGGTGGAGGAGGCTGGCGTGCACCGCCGTCCCCAGGACGGCGAAGGTCAGGGCAATGACGGCTGACCCCTTTGCCAGTGAGCCGGCCACCGCACCGAGCGTCCTCGGTCCGGCGCGCTCGCTCCGTTCCGCCGGGCCGACGACCTCCGGGTCCACGCCCGAGAGCCTATGCTAAGAGGCTGCTCCCCATGGCCAAGCGAATCGGAAACCGCAGCAAGCGCAAGCTGAAGAACCGGGCGAAGGTGAAGCGGAAGGGTCTGCGGCGGGGTCGCGTCCGCCGCCGGAAGGCCGCTGGTCGACGCTAGCCGCGAGCGGCGGCCCGTGCCGGCAGCAAGTGTGCTGGCGCGCACCGGTCCAAAAGCGGTACCCGTCACGGCATGGACACCAGGGCGATCTTCGATTTCGTCGTCACCTTCACCAACGGTGGGAGTCTTCGGGGTGAGGGGTTCCGGCTGGACCTGCCGCGCGCAGACCTCGCCGAAGGGGAGATCGCCAGGCTGCTCGTGGCGCACCTCGGCCTGCTGATGGTGGAGAAGGTCGAGCTCCGGCAGCTGCGCCGCATCGAGGAGCCT
>JBKPMY010000005.1:0-6576 GCA_046732375.1 Myxococcota bacterium
CCGAAGTACTTGGTGAGCTTCGATGTCTCGAGCAGGTTCACCGGGAGGCCTTCCTTCTGGCCCGTGCCCAGAGCAGCTTGGTCGTGCCGACGATCCCCGTCGGGAGGACGAACACCAGGACCACCAGGACGATGCCGAGCAGCGCCTGCCAGTAGACCGTGAAGCCGACGGCGTAGGTCTTCAGGTAGTTGAAGACGACCGCCCCTACGATGGGCCCGGTGAAGTTGCGGAACCCACCGAGCACGGCCATGAAGACGATCTCCCCCGAGAAGGGCCAGTAGAGGATGTCCGGAGTGGTCAGCCCGTTCAGGGGCACCCAGAGAGCCCCGGCGATCCCGGTGAAGACACCGGAGATGAGAAAAGCCAAGAAGCGATAGGCCCGGATCCGGACACCCACGAACTGGGCCCGGGTCTCGTTGTCGCGGATGGCCTGCAGGGCCTTCCCGAACGGTGAGTGGACGACGAGCCACATCACCGCCACGCAGATCGCGAACACCGCCAGGACGTAAAAGTAGTAGCGGTGGGTGAGGAAGTGGATCTTGTCCTCCCCCTCCGCCGGCCCCACCCCCAGGAGCTTCGGCGTGGGCACCCGGAGCCCGTCGGTTCCACCGGTCACCCAGAAGAACTTGTAGGCCAGGCTCCACAGCACCTGGGAGAGGGCCAGGGTGAGGATGCTGAAGAAGATCCGCGTGTACCGGACACAGACGTACCCGAAGACAACCGTCACCACACCGGAGGCGAGGATGGCTGCCAGCAGGAACAGCTCCATCGACTCGGCGTGGAGGTACTTGACCACGAACGCAACCGCGTAGGCGCCGACGCCGAAGTACGCGGAGTGCCCGAAGGAGAGAAGCCCGGTGTAGCCGAGGAGCAGGTTGAAACCCAGGACGGCGATGGCCATCGCCAGCCCGTAGGCGAGGAGGATCGTCTGATAGGGGTCGACCGCCCAGGGGACCGCGATCAGCACCACGGTGATCGGGACGGCCCAGAGGGCCGCCTTGAACGGTGAGCGCCGCCGCTGGAAGGTGGACGGAGCGCTCGGGGCTTCCGTCCGGGCCGTCTCCGGGGGTGGAGAGAGAGCGCTCATGCCGTCCGACCGAACAGACCCGCGGGCCGGATGAAGAGCACGCCCGCCGCGATCAGGTACAGCACGGCCAGCTCGATCTCGGGGAAGACGGTGATCCCGATCTCACGGATGACCCCCACGATGAGCGCCCCCACCAGCGCCCCCTCGAGGCTCCCCAGACCACCAATCACCACCACGATGAAGGAGAGGACCAGGGCGTCCACCCCCATCCCCAGCACCGCCGACTGGCTGGGAACGATGACCGCGCCGGCGAGCCCGGCCATGAAGCAGCCGATGGTGAAGGCCTCGACGAAGACCAGGTTGACGTTCACCCCCAGGGCCGAGGCCCGCCGCATGTCCTGGGACGTGGCCCTGAGCACCACCCCGAACTTGGTGCGGTAGATGAACGCCCAGAGGAACAGCGCCGCCACACCGCCGACGGCGATCACCACCAGGTTGTAGCGGGGATAGACGAACTCGCCGACCTGGAGGCTGCCCAGCTTCTCGAAGAGCACGCTGGCCGAGACCGGGTACGGCCCCCAGACGAACCGCATCACGTCCTCGAGGATCATCAGGAGGCCGAAGGTGACCAGCAGCTGGTACTCCTCGGGCCGCTTGTAAAAGGGCCTGAGGAGCGTGGGCTCCAGCACCGCGCCGATGAGCGCGGCCAGGACCGCGCCGGTGGGGAGGAGCAGGAAGAGCCAGCCCGAGGTGGATCCGGCGAACCACTGGCCCACCGCCGAGGCGGTGGCGAATGCGCCGATGGCGAAGAGGTTGCCGTGGGCGAGGTTGACGATCCTCATCACGCCATAGATGAGGCTCAACCCCCCGGCGATCAGAAACAAGACCGACGCGTAGAGGAGCGCGTTGAAGAGGTGGACGACGAGGATGTCCACCGGGCTTGGCTACGACGCCTTCATCTGGGGCCAGGTCTTGTCGATCCAGGTATAGGTCGACGTCGGCTCTCCCTTGGGCCAGCCGGGAGGCGCCGTGATGTTCCGGATCGGGATGGTGATGATCCGGTTCGGATCGAGGATGGGGAACGGGTACTCGGCCACGTTCTTGCTGAACCCGGTGATGGCGTCCTTGTAGCCCTGGTGGTTGTCGGGCCGGAAGTACACGTAGCCTCCGGGGCCAGGGTACATCATCCCCTCGATCTGGCTGATGATCGCCTCGTCATCCGGCCAGCCGCCGGTGAGCTTGTTGGCCTTCTCGATCGCGGTCTTGAGCACGTAGGTCGCGGTGTAGGCGCCCTCGGCCTGGAAGTTCGGGTACTCGTTCCACTTGGCCTTGTACTTCTCCACGAAGGTCTTGTTGAGCGGCCAGCGGTCTCCGGAGGGATAGGTGAAGTGGTAGTTGGAGTGGACCCCGCTCAGAACACCCTCGGGGTGGTCCTTCCCGACCGACTGTGGCGCCGATCCGAAGCCCAGCGTGGTGGCCACCTTCATCTTGCCGAACAGGCCGTGCTGCAGGGCCTGCTTGTAGAGGGCGACGTAGTCCCCTCCCCAGCACGAGGTCACCAGGAGATCCGGCTTGGCCGCGATCGTCTTGGTGATGTGGGGAGTGAAGTCGGTGGCGAAGAGCTTGGGCCAGGCCTCGGAGACGCTCTTGGCGTTGGGCAGCAGCTTCTTGGTGACGACGCTGAAGTGGTCGTAGCAGTTCCGGCCGTAGGAGTAGTCCGGATGGATGTGGGCGTAGGTCTTGATGTTCGGCCAGGTCTGGGCCACGCCCACCGCACAGGTCGCTCCGTCGGCGGACTGGATGTTGGTGATCCGGAAGATGTAGTGCGGGTTGGGCACCGCCTTGTCGAAGAGGAAGTCGGTGCAGCCATCGACGAAGATGGTGAGGAGCTTGAGCTCCTCGGCCACGGGGCCCAGCGCCGGAGTGTTCCCGCTGGAGGTGATCCCCATGAAGAGGTCGATCTTCTCCGACAGCTTGAGCCGCCGCATCTCCTTGGTGTTGGCGTCGGTCCCGGCGGCCTCGTCGGCCTTGAGGATCTCGATCTTCCTCTTCCCCAGGAGACCGCCCTGCGCGTTGATCTCGTCGGCGGCGAGGACGTTGCCCTTGTACATCGGCTCGCCGAGTACGGCGCCGGCGCCGGTGAAGAAGGTCATGTGACCGATCTTGTATGGCGTGCTCGGGACCGTGCCCTTGGGCTTGTCCTGGGCATGAGCGATCCCGGAGACACCCATTCCGGTTGCCGCTCCTCCCACGGCAACCGCCGTGGTGACACCGAGTTGAGAGAGGAACTCCCGACGACTCGGCCGACTGGACATGGTGATCCTCCTGTCCGCTGTCGCTGAAGGGTTCCCGTAAACCTCCGGCCCATCACAAAGTCAACGGAGTTGTTTTGTCGGTTGCTGGCACTGTCGGCTATTTTCAGGGGTTCCCGGAGAGGACGGAGCGGATGGTCCAACGGGCCCTGACTGCCATCGTGCAGACACTCCGCGGAATCGCCGCCGCCATTCGGTTCCGACCGAGGATCGTCCTGGCGGCCGCCGGGGCGGTGACGGCCTTCAACCTGCTGGCGCCGATCGTTGTCCTCTCAATCGCCCGCAAGCCCGTGGACTTCTTCACCTTCAATCCCTGGCTCCGGCGCCTTCCGGAGTACCTCCACTCGTCGGAACCCCTGGAAAAGAAGCTCTCCTTCCTCTCCAACATGGCCCTGGGCTGGGCGAGCGCCGACAACGCCGGCGGCGAGGGGGTCGAGTGGGGATTCGTTCTGGACGTCCCGACCCTGGGCCGCATCCTCCTGACCTCGCTGGTCTTCGGGGCCTTCTTCGCCCTCTGGTCCTATCGTCGAGCCCAGGGGGCGGCCTCCGCGCCCGGCTTCGAGGCGGCACGGCCGGCCGGGATGGCCGGGGCGGTCACCAGCGTGGTCGGCCTCACCACCGGCCCGTGCTCGCTGTCCGGCTGCGGAGTCCCGGTGTTGCCGGTGGTGGCTCTGGCCTTCACCGGCCTCTCCAGCGGGACGCTGACGCTCATCTCCGAGCTGTCGAGAATCAGCTTCGTGGTCATCCTCTCCCTGATGACCGCGGGGGTGCTCTGGTTGGGCTGGCGCGCCGGCTCCACGCCCGCGCCACCGGCCTTCCGTCCAGCCGGAGGAGGTGCCGGCGACCTCCCGATGTTCACCCCCCGTCCATCGTCACGAGATACCTGAAGCGAATCGTGCCGCGAACCCGCACACTCCGCGGTTCGCATGGCACTCAGGATCGAGGACTACGCCGTCATCGGGGACACGCAGAGCGCGGCGCTGGTCGGGAAGGACGGAAGCATCGACTGGCTTTGCTTCCCCCGCTTCGATTCGGGCGCCTGCTTCGCCGCGCTCCTCGGCACTCCGGAGCACGGCCGCTGGCTCCTCGCTCCCGAGGCTCCGGTCCGGGAGATGCGGCGACGCTACCTCGGGGAGTCGCTGGTCCTGGAGACGGAGTTCCACACCGACGAGGGCGTGGTGCGCGTCCTCGACGCGATGCCCATTCGCACCCGCTGGCTGGACGTGGTCCGGCTGGTCGAGGGGGTGAAGGGGCGGATCCGGATGAAGATGGAGCTGGTCATCCGCTTCGATTACGGCTCCATCGTCCCCTGGGTACGCAAGACCAGGTCCGGGATCCGCGCGGTCGGCGGACCGGATGCGCTCGAGCTCTTCAGTCCCGTCCCCACCCGCGGAGAGGATCTGACCACGGTCGCCAACTTCGACGTCGGGCCCGGTGACCGGCTGCCCTTCCAGGCCAACTGGTACCCGAGCCACGAAGATCCACCGCCGCTGGGCGATCCCATCCGGGAGCTGATGGCGACCCAGCGTCACTGGCAGCACTGGGCCGCCCGGTGCACCTACCGGGGACCCTGGCGCGAGGCGGTGGTCCGCTCGCTCCTGACGCTGAAGGCCCTCACCTACGCGCCCACGGGCGGCATCGTCGCCGCGGTCACCACCTCGCTTCCCGAGTGCATCGGCGGCGTACGGAACTGGGACTACCGATACTGCTGGATCCGGGACGCGACGCTGTCCCTCTACGCGCTCCTCCAGGGCGGCTTCCACGATGAGGCACGGGGCTGGCGGGACTGGCTCCTCCGGAGCGTTGCCGGAAGCCCGGGAGACCTGCGGACGCTCTACGGAGTCCAGGGCGAGCGGCGCCTGACCGAGCTCGAGCTCCCGTGGCTTCCAGGGTACGAGGGCAGCAAGCCGGTGCGAATTGGCAACGCGGCCGTCGAGCAGCTCCAGCTGGACGTCTACGGCGAGCTGATGGATGCGCTCTACACCGCAACCCGGGTGGGCCTGGCCAACACCGAGAACGGCTGGCGCCTGGCCCGCAACCTCATGCAGTGGCTCGAGCACAACTGGTCCCAGCCCGACGAGGGCATCTGGGAGGTGCGCGGACCGCGCCGCCATTTCACCCACTCCAAGGTGATGTGCTGGGTGGCCTTCGACCGGGCGGTGAAGATGGTGGAGCAGTTCGGGCTCCCGGGCCCGGTCGACCGCTGGCGCTCGGTGCGCGACCGGATCCACGCCGAGGTCTGCGAGAAGGGCTGGAACGAACGGCGGCAGGCCTTCACCCAGTTCTACGGGAGCGACCGGCTCGACGCGAGCCTGCTGCTGATCTCCCAGGTGGGCTTCCTTCCGGCGACGGACCCCCGGGTGGCGAAGACGGTAGACGCCATCCAGCGCGAGCTGACCTTCGACGGCCTCGTCTTGCGCTACCGCACCGAGGAGACCGGGGTAGACGGCCTCCCGCCGGGCGAGGGGGTCTTCCTCCCGTGCAGCTTCTGGCTGGCCGATGCCCTGGAGAAGCTCGGGCGGCACGACGAGGCGCACGCGCTCTTCCAGCGGCTGCTCTCGCTCCGCAACGACGTGGGCCTTCTCAGCGAGGAGTACGACCCGCGTTCGTGCCGGCTGGTGGGCAACTTTCCACAGGCCTTCAGCCACATCGCGCTCGTGGACACTGCCTCCAACCTCGCCCACCTGCCGTCCGCACCCGGAGAGCACCGAGGGGACGGCCAGGGCAAGGACAGTTCCAGCTGATGGATCGCAGGGTCTCGTGACAAGCTAGGGCACTGAGCCCGCTGGTGCCGTCCACGCCCTTCGTCCCGCGCCTCGCCGCGCTCGTCCTGCTCCTCGCCGCCGCGCCCGCGAGCGCGCGCATCGCCGTGCTGCCGCTGAGCGGCCCCCGGAACCACACCCTGGAGCGCCAGCTCTCGTCCTCCATCTGCGCGAAGCTGGGCTGCGTTCCCGCTTCCACGGTGATGACCGGGAAGAAGGTGGACTGGGACAAGGTTCGCCGCGCGCGGCTCGAGGGCGTGGTCGTGGGCGGGCTCTCCAAGGCCACCCGGCCCCAGGTCCTGGAGGTCAGCTTTCTCACTCCCGACGCCCAGCGCGCCTGGCGCGAGCGCTACACCGTGGTGAGCGGCCGCCTCTCTTCCAGCACCCTGGCGCAGATCCGCGACGCGGTGGCGGCTGCGGCTCGCCAGGCCGCCACCCCCGCGCCGCCGGCGGCCCCGGCCCCGAAGCCCCCGGC
>JBKPMY010000006.1:0-8838 GCA_046732375.1 Myxococcota bacterium
GGCTCCAGCTCTCCGGGACGCATCTGGAGCGGCTCATCCACCAGCTCCACGAGGAGCTCGGGGCCCGGGGGCTCGACCTGCGACCCCAGTGCTACCTCACCGACGAGTGGGGCTGTCCGTCGGGCATCCCGGTCATCGGCATCCCCTTCTACCTGGCCAACCCGGCGCTCCAGTCCATCGAGGGCGAGCTCGGAGGCGGGGTGGAGTCGGAGCGCGAGATCCTCATGTACCTCCGCCACGAGGCGGGGCACTGCTTCAACTACGCGTACCGGCTCTACGAGACCCCGGCCTGGCGGACACTGTTCGGGGACTACCACCAGCCGTACAAGGAAGAGTTCAAGCCGAAGCCGTTCTCCCGGGCCTACGTCACCCACATCCCGGGCTGGTACGCCCAGAAGCACCCCGACGAGGACTTCGCCGAGACCTTCGCCGTGTGGCTCACTCCGGGGCTCGACTGGCGCCAGCGGTACCGGAACTGGGGCGCTGCCCTGAAGAAGCTCCAGTACGTCGATGCCACCGCCGCCGAGCTCGGCCATCGTCCACCCCAGGTCGCGCTCGACACGCACGACGTCGACGCCGACCAGATGGAGGAGACGGTCGCCGACTACTACCGGCTGCGTGACCTGGCCGAGCGCGTGGATCTCGAGATCGGCGAGAAGCTCGACACCGAGCTGTTCCAGCTCTTCGAGCCGCCCGGCTCCGCCCCGGCCTCCGCCGCGCAGATGCTGCGCGACCAGCGGCAGACACTCATCCAGGCCGCGACCCAGTACTCGGGCGTCAACCGCGCCGTGGTCCGCAGCGTCGTGGACCACCTGACCGACCGCACCGACAATCTGAAGCTCACGGCCTCGCCCGATCGGGCGAGCGGCTACGTCGCGAATCTCGGTTCACTGGTCACCGCGCTCGCGATGAACGAGCTCTACACGGGCCGACTCTTCGACACCGAGTAGCCGAATCGCATCGAGCGGCGTAAACTTCCGCCAGGAATGCCGCTCCCCGCGCTGAAGATCGCCATCCTCCACTACCAGCCCAAGGGCGACGAGGTGGATCCGGTGGTGACGCAGCTCACCGAGGCATTGACCGGCCTCGGCCACCAGGTGACGACGGTGGCCGTGGACGACCGGGTGAGCGAGATCCTCCGGGACATCCAGCGGGCGAAGTGCGACGTGGTGTTCAACGTCTGCGAGACCTTCGCCTCCGACTATCGGATGGAGGTCAACGTCGCCGCGCTGATGGAGATGGGCCGGGTCAAGTACACCGGCTCGAGCACCGCGGGGCTCCTCCTCGCCCAGGACAAGGTGCTCACCAAGCAGCTCCTCGAGTTCCACGAGGTGTCCACCCCGAACTTCGCGGTATTCGAGAACGACACGTTCGAGACCAAGGGCATCCTCCGCTTCCCGCTGATCGTGAAACCCGCCCGGTCGGACGCTTCCATCGGCATCGGCCGGCACTCGGTCGTCCAGAACTGGCAGGAGCTCACCGAGCGGGTCCGGGAGATCCGCGATGACCTCCAGGACGAGGCCCTGGTCGAGGAGTACATCGACGGACGCGAGGTCTACGTCGGCATCGTCGGCCCGGCGAGCAACCCCACCATCCTTCCGATCATCGAGATGGACTTCGGGAACTGGTCTCCCGCCGTCCCGATGGTGTCCGACCGGGAGGTGAAGTTCGCCCCGGAGACCGAAGGGAGCCCCCGGCTGGTCATCGCCAAGGACCTCTCCGAAGAGCTCCGGGCGCGCATCCACCGGGCGGCGCGCCTGGCCTACCGGGCCCTGAAGCTCCGGGATTACGCGCGCATGGACTTCAGGATCGCGAAGACGGGCGAGCCGTACATGCTCGAGGCCAACCCCAACCCATACCTCGAGAAGACCGGCGAGCTGGCGATGGCCGCGGCCGAGGCCGGCCTCGACCACGCGCAGCTCGTCTCCCGGATCCTCGAGTCGGCGGCCGTGCGGTACCACCTGCACGTCCGCGAGGCGGCAGGGAAGCGCGCCCGGGCCGCGCAGTCCTGACAGCGCAAACCCTCCTGGGTCACTGCGGGGCGGGCCGTACCGGGCTCTCCCAGACCTCGCCGCGAACCTTGACCAGCCGGGCCAGGGTCTGCTGCCCGGGGTAGCTCGGGTCGGAGCATGCCGCGCCCTGTTTCGAGACGAAGCCGGCGACCTGTCGTCCCTGGAGATCGAAGAGGACGACCGCGCAGTCCGGCTTGAGCGGGATGCCCGCCTGCTCCGAGCCCGGAGTGAAGAGGTCGATCCACTGTCCGCCCAGGCCGAGGGTAGCGGCGAGATAGAGCGGGACCTCCAGGTCGGTCGGGATCGGCTGACCGTCCTCGGTGACGAAGGTCCAGATCCGGCCCCCGGGGTACGAGGGGAGGTACATCAGCCCGTCCGGCCGCCGATCGATGGTGACCCAGCCCGAGGGACGGATGAGCGAGGGGGTCGGGGCGAAGGCGCCGACCTTGCGGAGGTCATCCCCGACGCGTTGGTAGCGGTCCCCGTCCAGACCTGCCCAGGTCCCGTCCTCCTCCAGCGTGTAGATGATGCCCGGGGCGCTGACGCTCTGGGCGTCGAACCGCGCCGGGCCGGTCCGGACCCAGTGCCCTTGCTTGTCGTAGTGAGCACAGCCGGTCGCAACGAGCGCCAGCACCACCGCGATGACCTGGGAGCGCTTCATCTGTCCCTCCACTGTCGGCGTGCTCCCCAGACCTCCCCTCGGGCCGGGGGCGCGCCCCGCCTGACGGCGCAACCGCACAGTAGACAGGCGAGAGGGCGCCGGCGTTGTGGCCTCGGTCCGGAGGTAAGCCGGTGAACGTCGCGATCCGATGAAAGTCACAGCCTGCCTGCCAGGATGCGCTCTGCCGGGTACCCGTCTGCGCCTGGGACAGCGGGCAGCGCATGCGGAGAGTGCGGGCTGGGGTCAGCGGCCCTCGGCGGGCTCAGTATGGCTCAGGACGGTACGGGCTTTCCCAGACCTCGTTCCGGACCGCCACGAGCCTGTCCAGCGCCTCCCGCCCCGGATAGCGCGGCTCGGGGCAGACAGCGCCCTTGCGCGCCGCCCAAGCGGCGACCTGACGGCCCTGCAGCTCGAAGAGGATGAGCCAGCAATCCGGCTTCAGCTCCACCCCGGCCTGCTCCGATCCGGGAGTGCGGATGTCGACCCGCGCTCCCGGCAGTCCGAGCTGCGAGACCAGATAGAGAGGGGTCTCGAGGTTGCGCGGGATCGGCTGCCCGTCCTCGGTGACGAAGGTCCAGATGTTGGAGACGGGCCAGGAGGGCTCGTAGACGAGGCCGTCCGGGCGCCGGTCGATGTCGACCCAGCCCGAGGGCGGGATGAGACCGTTCCCGCCGAATCCCTGCACCGGGCGGATCTCGTCCCCCCGCTGGACGTACAGATTCGACCAGGTGCCATTGGGCACGAGCGTGAGCTCGACGTACGGCCCGCTGATGCTCCGCTCGTCGAAGCGAACGTTACCGCTACGTACCCGGCGGCCCGAGCTGTCGTGCGCACACCCGGCGACGAGGAGGACCACTGCTGCCCCGAGAATCCACGGACGCGCCATGACGCCTCCTCGAGCCCCGGCTCCGGAAGGGGAGCAGCCGGGCAACGGGGCGCCTCGTTTGTAACCGCATCGGCGTGGCGCCTCAAGTCCGGCCCGATGGATGGTCCTTGCGACTGCAATGACTCCGGATTCACCCGGGATGCGCGCCGATGCTCACGGCGCCCGGGTGATGCGCGTGCCGCCCGGCCTGGAAAGCGGGGCACCGTCGAGCGTCGGCCGGAGGTACTCGATCAGCGCTTCGAGGTCGGGTGGGCCCCCTACCCGTTCCGTGCCCTCGGCAAACACCGCGAAGCCGTCTCCTCCTCCGGCAAGGAAGCTGTTCACCGTCACCCGGAGCCGGGCGTCGGGGGCGATCGCCCGGCCATCGACCTTCACCGAGCCCGGAACGATCTTCGAGCCTGGAGGCGCCGCTGCGGACCAGGTGTAGGTCACGTTCGTCGAGGGCAGGAGGATCCTCGGGCGGCTTCCGAGCCATTGCTGCTCGAGCAGCGCGAAGAGCTGTGCGCCTGTGAGGCTGACGGTCACCAGGGTGTTGCCGAAGGGCTGGGCAGCAAATGCCTGCGCATAGGTGACGTCCCCCGCCGGCAGGTCCGCGCGGAGTCCCCCCGGGTTGGTGAAGGCGATGCCAGCGCCGGTCTTCCGGGTGGCGGCGAGATGGGCGTCCGCAACGGTGTCGCCGAGCGTCGACTCTCCCGCGTCATTCGGACTGCGGGAGAGGCTCGCGGCGAGACGCCCCACCCGCCGGTTGGCCAGCGACGCCGCGTCGGCGACCGCCCGGTCCACGATGGCCTTTGCCCGCGCGTCGGGCTCGATGTCGTGCGTGACCGGGACCTGCGTGGCCTTCCGGGAGACCACTCGATGCTGGACCGGATCCAGGTCGAGCTCGATGCGGGTGAGGAATCGCCCGTAAGCCCCGGCGCTCGTCGTCAGCGTCCCGCCCAGGTCGGGACAGACGTAGGTCTGGTGCAGGTGACCGCTGACGATGACGTCCACGCCGCGGAAGCGCTGGGCGAGCTCGACGAGCGGACCGCTGAAGCCGCGGCACTCGCCCGGGGGAGACCCTGGGGACTGTGCCCCTCCCTGGTGGATGAGGACGACGATCGCGTCCGCACCCGCTTGCCGCAGCTTCGGCACCGCGCCGTTCACCGCCTCCGCCTCGTCACCGAAGGACAGCCCGGCAACGCCGCTGGGAGTCACGACCGTCGGAGTTTCCCGGAGGACGACGCCGACGAAGCCGATGGTGGCTCCTCGCACCTTCTTCAGCACGGTGGCCGGCAACAGCGTCTTCCCCGTGCGGTCGAAGACGTTTGCCGACAGGTAGGTGAAGCGCGCGCCCGCGAAGCCGGGTGGCTTGCACGCCGGCTCGTCCGTCCTGCACCCACCGCGCTGGAGCCGGAGCAGCTCTTCTGCGCCATCGTCGAACTCGTGGTTCCCCACGCTCGAGACATCGAGGCCGAGCGCATCCAGGAGCGTGATCGTCGGTTCGTCGTGGCTCAGCGCCGACGCCAGGGGACTCGCCCCCACCAGATCGCCCGCGGCCACCACCAGCGTGTCGGGCTCCTCGGCGCGAAGACGGGCCACGTGCGCCGCGAACCAGGCCCCTCCGCCGGCCGGGACGGTGCCGTCCGGCAGATGGACGTTGCCCGAGGGTGGCTCCAGGTTCCCGTGGAAGTCGTTGAAGGCGAGCAGCTGGACGTGAACCGGAACGGTTGCGCCGTGCTGCGCGGGGGGACTCCCGGCGCATGCGGCCAGGGCGAGGAGAAGGAACAGTCGGTGCATGGACGGCCCAGCATGCACCGATCCGGCCAGGGTCCGGAGCCTCCGCGCGGGCTCCGTCTCGGCCCCCCGCGTCAGGGGGGACGCCCGATGACCGCGCTTCCGCGCGGGCTCCGTCTCGGCCCCCCGCGTCAGGGGGGACGCCCGATGACCGCGCTTCCGCGCGGGCTCCGTCTCGGCCCTCACAGGCGGAGCCAGATGCCCAGTCCGGCGTTGACCGCCTGGCTGCTGAAGAACCCCACCCCTGAGCCACCCAGTGGGAAGTCGGCGGTGAGCTCGAAGTAGATGCGGAGGAAGGCCATGTCGAGGATCTTCAGGCCGCCGCCCGCGCGGAGAAAGGCGATGACCGTGTCCTCGATCTGGATCGGGAAGGACACCCGGCCATAGAGCGGGAAGATGGGATCATCGAACGTCAGGCCAGGGCCAACCGAGGTGCGCTGCCGGGTGTATCCGGTTCCGGTCGCGGCCATGCCGGTGCGGAGCTCGAGGTCCAGTCCCAGCGAGCCGGTGACGAAGTAGCTGCCGATGAGGTCGATGGTGGGCTGGAAGCTGTCGTTGATGCCGAACGAGCTGCTCTGGCCGTTGCTGGAGGTGTGGACGTAGAGGGGCGCCTCGAGCGCGAGCCGGAGGGACCACTGTGCCTCGGCCCTGGAGGGGGCCAGCAGCAGCCCGAGGCCAGAGAGCCCGAGCAGGAGCGAATGCCTCATCGAGCCTTCGAGGCTAGCCGAGGATCGCCCGGACGCCGCGCGGATGTCGTGCGCGCCGGATCAGGGTCTCGGCCGCGGGAGACCAACCTCAGTGGGCGGGGAGGCGCTTCTCTCCGGCATCGACCCGGAGCTTGAGCCGGTTCTGCTTCGGGGGCAGCGGGCAGGTCGCGAAGGCGCTGAACGCGCAGGGCGGGTTGTAGGCCCGGTTGAAGTCGAGGATCACCGTCCCGTCCTTCGCTGGATCGGCGTAGAGGAAGCGTCCCGCGCCGTAGGTCTCGGTGCGGTTGGTCTCGTCGGCGAAGACGAAGAAGAGGTCCGTGCTCCCGACCTCCAGCACGGGGGTGAGCCGGTACTCCTTGCCGTCGACGCTGAAGACCGCCGTCCCCGGCGAGGGCGAGCGTTCCACCTCCCCGAGGACGTTGGGGACCGCGATCTCCGCCGGCGGATCGGTCGGCTCCCACCGGGCCACGATCCGCCACCGCTGAGCCACGGGGTACATGGGGATGCCCTTGAACTCCTTCCGCGCGCGCGCCTCCGGATCCTTGATTCGCACGCCGATGCGGCTGCCGCGGTCGATGAGCTGGAAGCGGAGCCGGTCCACCTGGAGGATGTCCGGCTTCGCCCTTCCCTCCTCGTCGCTCTGAACGGGGCCGCCGGGAAACGGCTTGCCGTCGCGGGTGACCGTGACGCCCGCGGCGGGCTGGAAGCTGACCTTCGACCCCGAGCGGGTGAAGGTTCCCACGTCCTTCGGCGCCCCCTCGGGGAACACCACCGCCGCCTTCCCGTCCGAGCCCGCGGTGTTCGCGCCCTCCTTCAGCCAGCCGAGACCGACCAGGGTGAGCCAGCCGTCGTCGGCCTGGAGCCGCTTCAGCCGACGCTCCTGCCATTCACGCGTGCCAGTGACGACGTCTTCGGACGCTGGCGGGGCGGCCGAGAGGGTGAGCGCGAGCAACGCCGAGAGGACCATCGATCCGCATCCATAATCCCATCTCCCCGCCCCGCCTCGGGATGCAGCCGGCTGGCCCGCACTCCGTCAATCGGCTGACGCGCCGAGCGACCGGCCGCTGGCGCTCCGGAATGCTCCACCTCGGCCGTTGCTGGGCTCGCGGGCGGGCATCCAGCACGAAACCGTCCGGGCCCAGCCGTCGACCCGCCAGGCGTCTGTAGCCCAAGGTGGGCGGCGCACTGGGGCGGCGGCGCGCTCCGGGATAGCTCCGCGCGGGCAACACGAAATGAGTCGATCGAATCGCAGCGCATTTTTTAACTGTTTGCTCGTGAGCAACTCAGCTCGGTCACCTCGGGTACAAGCAGCTGACCTTCTCGCTTCGATGGCATCGACACATGCCGAGCGCCGAACACGACGTGGATCGCAGACACGTGAACGAAATGTCGTGTTTTCCCCTCGAGGAAGAGCGCGCCAGGGGTGCGAAAGAAGGAACTTTTGGCGTCGATGTCGGAGGATGTGCCGGGCGGCCAAAGAGCCGAGCCCCGAGCTTCCCGCCTCTCGCCTCACTGGCGCGCGTCCTCTAAGTCGCGGCGCCCATGCGAACAGAACGAGCTCTTTCCTTCGCGTTGTTGGCAGTTTTTCTTTTTGGAGCGTGTGGCGGTCGGGTCGGAGACCCGATGGCCCTGAGCGTCGCTCCCTCCCCGGTCTCCCTGGAGCCGGGAGAGGCGCTCGCCTTCGCCGCCACGGGGCCGGAGGCTCTCGCCGGTCGTCCGGAGACCCTCGCCTGGTCGGTCCGGGAGAGCGGCGGGGGCACGGTGGACGCGGCGGGCAACTACATGACGCCGGAGACGGAAGGCACGTTCCACGTCGTCGCCGCGAGCACCGCGGACGCTCGCAAGAAGGCGACCGTCACCGTCCAGGTGCGGCGGCGAGGCATCCGGGTCCGGATCACGCCATCGGTCGCCACCCTGAGCACCGGTGACTCAACGACCTTCACCGCCCTCGTGCGAGGAACGCGCTCGGGGCAGTCGACGGCAGTGAGGTGGTCGGTCCCGGAGGGCGCCAGCGGAGGGGCCATCGACACCTCCGGGCGCTACACCGCGCCGGACACGCCGGGCACGTACCACGTGACGGCGGCGAGCGTCGCCGATGCCTCGAAGACGGCGACCGCAACCGTCACCGTGACCGCCGACCAGGGCATCTCGATCGCTGTCGCCCCGGACAAGGCGTCGACGAAGGCGCGCGGAAAGCTGAGCTTCAAGGCCGCCGTGACCGGCGCGAAGACCGGTCAGTCCGGCGACGTCACCTGGTCGGTGCAGGAGGGCGCCGGCGGCGGCAGCGTGGACGCGTCCGGGAACTACACGGCCCCCGCCAGCTCCGGCACTGTCCACGTGGTCGCCACCAGCGTCGCCGATCCGTCGAAGAGTGCCACCGCCACCGTTGACATCACCGCCGCCCCGGCCATCGCCGTCGCGGTCTCGCCTGCCACGGCCTCGGTCGTCGCCGGTGGGGTCACCAGCTTCGGTGCAACGGTGACCGGAGCCGAGAGCGGCCAGTCCGCCGATGTGACCTGGTCCGTCCAGGAGGGCGCGAGCGGCGGAAGCATCGACAGCTCCGGGAACTACACCGCACCCGGGACCGCCGGCACGTTCAACGTCGTTGCGACCAGTGTCGCAGACCCGTCGAAGAGCGCGGCGGCGGCGGTCACCGTCACCGCGGCGCCGAACATCACCGTCTCCATCGCTCCTGGCTCCGCCTCGACGCAGGCAGGCGGCTCGGTGAACTTCGCCGCCTCGGTGACCGGGCTCGGCTCTGGCCAGTCCAGCGCCGTGAGCTGGTCGGTCCAGGAG
>JBKPMY010000007.1:0-15080 GCA_046732375.1 Myxococcota bacterium
TCGTCGAAGACATCCGGCGATCGGCGGCCTTTTATCGCGACGTCTTCGGAGCGACGGTGCTCCGCGAGGGCGCGCCGACGATGCTCCGTCTTGGCAACATCTGGCTCATCATCAACGGCGGTGGCGGTCCGACCGATGACAAGCCAGAGGTCGTTGCCTCGCCACCGAGGGATCTGAATGTCCTCAGCGGCTTTCTCAACCTCCGGGTGACCGACATCCGCCGCTACTACGACCTCTGGTCTTCTCGCGGTGCCAAGTTCATCACCGAGCCCAAGGTCCATGCGACCGAGCTGCGATGCTACATCCGTGACCCCGATGGTTATCTGATCGAGGTCGGCCAGACGACCACCACTCCAGGTCCGCTGGACGCCTACGAGTAACGCTGGCGATTCGAGTTCGGCGACCTCGGCCGACGCCCCCTCGAAGTGCAGCCTGAGCCTCCGGGGAGTCCACGCCAGCGGAGCCTGAACCTCGACGACAGCCCGTCTCGGGAGCAGTAGGGTCCGCCACTCATGTGGAACGTCGCGCACCTGCACATCGCCATCAACCACATCCCGGTGGTTCTCGTGCCCGCCGCCCTCCTCCTCCTCGCCGTGGGCGTCTGGCAGCGGTCCGAGGCGGTTTTCCGGACCGGGATCGTCGTCGCCTGGGTCGGGGTGGCATCCGGGCTGGCCACGTACTTCACCGGAGACGCGGCGGCGGATCTGGTGATGGCAGTGGAGAAGACGCAGGAGAAGACCCTCGACCCGATCGTCAGCGAGCACGACGCCTCGGCCGGGTGGGCGCTGGGCAGCGCCGTCCTCGTCGCGGTCGTCGGGGCCTGGGCCTGGCGCCGGAAGGGGCTCGGCCGGGAGGTCACTGTCCCGTTGCTGGTCCTGACCACCCTGAGCAGCGCCATCTTCGCCCGCACGGCCCTGCTCGGGGGTCGGATCCGCCACCCCGAGGCTCGGGCGGGGTTCGTCGCCCCGTCGGTGCACGACGAGCACGAGAAACACTGAGGCCGCCGGACCCGGAGCCAGTACGACCCGGTGGCCGTCTCGACTGTTCGGCCGGGGCGCCAGCCGGCCCAGGCGAGGCGTGACACCTCCCACCCGAGCGTGTAACACCGCCCCACGTTTCGACGTCCCCGAGGGAGCTCCGGAGAACCGCCATGCGCCTGACCGACCGCGTGAAGCAGATCCTGTCCTGGTACCCGTCCGATAGCCCGGGCGTGAAGATGAACCTCGCCCGTTTGCTCAACGCCGGGACCCTCGCCGGGACCGGCAAGCTGGTCATCCTCCCGGTCGACCAGGGCTTCGAGCACGGTCCGGCTCGCTCCTTCGCCCCGAACCCCGCGGGCTACGACCCGGACTACCACGTGCAGCTGGCCATCGAGTCGGGCTGCAACGCGTATGCGGCCCCCCTCGGCTTCCTCGAGGCCGTCTCGGGCAACTACGCGATGGAGATCCCCCTCATCCTCAAGCTCAACAACTCCGACTCGATGAGCAAGATCGAGCCCGCGTCCGCGGTGACCGGCTCGGTGAAGGACGCGGTCCGGCTGGGGTGTGCCGCCATCGGCTACACCATCTACCCGGGAAGCGGGGAGCGGAACATCCTCCTCCAGGAGCTGCGGGAGCTCATCGAGGAAGCCAAGGAGCACTCCCTTCCCACCGTCGTCTGGGCCTACGTGCGCGGGGCTCCCATCGCCAAGGAGAACGAGCAGGCCGTCGACCTCATCGCCTACGCCGCGCAGGAGGCGGCGCAGCTGGGCGCACACGTGATCAAGGTGAAGCCGCCCAAGGACCAGGTCGCGCTCCCCGAGGCGAAGCCGGTGTACGAGAAATACGCCATTCCAACCAAGACGCTCGCCGACCGCGTCCGCCACGTGGTGCAGAGCTGCTTCAACGGCAAGCGGATCATCATCTTCTCCGGGGGCGAGGCGAAGGACACCCCGGCGGTCCTGGACGAGATCCGCGGCATCCGCGACGGCGGCGGCTTCGGCTCGATCATGGGGCGCAACTCGTTCCAGCGCCCCAAGGACGAGGCCCTCAAGCTCCTCCGGGACGTGATGGGCATCTACCAGGGGAAGTGACGCCGTCTCCGGCGTCGCGCCGGACGAACATCCTCGTCGTCGCAACGCCGAGCGCGTGCCACTCCGCCCGCGCGGAACCCAGGGTTCTGCCGGGCCTCACCGGGGCGCTCCGCCGGGCTCGCCGCATGCGCTGCGCGAGGCGCCGGGATTTCGGCTTGTAGAAGCGTGTGGTGAGGCGAACCACGCGGCCGATCTTGTTCAGTTCGTCATCGAAGGGAGCGGGGGCCGGCCCGAAAATCGGCGCCGACCCCTGAACAGCCCGAACGCTTCCTGAACGGAAGCACATGTCAGAACGGCTGCCGCGTCCGGTGCCCGTCGCCCCAGACGCGGTGGCGAGCGCGCGGCTCCGAGGTGCCGCGCACCCACGCACTCCACGGCGCTTCGGCTCGCGTTCCGGCGGACCTCATCAGAGCGTCGCGAGGAAGGCGAGCAGCGCCGCCCGGTCCTCCGCCGACGCCCCGGCGAACCGGTCCCGGGCGCGGCGGGCCTGGCCGTCGTGGGCGAGGATGGCCTCCTTGACCGTGGGCGCCCTTCCATCGTGCAGGAAGGCCCTGAAGGCCGACAGGCCCCAGAGCGGTGCAGTACGGAACTCGCGCCCGCGGGCGTCGCCGACCTCGATCCCGTCGCCGAGGCTTCCCATGTCGTGGAGGAGGAAGTCGGAGTACGGGTGGAACACGACCTTGTTCAGGCTGGCCACGGGTGAGTCACCGGTCCGGAAGGTGTCCCAGTGGCAGTGGCTGCAGCCGAGAGCGGTGAAGACCCGCTTGCCGGCCCACGCCCGTGCGGTCATCGTCTTCCGCGGAGGCGGCGCGAGCAGGGTCATGAAATCGGTGAAGGCCACGATGCCCGACCCATCGTCGTTGAGCTCCGGAAAGGGGTTGCAGGACAGGAGGCTACAGTCGCCCCCCGGGCAATTCTCGTCCGGGAACTCCGGGCTGGTGATGCCCATCTCGTTCAGGTACGCGTCGCCGGAGAACTGGTGAAGGCTCGGCACCTGGTTCTTCCAGCCGAATCGACCCACCGCCGGCCGGTTCCGGGCGATGTCGTGAACCGTGGCCACGCGCCCGGCCTCGTGCGGCCAGAGCGCACGCTCGATCAGCGCGATGTAGCGGAAGGTACTCTCGGGGACGGCGTCCACCAGGCCCAGGCCGAAGAGCGGAGTGGTCCTCCGGCCCGAGACAGAGGTCGCCTGCGCAGGCACGGTCTCCCCGGCGAAGTCGCACGTCCCGGCAGGCCCGATTCCTTTGACCTGGATCAAGGAGCCGCCGTGCTCGGGCAACCCGGTGAACCTTCCGTCCGCCTCCACCGCTCCGAACCGGGTCTCCACCAGAGCATTGCTACCGCCCACTGCCGGATCCGTGTGGCACCGGGCGCACGAGGTGTCGTTGAACACCGGCCCCAGTCCGTCCTCCGCCGTCTCGTCCTCCTCGAACTCCTCCTTCCCCGCCTCGAAGCGCGCGAGCTCGTCCTCGCTCAACCCTGGCAGCGGGTCCCCGTGGCGGGCCTGCAAGGGCACGCGCAGCCCGGTGCTCGCGGAGCTGAGGTCGACATCGGCCTCCGCCTCCGCAGGGGGCAATGGACCCACCGACCCCGTTCCGCATCCGCCGCTGCCGACCAGCAGCGCGAGCGCGACCGTTCTCGACGTGTGTACGACGTTCATGGGGCACCTCCCTGTCGATTCCCCGGTCGAGCCGGACCCACCCGGCTCAGGAGGCGGCCTGTGAACCTCCCGGCTGTGCGTGCTCAAGGCACGCTGTCCGAGCACGGAGCACTGGTGCGCGCCCCTCACCGGGAGGTCGGAAGGCTCGGTGCGCGGCCGCGCGTTCACGCCCGAAAGAAGAGGAAGTCCCTCACCATCCGGCGTGGGGACCCGAGCCCTCGATCGGCGCCCTCATCGGCGCGACGGCACGTGGACGGTCCTCGTCCCTGACCCGATCCGGACAGGGAGAGCCCACCACGTGCGCCGGAACGATGACCGAGCAGGCGACTGAGTGCTGCGCTAGGGCGCCAGGATCGCGCCCTCCACGGCGGTGCGGAAGAGCGGAGGCTCCGCGGTCTCCGGCGGTCTCGCCGTGCTCCGCTCCACCGCTTCGCGCACGAGGGCGTCCACGAGCCGGTAGACCTCGCACCAGTCGGTGAACACGACCTCGCGCGTCGGCTCGCCGGGGACGTCGCGCCGGAGGAGGCTCCGCATCAGGATGCGTGTCAGCGGTCCATGCGCGGAGTTGGTCAGCGCGCCGGCGACCGGTACCGCCTTCGCAGGCTGCCAGCCCGTCTCGAGCACGAAGTCGTCCAGCATCTTGCGCGTCGCGCGCTGTGCGTCCAGCCGCACCTCGTCGGGCCGGTGGACATCCGCGGCCGAGGCCTGGGTCAGGCTGACGGAGAAGAAGATCGTCGGAAGACCCTCCAGCTCGGTGCGGCGAGCCCGGACGAACTTCACCATCGCCCGTTCGTGGCGACCGAGGTGGACACCCGCGGCAAGGATGACCGCCGAGTAACGCTCCAGCGCGGGGAGCGCCTCGGTCCGTGCGTCCTGGATCTGCACCTCGTGCGCAAGGGTGCGGATCCGGTCGGCGATGCGCTCCGCGATCTGCCGGGTGTACCCACCGCGGGTCGCGTAGACGACGAGGAACGGTCTCATGCCCGTCGGGTGCTGCATCGGGCGTACCCTCCGGTCCATGGCCGAGCATACCCGGGGCACTGCAAGCCGTGCGCGGGCGGCGCGTCCGCGGTGCAGCCGCTGCGCCACGGGTTGGACCAAGGTCTCAGTGACCGGCATCGGGCCTGGCCCCTAGCGTTCGCCCACCGTCCACCCGGAGAGCCTCGATGAACGCTGTGGCGTTGCTGGTCGCGCTGTCACTGGCTGCGAGCAACGGGCTCGGGCAGCAGGAACCCTCGGCGCCGGGTCCGGGGCCGGAGACGCAACCCGGCTCGCCGTATGCCCAGCCGCTGCCCCCGGAGCCGACCTCTCCCGCGAAGAACGAGGGGCCCCTGTTCCCGCTCTGGGGAGACAAGGTCCGCGCCGCCGGCTTCGAGCTGCCGCCCGCCTTCGGGGTGATGGTCAACTACTACTACCAGAAGTCGTCCATCCTCATCTCCGACCTGCAGCTGGGCGTGAACAACGGGCCGCTGCACGACGCGAGCTTCATCCAGTTCGGCGAGTCCACCGCGCACGCCAATGCGCTCGCGATCCGGCCGAGCTTCATGCTCTTCCCCTTCCTGAGCTTCTACACCGTGATCTCGAGCGGGAACTCGGTCACCGAGGTCAACATCACCTCGCCGACGACCTTCACCACCAAGGCCTCGAGCGGGGCGTTCGTGGTCTCGCTCGGGGCGACCGCGCAATTCGGCTACAAGGGCTTCTTCGCCGTGGCGGACTTCAACGGGTCGGTCGCGGACGTCGACCGCATCTCCGACCTGATGGGGTCGAACCTCCTCTCCTTCCGCCTCGGCTACAACTATCGCTTCGGCCGCCCGGGGCAGTCGTTCTCCTTCTGGCTCGGCACGAGCGGACAGGTCATCGGCCTGGAGACCAGCGGCTCGGTCAAGCTCGCCGATGTCATCCCTCCGCCGTCCCAGGCGACGATCGACGGGATCAACGCCCGCTGCGCCGAGTTCCGCCCCAACGATCCGCGCGGCCAGGCCTGCCAGGACATTGCCAACAAGCTTCAGGAGTGGCGGGACGGGACCGATCCGGCGGCGTCCGTCCAGTACGGGCTGAACAAGAAGCCCAAGGACGTGTGGAACATGCTCGCCGGCGCCCAGTTCGCGCTGGATCGCAACTGGTACTTCCGCGTCGAGGTCGGCTTCCTCGGGAGCCGGACCTCGGTCCTCGTGGGCACCGAGTACAAGTTCGACATCTAGACCCCTCATGGTGACATGCGCGCGCTGCCTCGTGGTTCTGGCGCTCGCCGCTGCGCCGCTCCGGGCCGGCGCCCAGCCTTCCGCTCCTGACGGTGGAGTCGCCCCTCCGGCCTGCGAGAGCAGCACCGAGTGCGTCCGGCGGCTCGACGTGGGCAGCGTCTGCCGCGAAGGCCAGTGCGTTCGCTACTTCGACGAGAAGGACCTGCTGGAGATGATCGGGCTCAAGAAGAGCCGCGGCGTCCTCGAGCCCTGGAAGCTCTACCCGTCCATCATCCCGGCCTTCGGTTACACGCCGCAGAACGGCTTCGTCCTGGGCATCACCACCCTGGCCGGCATCTACCTGGGCGACCCGGAGACGACGACCATCTCCAGCCTCGGGCTGGTCGCCTTCTTCACCACCAAGAGTCAGTTCATCGCCCAGTCGCGCAACGTGGCCATCCTCGAGGGGAACGCCTGGCAGCTGCACGGCGACTACCGCCTGCTCCTCACCAACCAGTCGACCTACGGGCTGGGCTCCGGCACCGACGCCGGGGCCATGGCGTTCACCCTGGACGGCTTCGGTCCGACGGCGACGCTCGCCGGCGAGCAGCCGATGGACTTCAACCTGGTCCGCTTTCACCAGTCCGTGTTGAGGCGCATCATCGGACCCTTCTATGCCGGCGGCAGCTTTCGCTTCGACCGGTACTACGGCGTCCAGGACCTGAGCTACGCGCCGGCGGCCGTTCCACCCGTCATCACCAGCCACGCGGCTTACAGCCGCGCATTCGGCTTTCCCACGGGGGCGTACAACACCTCGGGCGTAGGGCTCGAGGCCGTGTTCGACACGCGCGACTCCACCATCAACGCCTACCGCGGCTGGTACCTGAACGCCTCGTACCGGTTCTATCCCGAGTGGCTGGGCAGCACCCGCGGTGCCCAGCTCCTCTACGGCGAGGCGCGCACGTACGTGAGCCTGAGCGCCGACGTTCCGCGCAACGTGCTCGCCTTCTGGGTCCTGGCCCAGGGGGTGACCTCCGGTGAGCTCCCGTACCTCGCACTTCCCTCCATCGGCTGGGACTTCGCCGGCCGGACCGGGCGCGGGTACGTGCAGGGCCGCTTCCGGGGGACCGCCGAGGTCTACGCCGAGGCGGAGTGGCGCTTCCGGCTCACCCGTGACGGGTTTCTCGGCGGGGCGGTGTTCGCGAACGCCTCGACGTTCTCACGTCCGGCGTATGCCGTTCCGGGGTACACGGTCGACGGCGAGGGCCTCTTCTCGCGCATCCGACCGGCGGGGGGCTTCGGCCTGCGCTTCATGATGAACCGGGAGGCGCGGAACAACGTGACCCTCGATGTCGCCTTCGGCCAGGACTCGGCCGGCATCTACTTCGGCGCCGGCGAGGCATTCTGATGTCTCGCCGAGTCGAGCCGGCAGTGGCGGTCGCGCTGGCCCTGGCTCTCGTGGGGTGCGCGTCGACGCCGGCTCCCGCGCCTCCGCCGCCAGCCGATCCGCGCTTGCTCGCCGCGCTCCGGGCCTCGGTCGCGCTGAACCCCATCGGCGTGGGGGAGGACCCCTACTCCACCTGGGCCGGGCGCACGCCGCCGAGGCCTCCGCCGGACACGGTGTGCGGCGTCCGGTTCGATGCTGACCGGATCCATTACCGGCTGGCCACCTACCCCAGCGCTGCCGAGGCGGCCGGGGCCGGCTACCGCGTCACCCACACCGGCGGCTGCGGCGCCTGCTCGACGCTCCAGGATCTCGCCGTGTACCTGGAGCGTCCGGACCTGACCACGCCCGTGCGCCGCTGCGGGATGCAGCCCGGAACGCTCGGCTGCATCGAGGCCCTCGGCTTCAGCCACCCCTGCGCGCAGATCTGGGACTTCAACGTGCAGAACACCCGGCGGGAGTGCTTCGGCGTCTGCATGCGCAGCTGGATGTCCGGGGAGCCATCGACCAGGGCCGACGGCATGCTCAACGACTGCCTCCAGTGCGACGAGGACCGCTCCGGGCCGGTGTTCAAGGTGGTGGCCGGACGGACGCGGCGGAACTCGGGCATTCGATCGTCGATCCCGCGCCCGAACGAGGAGGTGGCACAGGTGGTGCACGACTACCTTCCGCCTCCGGCAGAAGCTCCGCCTCCTTTTTGAAGGTCCGGTGAACGACACCGGCCGGCCAGCCTGCTCCGTGCCGGGACGAGGTGAGGGCCGGGACACGGTTTCATGGGCCCATGCTCGCAGAGGTCACCATCATCCTCCTGCTCGTGCTGGCCAACGGCCTCTTCGCCGGAGCCGAGATCGCCGTCATCTCGGTCCGGCGAAGCCGGATGCCCGAGCTGCTCGCCACCCGTGGGGGAGCAGCACGCTCTCTCGAGTACCTCCGATCGCACCCCGATCGCTTCCTCGCCACGGTCCAGGTGGGCATCACTGTCGTCGGAACGGTGGCCGCGGCATTCGGCGGCGCGTCCATCAGCCGGGATCTCGCGGTGCCGCTTCGGCGGCTTGGACTGGGCGAGGCGTCCGAGGACGTCGCGTTCGCCATCGTCGTGGCGGGCCTCTCCTACCTCTCGCTGGTCCTGGGCGAGCTGGTCCCCAAGTCCCTCGCGCTCCGCTCCGCGGAGCCCTATGCCCTCGCCCTCGCCCGCCCGATGGTCTGGCTCAGCCGGCTCGCGCGGCCGGTGGTCTGGCTCCTGACCGCGAGCTCCAACCTGATCCTCCGTCCCTTCGGGGACCAGACGAGCTTCACCGAGGCCAGACTGTCGGCCGCGGAGCTCGGGCAGCTGGTGTCGGAAGCCACCAGGACCGGGGAGGTGGAGCGGCACTCCGCGGACATCGCCACGCGGGCGCTGCGGTTCCAGGAGCTGGTCGCGAGCGAGGTGATGGTTCCCCGGGGACGGGTGGTGGCGATTCCCCGCTCTGCGAGCCAGGAGGACGTCCGGAAGGTCGTCCTCGAGCACGGGCATTCACGGATGCCGGTCTACGACCGGTCGCTCGACGACATCGTTGGCTACGTGGTCGCGCGTGATCTGCTCTCCTTTGCTCTGGAGGAAGGCCTCATCAACCTCGAGGACTGCCTGCGCCCGCCCTGGTTCGTCCCCGAGTCGATCCCGGCGCCTCAGCTGCTCCGCCAGATGCAGGCCCGGCGCGTCCCTGTGGCGTTCTGCGTCGACGAGGCGGGATCGTTCTCGGGCCTGGTGACGATCGAGGACCTCCTCGAGGAGCTGGTGGGCGAGATCTTCACCGAATCGGACGAGCCGACCACCCCCTTCACCCGGGAGACCGACGGCTCGCTCCGCGTGCGCGGGGACACGCCGGTCCGCGAGCTCAACGAGGCGGCCGGCCTGAGCTTGCCGGAGGGCGAGGACTGGTCGACCGTCGCCGGCCTGGTCATTGCGCGGGCACAGGCCATTCCCGGTCCGGGAACGCGGTTCGAGCTGGAGGACGGGACGGTGCTCGAGGTCTTGGAGTCGACTCCCCGGACCGTCCTCGCCGTCCGGGTGCATCCACCGCCTCGGGACCAGGCCACCAATGACCGGTCCGTCCGAGCCTGAGACACTTGCTCAGTGGTGACCCATGTGTCGGTGGCTCTCGGAGGAGTCGGGCCCGTGCATGGCCGTCGGCCACAGGCGCAGGAAGATCATCCCAGCTACGGGGAACTGCTGGCCGCCGTAGTAGGGGCGGAGCCCCGCGTCCAGAAGGTAAACCGAACCGACTGCACCCAGGCCCACGTTGAGCGGCCCGATGGAGAAAACTCTCCTCACGTACCCCAGCTCCAGCACACCTGAGTCGAACACCTGGGTTCCGATCCCGGCGGGAGCAGAGGCGACCTCGTCGAGTGCCAGGTCCTCGCCGCTGCGCTGCGCGTACTCGACCCGACCGAACACCGTGTCTGCTCCCAGCTCCAGAGATGACTCCAGGGACACCACCCGCGTGCTCGGTGCGTCGCCCGAGTACCAGTTCTGTCCGTAGATGAGGGCGGTCGACCAGGACGCATCCGGGCCCGGTCGCCACGAGTGAAGGAGAGAGGCAGTCACGCGATCCACGCTGACCCCGGGAGCGTGCTCCTCCGGTTCGGCGAGGTGCCCGTAGGAGACCTGAGCGCTCCATGCCTCGCCGGGATTCCACGACAGCCGCATGGACCAGGAATCGAAGCTGCCGAAGTCGAAACCGTACCGGTTCTCGTCCGGCTCGCGACCGTTGAACCAGCTTGCCTCGAGCTTCCACTGCCTCGTGTAGAGCCCGCCAGTCAGAACTCCGAAGGAGATGTGCGTCGAGTCCTGCCAGTGGTGGCCGAGCGTCGCAAACGGATTGGGCAAGGCCGAGGCGCGGTGCGGGAAGGCAACGGGCCCCAGCGCGGGTTCACCGGCAGCTGCAGCGTAGACCTCGAGCGCGAGCCAGCTCGCGACCGGGTGCTGGTACAGGGCAGCGACCTCCATGAACAGGTCGTGCGGATGCTGGCGGTCATGGAGCAGCTCGCCACCGACCTCCTCGCCGGTCTGGAGGAGCAGCGGGTATCCGCGCTTGCCGCCCGTGGTGAAGGGCTCGGCGGACAGCATCACCCGGCCGGTGAAGAGCCCGCCGAAGAGGTCGTGCTGGGCCATGCCCATCACCCAGTTCATGCTCGTCCACTGGTGCCCTCCACGCGGCGTGGTCTGGGCGTCGAAGCCCACGAGCAGGTTCCAGTGCAGCATCAGGTCCCACCCCGCCCCGGGCTGCCAGTGGACGCCCTCCATCGGGGTGTTGTCCGGCTGCCAGGCAGTGCCGGAGCCGATGCGGGACATCCCGAGGCCAAGGGGCGCCGTGCTCGCCGTCATGCTCTCTCGCTGGCCCCGCTCCATGCCGGCCATGCCGTCGTGCGGGGTGCGAGTTCCCTCGTCCCCCTGACCTTCAGCCGAGCCCTGGTGAGCGGAGTGCTCGTCAGTGGCTTGGTGGGCGAAGGCTGCCGAGGCGAGAAGCAGGAGTGTGATCAGCGCGCAATGAAGCATCACTCCCCCGGAGACTGTACGAGCCCCGTCACTTGCAGGGAGAGCGATACGCAGCAACGATCAGTTCGAGCTGTCGACGAGGATCGGACGAAGGCGCGGGCTGCGAGCCCTCACTGGACTCCACGTCGGCCCAGCCCGAACCGTGGCCGGGAACCATTTTCGGCGCTGGAGACGTCTCACCTGGCGAACGGCGGTGAGACCGCTTGAAGCCACCCGGAGAGGTCGCGATGCTCAAGTTCGTCCGAGTCTTGTGGGTCCTCGCTCTCGCCCTTCCCTCCGGCGCTCGATCCGCCGACGCTCCGAATGCCATCGATGCGGTCGCCGGGCCCTTGGCTGACACAACCGGGACGAGAGCACCGGAGATCTCGACCCGTGAGCTCCGCGCAGAGCTCACGACGAAGCGCGCACTCATCCTCGATGCCCGGTCTCCGGCGGAGTTCGCGACGGGGCACCTGCCGGGGGCGCTGAACGTCGCCGGGAAGCCCGGCCTTCCACCCTCCCAGTACACCTCGGACCTGGCACCGATCGAAAAGCTGGTGAAGGGCAACCGAGCGCAACCCATCATCCTCTACTGCAACGGCCTCTACTGCGGACGGAGCAGGCGGCTGGCAGACGACCTCCTCGCGGCAGGATTCACCGAGGTTCGCCGCTACCAGCTCGGGATGCCGGTCTGGCGTGCTCTCGGGGGGGTCCAGCAGATCGAGCTGCCGGCACTGCTCGACATTCTGGAGAAGGACCGGACCGCCGTGCTCCTCGACGCGCGAGGCGCGACGACTCTTCCGGGGGCTCGCTCCCTTCCCCTCTCCGACGTCCGGAAGGCGAAGGACGACGGGCGTCTGCCGATGGACGACCATCACACCCGGATCCTCGTGGTCGGTGCCAGCTCCGCGCAGGCTCAGGCACTGGCCGAGGGGGTCGCCAAGGACGCGTTCGACAACGTCGCCTTCTTCGGGGAAGACGCCACGCTGGTTCAGCGTGCACTCGAGGAGGCGAAGGAAAAACGTGCAAGGGAGGCGAGACTCCTGGAAACCGCCCCGTCCCCGCGGCCTACAGTGTCTCGGGACTGAGCCAGCGCTCCCGGATTCCGGCAAGGGGATGGCTTGAGCGAGGACGAGCTCATCGCTGCGGCGCTCGCCGGTGCAGGTCGTCTCCGGCGTTTCGCATTGCATCTCTGCGGCGATGCCGACACGGCGGAGGACCTGGTCCAGGACGGGCTGATCCGTGCGCTGGCATCACGAAAGGACATGCAAGACCCGGAGCTGGTCCTTCCCTGGCTGTTCAGCATCGTCCGCCGAGGCTTTCTCGACCAGCGCCGGCGCATGGAGCATCGGGCCCGGATCCTCGCGGCGAATCCGAGCCCCACCGAGGCGTCGACGGGGAATCTGGAAGTGGAGATCGTGGAGCGAGGGTTCAGTGACGAGGTCTCGAAGGCGCTCTCCGAGCTGCCGGAGGAATGGCGGACGTCGATCCTTCTCTGCGACGTGGAGGGATTCTCCTATCCGGAGATTGCCGAAGCGCTCTCGTGCCCGGTGGGAACGGTGCGCTCGCGAATCGCTCGCGGGCGGGCGCAGCTCCTCGCAGCGCTCAGAGCCCGGGCTGGCGTCCTCGACCCAGGAGTGAGCCAATGAGCTGCGCTCCGTTCGAGACGCTCAGCGCCTACGTCGACAGCGCGCTTCCGGAGCTCGAGTCGGCAAGCGTCGGAAGCCATGTCCACTCCTGCCCGACCTGTCGCTCGCAGCTCGAGGAGCTCCGCTGGTTGAAGGACGCGGTGAAGACCTCGGCTCCGAGCGCCATCGCATCCGAGGACTTCAAGGCGCGCCTCGTCGCGGCCACCGACCGGAGGCGCGGCCGCCGGAGAAGCGTCCGCCTGGCTGTCGCCGCTGGCGGGCTGGCAGCCGCTCTCGCCGCGCTGCTGGTCGGCGTTTCCGCCGTCCGCGATCGGCTCGCGATGGCCGAAGTGATCGGAGATCACGTCGGGATCAGCCTTACCCGCGAGGAGCCGTTCGACGTCGCCGGAGCCGATCCCAGGGAACTCGAACGGTGGTTCGCCGGAAAAGTCGACTTCTCGCTACACATCCCCCAGGTGCCCGCGGCGACGCTGGTTGGCGCGCGCCTCTGCCACATCAGTGGTCGCCTGATCCCGATGGCCTCTTACGAGCTGGGGACGAAGAGAGTGTCGATCTTCGTCGAGCGGACCGGTCGGGGAGCTCGCCAGACCGTGTGCGACGAGCGCGTGCACGGCTACACTGTCTGTCGCCGAACGGTCGAGGGAATCGAGTACCTCTTCGTCTCCGACTATCCGGCGAGCGAGGCAGGAAGCATCCTCACCGCGGCGCTCGGCACCGACGCTCGACCATGACGCCGAAGGGATGTTCTTGATGCAAGCCAGCTACAGCTGCTGGCCTGGATCGACAGGCCGTCCCGGCTGAGTCCTGTTCTCGGCTTCTGCAAGCGCTCTCCGGTGCGCGGTCCACGGACGTCGCGCAGACTGCTCCTCGGCGAAGGAGGAACAGGTGAAATCGGTGAGCAGACGAGAGGTCATGTCCGGACTCGCGCTGGGAGCAGCCGCGCTCTCCGGAGGAGGAACGGCGATGGCAGGGGCAGCTGGCGGAAGCGTGGATGCTGGAGTGGCCCAGGGCGGAGTGGCACCGGGCAAGCACGCGATCGTGCCGCTCCCCTTCGACCCGTCGAAGCTGAAGGGACTCTCGGAGCAACTCCTCCGCTCCCATCACGAGAACAACTACGGCGGAGCCGTGAAGAACCTGAACAAGGTCGAGGAGGAGCTCTCCCGGGTGAACAAGGACACGCCAGGGTTTCTGGTTGCAGGACTGAAGGAACGCGAGCTGACTTTCAACAATTCGATGGTGCTCCACGAGCTCTACTTCGCGAACCTGGGAGGCGACGGAAAGGCCGGGAACGCTGTCCAGGCTGCGCTGTCGCGCTCCTTCGGGAGCTTCGGTCGCTTCGAGGAGCTGTTCCGGGCAGTCGGGGCGTCACTCGCCGGCGGGAGCGGCTGGGCGGTGCTCGACCACAACTTCCAGACCGGTCAGCTCGGGATCCACTGGAGCGGCAACCACACCCAGACCGCAGCCTACAGCGAGCCCCTGATGGTCATGGACATGTACGAGCACGCGTACGCGATCGACTATGGCGCGGCCGCGGCGAAGTACATCGACGCGTTCTTCCAGAACATCCGGTGGGACGAGGTCCAGCGAAGGCTCGAGCGCGCGCAGAAGGCGGGCACCGCACTGCACGGGTGACCCGCGCCGTTCGAACGCATTCGCCAAGGAGTATCCTTGCCGACGTCGGCTGAGTCGCGGGTCACAGCGATGGCCGTCGTGCCCTGCCCGATCTGGCAGTTCCTCCTCTACTTCCTCCGACTCGGCACCTTCGGCTTCGGCGGGCCGATCGCGCTCGCTGGCTACATGCAAAGAGATCTGGTCGAGAGGCGACGCTGGATCTCGAAACAGTCTCGCAGGAGGTCAACCATTATGCATCGAGGCTTCAAGTTGTGTCTGGCCCTTCCGGTGGGCTTGACCCTGAGCGCACTCGCACAGGAGGGCTCGGTGAGGCGGTTCGATTTCGAGGCCGACAAGCCCGGTGAGCCACCTCAGGGTTTCTCGTTCGGGCGGACGGGAAAGGGGCCGCCCGGGAAATGGGTGGTTCAAGCCGTTGACGATGCGCCCAGTGGAAAGAACGTCCTCGTCCAGACCTACGCCGATCGAACCGACTACCGCTTTCCGGTCGCCTTCACTGGACCGGAGATGAAGGACCTCCGGCTTTCGGTGAAGTGCAAGCCGGTCTCGGGTAAGGTCGACCAGGGCTGTGGGCTGGTCTTCCGGCTCAAGGACGCCGACAACTACTACGTGGCGCGCGTCAACGCCCTCGAGGACAACGTCCGGCTCTACTACGTGGTCAAGGGCGATCGCCGGCAGTTCGCGGGCTGGAATGGGAAGGTCCCCTCGGGCAAATGGCACGAGCTCGCGGTCGAGGCACAGGGCGACCACTTCCAGGTCTTCTACGATGCGCAGAAGGTCATCGATGCCCACGACAAGACATTCGCCGACGCCGGAAAGTTCGGGGTCTGGACCAAGGCCGACTCGGTGATCGAGTTCGACGACCTGACGGCCAGTCCGAAGTAGCCGGTCTGGAGCGCACCATGAAATGGGTGACTCGCAAGCGAATCC
>JBKPMY010000008.1:0-16868 GCA_046732375.1 Myxococcota bacterium
TCCAGAGAAGGCCGGGGGACCACAACGCCTTCTGCACCCGCTGCGGCGCCCCGGTATTCGGGGTGACCGACGGCTCGGACGAGATCGAGCTGCACCTCGGCTCGTTCGACGAGACGAACCTCTTCACCCCCACCTACGAACTGTGGACGGTGCGGCGGGAGGCGTGGCTCGGGGTGCAGCCGACGCTGACTCGCCACTTCGAGCGGGATCGCCCGGACGACGGGTGAACGCCCCGCGGGACCATCCGCGGAAGAGGGCTTGTCGAGGGGGGTGTCCGGAGACTACGAGCGCCCTCTCCATGCGGACCCTCGCCTGTCTCACGCTCGCCCTCCTGCTCGGGTGCGCGCACTCGGCTCCTCCGGCCGAGACGCCCCCTCCGGCTCGTCCCGTCGCCGCCCCGACGCCGCCACCCTCGGCCGACGCCGCGGCAGCGCGCTTCATCCCGCCCGACGCGAAGCCGGCCCTCGAGATTCCCGTCGACGGCTACACCCTCCCCAACGGGCTCAGGGTGGTGCTCTCGCGCGACACCACCGCGCCCATCGTGACGGTGGCGGTCTACTACCACATCGGGTTCCGCATCGAGCCGCGCAACCGCACCGGGTTCGCACACCTCTTCGAGCACATGATGTTCCAGGGCAGCGAGAACCTGGGAAAGCTCGCCTTCATCCAGCTGGTGCAGCGGAACGGCGGCATTCTCAACGGGTCCACCCGCTTCGACTTCACCAACTACTTCGAGGTGGTCCCCTCCAACGTGCTGGAGACGATGCTCTGGGCCGAGGCGGATCGGATGCGCGGCCTCAAGGTGACGCAGGATAACCTCACCAACCAGCAGGGCGTGGTGAAGAGCGAGGTCCGGGTCAACGTGCTCAACCGCCCCTATGGCGGCTGGCCGTGGCTGACCGTGCCGCAGCTGGCGAACAAGAACTGGTACAACGCGCACAACTTCTACGGCGACCTGGGTGACCTGGACGCCGCGACCCTCGAGGACGTCCAGCAGTTTTTCAAGACCTACTACGCGCCCAACAACGCGGTGCTGGTGGTGAGCGGGAGCTTCGATCCGGCGGTGGTGAAGCCTCTGGTTGCCAAGTACTTCGAGAACATTCCCCGCGCGGACGTTCCGCCCATCCCGGATCTGACCGAGCCGAAGCAGACCGAGGAGCAGTGGAAGACCGTGGACGACAAGCTCGCGACGCGCCCTGCGCTCGCGGTCGCCTACCACCTGCCACCGCGCGGCTCGCCCGAGTTCTGGGCCATGGCGCTGCTGCAGCAGATCCTGGTCGCCGGTCCGGACAGCCGCCTCTACCAGGAGCTGGTCCAGAAGCGCGGGCTGACCGGCGAGGTCGCGGGCGGCGCGAACCTGCTCGGCAACCAGTACAACTACCAGGGGCCGATGCTCTGGATGGCCTACCTGTTCCACGACGCCGCGCACTCGCCCAAGGAGATCGTCTCGGCCATCGACACGGCGATCGAGCCGCTGCGGCAAGCTCCGGTGGATGCCGCGACGCTGGAGCGCGCCCAGGTGAAGGCCCGGAGCGCCTACTACGCGGACCTCGAGACGATCTTCGGCTTCGGCCGGGCGGACCTCCTGGCCACCCACGCCCTCTTCGACGGTGACGCCGCGGCGGTGAACCGCATCGAGCCGAGCCTGCTCGCGGTGACGCCCGAGCTGATCCAGCGCACCGCACAGGAATGGCTGCGTCCGACCAACCGGACCGTGGTCGCCCTCCAGCCAGCGGGAGGAAAGTGATGTCGCGCACCGTGCTCGCAGTCGCGCTCCTCGCCACCGGGCTCGCCACGGGCGCTCCGGAGGTGCCTCCGGCGCCTGGCGCCACCCCGCCCTTCGAGCTGCCCTCCACCACCGTCTTCACCCTGAAGAACGGCCTCAAGGTGACGCTCGTCCCCTACGGAGCGGTTCCCAAGACCAACGTGTCCCTTGCCATGCGCCTGGGGAACGCTGACGAGGCGGCGAAGCAGACCGGACTTGCCGACCTGATGGGGAAGCTCCTCCTCCAGGGCACCGCGAAGAAGAGCGCGGTGGAGGTGGCCGAGGCGGCGGCCCGGCTCGGCGGCGCGCTGGAGGCAAACGTTCGCGTGGACGAGACCTCGCTGGACATCGAGTGCCTCGGCGACTCCACCGTGGACGCCATCCGCCTCGTGGCGGAGGTGGCACGTACCCCCGCGTTCCCCACCGCGGAGCTGGCCAGGCTCCGCGGCGACCTCCAGCGAGAGGTGGCCATCCAGCGCAGCCAGCCACAGCCGCTGGCCGAGGAGCTGTTCTTCCGGGCCATCTACGGCAACCATCCCTACGGGCGGGTGCTCCCGGTGGCGGCCGATGTGGACCGCTTCACGCTGGAGCAGGCGAAGCAGCTCTGGACCCGCTTCGCCGGCGCGGACCGGGCCCACCTCTACGTGGTGGGACGGTTCGACGCGGCGGCGGCGCGACCCGCGATCGAGGAGGCGTTCGGTGGCTGGGCCAAGGCGAAGGGCGCGCCTCGGCCGAAGCCCGCGCCGAAGGCCGGCCGGAAGGTCCTGCTCCTGGACCGGCCGGGGGCGGTGCAGTCCACCGTGCGGCTGGGCCTGCCAGCCATCCCTCCCACTTCGCCGGACTACATCCCTCTGGTGGTGACCGACGCGCTCCTGGGCGGCAGCTTCGGCAGCCGCATCACCGCCAACATCCGCGAGAAGCGCGGGTACACCTACTCGCCCCGGAGCATCATCGGTCTCCATCCAGGCGTGGGCACCTGGGCCGAGTCAGCGGACGTCACCACCAAGGACACCGCCGCGGCGGTGCAGGAGATCTTCAACGAGATCGAGAAGCTCCGGAAGGAGCCACCGGGCGACGAGGAGCTCGCCGGAATCCGGAAGTACGTGGCCGGCACCTTCGTGCTCCGCAACAGCAGCCGGGCGGGGATCGTGACTCAGCTCCGCTTCGTCGACCTCCACGGTCTCCCGGCGGACTGGCTGCGCACCTTCGTGCAGCGGGTGCAGGCGGTGACGCCGGCGGACGTCACCCGGATCACGCGGAAGTACCTCGATCCGAAGCGGATGACCCTGGTGGTGGTGGGCGACCAGAAGGTGGTGCAGGACTCGCTGAAGCAGTTCGGGCCGGTGAAGGTCGAGGCCCCGAAGTAGGCCCTGTCGACACCCGGCGCCGCGGACGAGGCGCGCGCGCCGGCGCGTCGACTGGTCCATCGGAAAACGCCGAAGAGGATCCTCCGGGCGCGTCGCCGGCTGGGAAGCTCCGGGTGCAACCGACCAGGAGACTCCGATGCGCCCCTTCCCGATGTCCGCAGTCGTCGTCGCGTTCGTCGTCGCCACCGTGCTGGGTTGCGGTGGCGGCCAGATGGCCGAACCAGAGTCCTCGCAGGAAGTCGCCGACCTTCAAGAAAGCAAGGGCGCCGTTCTCTTCGACCCGGACGCCAGCCCCTACGGCACCTCGATGGAACGGTGGGGTGAGCTCGCCTGGAAGTGGATCTACCGTCAGCCGGCCGGGAGCAATCCCCTGCTCGATCAGACCGGCGCCAGCTGCGGCGTCGATCAGCAAGGGCCGGTGTGGTTCCTGGCCTCGGTGATCCCCGGTGGCCCCCAGTTCGAGGGCGAGCGCAGCTGCACCATTCCCCAGAACAAGTCATTGCTGGTCCAGACCAGCGCCTTCCTCAACGACTATCCCTGCCCCGACCCGGCGTTCCAGCCAGCTCCGGGACAGTCGCTCTACGACTTCCTCATCGGCCCGGCGAAGGCCTTCGTCGACACGGTCTTCTTCCTCGAGGTCACCATCGACGGAGTGCCTCAGCCGGACATGCTCCGTTACCGGTCCACCTCCAAGGACCTCTTCAACATCAAGGGGGACCTCAGCCTCCAGACGACGCTCGACGGCTGCATCACCGGTGATCAGCAGCCCGCGGTCGCCGACGGCTACCTCTTCATGGTGAAGCCGCTCTCTCGAGGCCAGCACACGCTGGTGTGGCGCCAGAAGGACAGCTTCGGCATGACCGGCGACACGACCCTCACCTGGCACCTCACTGTTCGCTAGGCGGGGCCGGGGGGCGCCGTTCAGCGGCGCTTCTCGAGCGTGGAAGCCATCACCTCGGCGGCGATCCGGAGCACCTCCAGCCGCGCGTGGTGCTTGTCGTCGGCGGAGACGAGCACCCACGGCGCATCGGGCCGGTGGGTGCGGTCGAGCATCTCCTCGATGGCCTTCACGTAGTCCTTCCACCGGCGGCGGTTCCGCCAGTCGTCCGGGCCGATCTTGTAGCTCTTGAACTGGTCAGTCTCCCTTTCCTTGAAGCGCTCGAGCTGCGTCTTGCGGTCGATGTGGAGGAAGAACTTCCTCATCCGGACTCCGTCGGAGGTCAGCGTTCGCTCGAAGGCGTTGATCTCGTCGTAGGCGCGCTTCCACTCCTCCTTGGTGGCAAGACGCTCCACGCGCTCCACCAGGACCCGGCCGTACCAGCTCCGGTCGAACACCGCGACCTCCCCTCGGCCGGGGAGACGGTTCCAGAACCGCCAGAGGTAGTTGTGGCGGCGGCTTTCCTCGTCCGGCGGCCCGATGGGCCACACCTTGTAGCCTCGGGGATCCATCTCGGCAGTGAGCCGCTTGATGCAGCCGCCCTTCCCCGCCGCATCCCAGCCCTCGAAGACGAAGATCGCACGCTGGCCGGTCTGGAACATCTTGACCTGGAGCCCGAACACCTCGCGCTGCCGCCGCTTCAGCTCCTCCGCGTAGCGCTCGTCGCCCTTGACCCGGATCGACAGGTCCACGTCGTCGAGAGAGAGCGTTCCCGGCGCGTAGACCTCGAACTCGAACGCCTCGTCGATCTCTCGCTTCCGCCGTCGCCTGGCCATGGGAGCCGGCAGCACATCGCAGCCGGGTGGCTGCTCGCCAGTCCTTTTCCACTGCGCACCCGTTGCAGAGGGGCGCTCTGCCGCCGAGAGTGCCGGCGCTCATGCTCCGCTTCCTCTCCGTCCTCCCGCTCCTCGCGCTCGCTGGCGCGTGCGCCAGCACCGGTGCCACCCGGTCTGCCCCTCCCCCGAGACCCGAGGCCTCGAAGGCCTACGACGCCCGCTTTCCCGATCCGGGCACTCCCCTCGACGTCCGGGTCGTCTCCACCTCGGACCGCGCGGGCACCCAGGTCGTCGAGATCACCTACGCCGGGGCGCCGAGCACCGCGCCGGTGCAGGCGACCCTGGTTCGCCCACCGCAGGGAACCAGACGCGGCCCCGCGGTGCTCTGGGTGCACTGGCTCGGCGAGCCCGCGACCACCAACCGGACCGAGTTCCTGGAGGATGCGGTGCGGCTCGCCCAGCAGGGTGTGGTCTCGCTGCTGGTGGACACGCTGTGGAGCCAGCCTGACTGGTACAAGAAGCGCACCATGGACGAGGACCCGGCGGCCTTCACCGCCCAGGTCGTCTCGCTCCGGCGCGGCCTCGTCCTCCTGGGCCAGGAGCCCGAGGTGGATCAGGGAAAGCTGGCGGTGGTGGGGCACGACTTCGGGGGGATGACCGGGCTGCTGGCCTCGGCCGCAGACGGGCGGCCACGGTGCCACGTGCTTCTGGCGCTCACTCCGCGCTTCGAGCACTGGATGTTCTACGACCCGAAGAAGCGCCCCACCGACGAGCAGGACTACCGCCGGCGCCTCGCCGCGATGGACCCCATCGACGCGCTCCCCGCCGTCGAGGGACCGATCCTGGTGCAGCTGGCGGAGGAGGACTTCTACGTCCCGGCGCAGCAGATCGTGCTGTGGCGTCAGGCGATCGGCAGCCGCGGCGAGGTCCGGACCTACGCCACGAGCCACGGGATGGAGGCATCCCAGGTGCGGGTGGACCGGGACGACTTCCTCCGTCGGGTCCTGGGAGTGGGCGGGCCGAAGTAGGGCGCACGGCGGCGTTGCAAGCCCCAGGGCCCGGGACCATTCTCGGGACCTTGGCAGAGGACGACGATTGCCTCGGGGACCGTCCCGAGCTGGATGAGCTGAGTCGCTCCTACCTCGCGGCTCAGCTGGCGGGTGACCGGCGGGAGGCGGTCCGCCTGCTGATGGACGAGGGGATCGGGCGAGGGAACTCGGTCATCGATCTGCACCTCCGCGTCATCCAGCAAGCGCAGCGGGAGATCGGCCGGCTCTGGGAGCAGAACTCGATCAGCGTCGCCCAGGAGCACCAGGCGACCGCAGTCTCGCAGCTCGCGCTCGCCCACCTCTACCAGCAGTCGATCCGGCGTCCGGCGGTAGGCAAGACCGTGCTGGTGGCCTGCGTGGAAGGTGAGCTCCACGACCTCGGCGCGCGCATCTGCGCGGACGTGCTCGACCTCCACGGGTTCGACGTGCGTTTCCTCGGCGCCGACGTCCCGACCGACGGGCTCCTCGCCTTCGTCGAGCGCACCCGGCCGGACCTGGTCGCCCTCAGCGTGACGATGCCCGTTCACCTCCCGGCCGCGCGAGCCGCGGTCGACGCGCTGCGGGCCCGGACGAAGTTGCTGCTGGCCGTCGGTGGAAGGGCGCTGGATGTTCCCGGCGTCCGCGAGGGCTGGGGAGGCGTGACGATCCTGGGCGCCAACGCGCTCGAGCTGCTGGCGGCGGCTCGCGCGAACCTCGGAGTGCCCGCCTGACCGGGCGGGCCAGGCTCACGCCGTCAGGAGCCCCGGAAGCGGCGAGAGCGAGGGGAGCGTCGCCGTGGGTTCGGCGCTCACGCCACCTCGATGCCCAGCCGCGCCTCGAACCCGCGCAGGTGCCGGTCGATCTCCTCGGCGGTGGTGAGCTTCATCGCCTCGTCGATGACCCGCACCGCGTCCGCCCGCGAACAGCGGCGGATGACCGCCTTCATCACCGGGATCTGCCCGGCCGGCATCGACAGCTCCTCCAGGCCGAGCGCGAGCAGCAGCAGCGCGTAGCGTGGATCTCCCGCAACCTCGCCGCACATCGAGACCGGGATGCCGGCGGCCCGACCCGCATCGGCGATCGCCTTCAGCGAGCGCAGCACCGACAGGTGAAATGGCTTGTACAGGTAAGCGACGTCCCGGTTCTGCCGGTCGATGGCCAGCGTGTACTGGATGAGGTCGTTGGTCCCGATGCTGAAGAAGTCCGCCTCCTGGGCGAGGCGGTCGGCGATCCACGCGGCGCTGGGCGTCTCGACCATGATGCCCACCGGGAAGCGCCCGCTCATCGGCACGCCTTCGCGCGACAGCTCCGCCCGGCAGCGCTCGAGCTCGGTCCGCGCCTCCCGGAGCTCGGCCACGCCGGAGATGAGCGGGAACATGATGCGAAGAGCTCCGTGCACGCTCGCCCGGAGCAGCGCCCGCAGCTGGGCCCGGAACATGTCCCGCTGCCGGAGCGAGTACCGGATGGCCCGCAGCCCCATCGCCGGGTTGGGTTCGCGCTCGGTCTTCCGGAACCCCGGCATCTTGTCCCCGCCGAGGTCCACGGTCCGGATGGTCACCGGCCGTCCTCCGAGCTTCTCCAGGACGCTCCGGTACGCGAGGTAGTGCTCCTCCTCGGTGGGCGCCTCGAGCCGGTCGAGGAAGAGGAACTCGGTCCGGTAGAGGCCGATGCCCTCGGCGCCGGCGGCGAGCAGCTCGGGGATCTCCTCGAGGAACTCCATGTTCCCCTGCATCCGGACCCGGAACCCGTCGGTGGTGATCGCCGGCAGCTGCGCCACCTGCATCGCCTCGCGACTACGGGCGAGCAGCTTCTCGAGGTCCGACCGGATGTCGGTCAGCGTCTCCGCCGGAGGGTTGACCCAGAGCAGCCCCCGCGATCCGTCCACGGCGACGACGTCCCCCGGGGAGATCTGCTCCGACACCCGGCCAGCCCCGACGACCGCCGGCGTGCTCCGGGCCCGGGCCACGATGGCGGTGTGGCTGGTGGAGCCGCCCACGTCGGTCACGAACGCCGCCACCCGCCCCGTCCGGGCCAGCATCGCCGCGTCCGCCGGGGACAGGTCGTGAGCGACGATGATCGCCCCCTCGGGGACCTCCTCCTCGACGTCCACCACCTGCCCCAGGAGATTTCTCACCACCCGGTCGGCGATGAAGTCCACGTCCGCCCGGCGCTCGCGGAAGTACTCGTCGGGGATCTCGTCGAAGAGATGCTTGATCTTCCGGGTCACCCGGCGGACCGCCCACTCGGCGTTGATCTGCTCGGCGGCGATCAGCTTGTTCACCTCGTCCACGAGCATCGGGTCGCGGAGCATCAGCCGGTGCGCCTCGAGGATGAGAGCGTGGTCCTTGCCGTCGCTCTGCTCCAGCCGCGTCTTCAGCTCGAGCAGCTGATGCTCGGAGAGGTCGACGGCGGTCTTGAACCGCATCAGCTCCCGCTCGACCTCAGGGGCGCCGAGCTTCATCTTGGGGGTTCGCACCCGCCGGCGGTCGAGCACGAAGGCACGGCCCACCGCCATGCCCGGGCTGGCGCCGATGGCCTGGAGCTTGAGGCTGATCGCCTGAGTGCTCACCGGGCCACCTTCACTGACCCTCCCCGAAGCGATTGGCGATGAGCTCGCCGATCTCCCGGACACAATCCGCCGCTCCCGGCCCGACGGCCGAGACGGTGAGCACCTGCCCCTGGGCGGCGGCCAGCATCAGCACGCCCATGATCGACTTGCCGTTCACGGGTTCGGAGTCGGTCTTGAGGGTGACGTCGCACTTGCAGCGGTTGGCGAGCTGGACCAGCTGGGCGGCCGCCCGGGCGTGGAGCCCCAGCTGGTTGATGATCGTGAACTCGGCTTCCGCGCTCTCCGACGACATCACCTCTCCCCAAACATCCTACAGCCAGGCACCCAGGCATCCGGCCAGGAGTGCCGCCATGGCGGTGAGCAGGGCGGTGGGAACCTTCCTGGCCACCAGAAAGTAACTGAGCGCCCCCAGGGCCAGACAACCTCCGGCGAGGAGCCACCCTCCGACGCCCCCCTGTTGCGCCCCGAACGCGAAGGCAAGGTACGCCGCTGCCGCACCCGCGCTGGCCGCCGCCACCGCCCGGAGGCGGGCACCCCGCGTGGGGAGTCGGGCCCGGGCCACCGCCTCGACCAGGCGATCGCCGAGCTGCAGCCCCATCCGGAACAGACGGGCACGGAGCGTGAAGTGGACGACGTTGTACAGGACCAGGAAGAGCACCGCCGCCCAGGCGCCCAGCCACGGCACCAGCGCCGCGCACAGCGCGCCCGCCGCAGGCCGGAGCGACAGCCAGAAGAACCCGTCACCCAGCGCGGCGAGCGGACCCATGAGGGCGCCCTTGAACTCGGTCACCCGGCGGGGATCCTCCTCGCCGGCGGCGATCCGCTCCTCGTGGTAGAGGACCCCGCCCACGATGGCCGCGGCCACGTACGGGTGGGTGTTGAAGAAGGTCAGGTGCCGCTGCACCGCCTCCCGCCGCTTCTCCGGGTCCGGGTAGAGCACCTCCAGCGCCGGGTAGAGGGCGTAGACCAGCCCGAGGTTCTGCATCCCCTTCGGGTTCCAGCTGGCCTGAAGCAGGAGCGACCGCAGGAAGACCCGCAGCTTCACCGACGTCGGCAGGTGCGTCCCCGGGCCGATCATCCGCTCACCCAGGCCATGACCAGCGTCGCCGCCGTCATCACCGCGGCGCCGAGCACGCCCCAGAGAGCCGCGTTCCGTGCATGCGAGCCGCGGGCGGCGATGGCCGCGGCGACCGAGGCCATTGCCGGGAAGGCCCATGCCAGCCCCCGGAGCACGACCAGCGGTACCTGGGAGAGGAGCGTGCCGATCAACAGGCCCAGCGCCGCGCAGGCCACGTTCAGGAGAAAGTAGGCGAGCGCATAGGGCCAGATGCCCCAGAGGTTCTGCCGCACCGCCCGCTCGAGCTGACCATGCTCGGCCAGCTCCAGCCCGTGCGCGCTGAGCGCCGCGGCGTGGGACTCGAGTCGCCGGTCCACTGCCCGCCCCAGCAGCCCCAGACCGGCGAAGAGGAGAAGGGACAGGCTCCAGATGGCCGGGGTTCCCCCACCGCCGGTCTGCTCGGCCATCATCGCGGCCGCGGCAGTGGTCCCGGTCGCCGCGAGCGTGTCGTTCTCCGGGAGCGCTGCCCCGAGCGAGGCCGTCCCCAGGTAGAACAGCTCGAGGATCATCCCCAGGTAGAGCCCGGTCTGCAGCTGGCCCAGGAGCAGCCCCATGCCGGTGGCGGCCACCAGGGGGCGGCTGAACATGGCCTGCAGGAATGCACGACGCTCCAGGCTCGTCAGCGCGCCCCAGATCCCCGCAAGCGCGACGTCCGCCCAGGCGACGTGCATGGGCGGGCTGTCTAGCCCTTCCTGAAGCGCTCCACCATCTCGGTGAAGGTGACCGGCCGCTCGGACGGAACCCCCCGGGCCTCGATGTCCCAGCCCTCGGTGTGGAGGGCCTTCAGCTGCTCCATCTCCTCGGCATTCAGGAACACCGAGGTCGAGACCGGCTTCCGCATCGGCCCGTGGTGGACGTTGCCCAGGTTCACCCGGGTCCGAGGAAGACCGAGCTTTCGCGCTTCCAGCAGCGCCTGGACGTCACGAAGCAGGAGGAGGGTGCGAACAGGGTCGGAGGCGAACGTCGGGAAGGGGGTCTCCCGGAGCGGAAGGATGTCCACCTCGAGCTCGGGGGGGACCGCCAGCCCCATCGCGGTCCTCATCAGCGGACTGTGCGCAGCCTCGTCGTCCGCGACCACGACCCGCTCGACCTTGAGCCCCGGAAGCCAGGCCTCGACCACCTGTCCGTGGATGAGCCGGCTGTCGATGCGGAGGAAGGAGATCACGGTGGCTCGGGGGTGCCTGCAGGCGAGCGGACGGTAGCCATCCGCCCTGACGGCGTGCTCTCAGGACGCGACGTGGCGGCCGGCGGCGTCGCGAACCAGCTCGGAAGCGAAGCGGATGTTGCGCTGGGCGTACGTGTAGAGCGCCTGCGCAAGATCGTGCAGCGGCAAGGGCTCCTTGCGGAGCGAGGCAGCCTTCATCAGCATCGGAAGGTTCACGCCGGCCAGCACCTCGACGTTCGCCTTCTGGCAGAGCAGAAGCGACTCCTTGCACGGGGTGCCACCGAAGAGATCGGCGAGCACGAGCACGCCGTCGCCGTGATCGAGCTCCTTCACGGCCGCGCGCATCTGGGCGCGGATGTCCTCCGGCGAGGTGCCCGGCTCGATGCTGACCGTCGCCACCTCCGGCATAGCTCCCATGATCTGTTCGGCGGTCGCCACCAGTTCCTGCGCCAGACGACCATGGGCTGCGACGACGAGCCCGACCATGATGACACCTCTCTGCAGTCCGGCCGCGGCTCCTACTCCCAGGCCGCCATGGGCTGCAACCATTCGACACGCGTTGACCACCGGATCTTCACGTGCACTCTCAGGATAAGACGGAGATCGGGGGTGGGCCAGCCGGCGTCCAGGCAGACCCCTGGGTTGGAACGACCCTCGCTCGACCTTCTCGAGGCCAGTAACAGGCCTGGAGCACCCCCGAGGCGAGCTTGCTCGCTTACTCCTTCTCGATGTCGCGGTGCTGGAGCTGCACGTCCGGCCGGCCAGCGCCGAGACGCTGGGCGAGGGCGGCGGCCACGGCGACGCTCCGGTGCTTCCCGCCGGTGCAGCCGAGGGCGACCGTCAGGTAGGCCTTCCCTTCCCGCTGGTACCGGGGGAACAGGAACTGGGCCAGATCCACGATTCGGTTCAGGAACTCCTGGGTCTCGGACCGCTCGAGGACGTAGCTCGCCACGCGTGGGTCTTCCCCGGTGAGCGGCTTCAGCTCGGGGACGAAGTAGGGGTTGGGAAGGAAGCGCAGGTCGAACACCAGGTCCGCCTGGGGCGGCACCCCGTACCGGTAGCCGAAGGAGATGACGGTCAGGCTGGGGAGGGCCGCCCCGGCCTCGCCGAAGCGGGCCATCATCAGCCGCTTCAGGTCGTGGACGTTGAGCTGGGAGGTGTCGATGACCTGGTCGGCCAGGTCCCGGAGGTCGGCGAGCAGCTCCCGCTCCCGGGCGATGCCCGCGGGCACGCTCTCCTCCGAGGCCAGGGGATGCCGGCGCCGGGTCTCGGAATAGCGGCGAACCAGGCTCTCGTCCGAGGCGTCGAGGAAGACCAGCTCCACGTGGTGCCCCTCGGCCCGGAGGCGGGCGACGATGCCCGGAGCCTGCCGGAGCATCTCTCCTTCCCGGGCGTCGACCACCAGGCCCAGCCGCGTGTCCGGCTGGGCCAGCTCGGCCAACCCGGTGAGCTGGGGCAGGAGGACGACGGGGAGGTTGTCGATGCAGAAGTACCCCGCGTCCTCGAGCGCCCGGACCGCGGTGGATTTCCCGGAGCCCGAGACCCCGGTGAGGATGACGATGCGCCGGCGTCCGTCCGCCGGGGCGTCCATCACTCCACCTCCTCGCCCAGGGTCCTCCGCATGGCGCCCTCGGCGATGGCGCGGTTCAGCTGCTCGGCGAACTCCTTGGCGCTGTGGTGGCCCTGCAGCTTGAGGAGATGATTTCGCGCCGCCACCTCGATCAGCGTGGTGATGTTGCGGCCTGGCCGGACGGGGATGGTGGAGAGCGGCAGATCCACCCCGACCACGCTGAAGAAACGCTCCTCCACGCCCAGCCGGTCGTACTCGCGATGTGGATCCCACTCCACCAGCTCGATGACCAGCTCGATCTTCTTCCGATCACGGACCGCAGCGACGCCGAACAGGTCCTTGATGTTGATGATCCCCAGGCCGCGGATCTCCATGTGGTGCTTGATGATCGGGTTGCCCGAGCCGTAGACCGTGTCCTGCTTGCGCCGGGTGACCTCGACGATGTCATCCGCCACCAGCCGGTGCCCGCGGGTCACGAGATCGAGCGCGATCTCGCTCTTCCCGATGCCGGACTTGCCGAGCAGGAGGATGCCCACCCCGATGACGTCCATCAGCACGCCGTGCAGGCTGGCGGATTCGGTGAGCGCCTCGTCGAGAAAGCTGGTGACCTGCTGGATGAAGGTGGAGGAGAGCAGCGGCGTCTTCATCAGCGCCAGCTGCGCCGCGCTGCACGCGTCCACCAGCGAGCGAGGAATCGGCAGGTCCTTGGTCACCACCACGCAAGCCAGGTCCGAGTCGCTGAGCTTCTTCAGCGCCTCGCGCTGCGTGGCCTCGTCCAGGGTGTTGAGATAGGAGATCTCGGTGTTGCCGAACACCTGGACCCGCTCGGGATGGAGGTGCTCGGTGAACCCGGCGAGCGCGAGGCCCGGCTTCTGGATGCGCGAGCTGGTGATGACGCGGCCGAGGCCCTCCGCCCCGGTCACCAGGGTCAGCTGGAGGCCGTAGTCCCGGTCCTCCAGCAGCCGCGCGATCTTGATCGAGCCCATCGACGGAAAGGCTTGATGTATCACGAGGGTCCCCCCCGTGCCGCCCGACGAACACCCACCCACCGCCGACGACATGCGGATCGCACGGTGGCTGCTGCTCGCGGCGCTGGCGGCCGGGGCGGCGCTGCGCGGGTGGCTGGCCCTGACCGACGCGGGCATCGCCTGGCCCGACGAGATCTACCAGTCGCTCGAGCCTGCGCACCGCCTGGTCTGGGGACGAGGCTGGGTGCCGCTCGAATTTCGTGAGGGCCTTCGCAACTGGGCGCTGCCCGGGCTGGTCGCCGGGCTCCTGGAGGTGTTCCGCGCGCTCGGCCTCTCACGGCCCGCGCTCTACGTGCCCGCGGCGAAGCTGGTCTTCGCCGCGGTGGGGGTGACGACTGCGTGGGCCACTGCCCGGCTCGCGCGTCGGATGGGTGCCGGACCGCTGGAGTCGGCCGCGGCCGGCGCGCTGTGGGCCCTCGCGGCGCCGGCGATCTACTTCGGGCCCCGGGGCCTCTCCGAGCCGCTCTCGGCGCTGCCGGTGACCCTCGGGCTCGCCTGGGCGATGCCGGCCAGCGCCTCCCCGCGGGAGCGCGTGCTGGGCGCATCGCTCCTCGGGTTCGCGGTGCTCCTCCGGCTCCAGGACGCGCTGATCTGCGTGGCGCTGGTCGGGGCGTGGCTCGCGCGTCGCCGCTGGCGTGAGACGGCAGAGGTGACGGCCGTCCTCCTCGCCTGGGCGCTGGTCTTCGGGCTTCTCGACCGGCTGACCTGGGGCGGCTGGTTCCACTCCGCGGTCGCGTACTGGCGCTACAACTGGGTGCAGGGCCGCGGGGCACTCTTCGGCGCCTCGCCGCCGGGCTACTACCTGCGCGTGCTCTGGACCTCGATGCCGTCGGTCGCGCTGGTGATGATCCCGGCGGTGCTGCTGGGCGCGCTGCGGGCACCGGCGCTCGCGGCGACGGTCGTGCTCTTCGTCGCGGTGCACAGCGCCATCCCCCACAAGGAGCTCCGGTTCATCCTCCCCGTGCTCCCCGCGGCGATGGCCCTCGGCGGGGTGGGCCTCGCGGTGGCGGCGACGCGGGTGGATCGCCGGCTCCCGCTGGGGCTCGCGCTGCTCGGGGCGGTGATCTCCGCGGCGCGGTTTCACACGCTCACCTTCGGCCAGCTCGGGGCGTACGAGGGACAGCGAGAGGCCGTGAGCGCCTATGACGACTTCGGCCCGGTGAACCGCCTGCTCCTCGTGGCCAGCGAGCTGCCCCAGGTGTGCGGCCTGAAGGTCGAGGCGACGCACATCGCCTGGGCCGGTGGCTACACCTACTTCCATCGCGACGCACCGATGTACTCGCACCTCGGACCGCCGCGGGGTTCACGGCATTACGACGTGGTCCTCACGGCTCCGTACGCCGTCCCACCGCAGGCGGTGGTGGCACGGGACGGCCCGCTGGTGCTGGCCAGGCTCTTCGACGGACCCTGCATTCCGGATCCCGGTTACCGGCCAGATCTGCCGTGACCTTCACCGCGAGCGATGCGTCCGGGCAGCGAGGACGCTCTTGCCTCAGGGCGTGACCGGGAGGAGCCGCAGGTCGTAGGTGACGGTCACCGCGTCGCCGACCGTGATGTTCGCGAACAGTACCTTGGTCGACTTCACCACCACTCCGTATTCAGCGAGCACCACCGTGGACCGGCCGCGCGCATGGAGGCCCGTTCCGTCGCGCACGACGCGCACCAGCTCCTTCTTCTCCCGGCTCACGCCGTGAATCGTCCAGCGCACGTCGATCTCGACCCGGACCGGCTGCCCGGCCTGGAGGAAGGACAGGTCGTCGAGCGGACGGGCTCCGAGCAGCTCGAGCCGGATGTCGGGGAACGCCACCGAGTCGGGACCGCTCGCGGGCAGCCGGTTCTGTCCATCGCAGACGTGCTCGCTCGGGAAGCGGCCGCCCGCGGCGTAGTTCAGCCCGAGCGCCTCGCGCATGTGACAGTCACGCGTGCCGCCGTCGCCGCGGAGCCCGGCGAGCGGCACCATCACCGCGCCCGACCCGGAGGCGAGCGTGGTGGGATCGAGCGTCACCTCGCCGTGAACGTCCTGGGCGGTCACGGTGTGCGTCCCGAGGCTGTACACCACCACCGCTTCCGCCTTGCTCCCCTCGGCCGGAGAGGCGACGCGGTAGGTGCGAGGCTCGGCGACGGCGGCGGCGGGGAGGAGCAGGGCAAGCAGCAGCCCCGCCGCGCGGATCACGGCCGGAAGGTGACCGCGGCGAAGAACAGCGTGGTGGACCGGCGGAACCGGTCGTTCCCGTCCTGCAGGGGAGTCCGGGTCACAAGCTCGGTCACGACGTGCGACACCCCCACGCGCACCGCCACCCGCTCCCCGAACCACCAGGCCGCGAAGAACTCCGAATCGAGCGTGCCCTTGTCGTTCCGGCCGAAGGCGAGGAGGTTCAAGGTAGGAGGCGAGGCGTCGGTCTGCACCCCGCCCGAGCTCACCGGACGCGTCCGTCCGAAGCCCACCCCGACGACATCGATGTTCGCCCCGAGCTCCAGCCCCGCCCACACGCGGACTCGCAGGGAGAGCGCCAAGTTCAGCGCCCCGGTCCGCAGGCCCGAGACGGCGATGGTCTCGGTCCGGCCCGCAGCGATCAGATCCGCGTCCGCGGTGGAGAACGGAAGCCCGTCGCCGCCGAAGACTCCCATCAGCCGCGGGCCCGCTCCGAGCCGGATCCGTCCGTCCCACAGCCCGAGGGCGGACACCTCCGAGAGAGCGGTCGTGACGGTGCCACTGCCCAGACCTGCCGCCAGGTCCACGTCGTGCGTCCATGGGTTCTCCAGCGCCCCGGCCGCTCCCGGGGTGGTCAGGACCAGCGCCAGCATTGCCCAACGACGGCAGGCCATCGTGAACCTCCCTGCGCCCGAGGTGTCCGGTCAGGGGAGGTACGTGACGTTGCCGCGTCGAGTTACGACGCGAACGTTGGCAATGGCGCACGGCGCGAGCAGAGTTCCGCCCCATGTCTGATTGCGTGTTCTGCAAGATCCGGGACGGTCAGATTCCCGCCAAGCTCGTGATGCGGGACGATCGGTGCATCGCCTTCGAGGACATCAATCCCCAGGCGCCCTTACACGTCCTGTTCGTTCCCCTCCAGCACATCGCGTCCAACAACGCGCTGACCCCCGAGGACCGAGAGCTGGTCGGGCACCTCGTCCTCTCGGCCTCCCGCCTCGCCGCCGAACGGGGCTTTGCCGAATCCGGCTACCGCACCGTGTTGAACACGGGGCCGGACGCAGGGCAGCAGGTCTTTCACCTGCACCTCCACCTGCTGGGCGGGCGGAAGCTCAAGGGCGGCATGGGTTAGGAGTGAAAGATGTCATTCGCTTGCATCAAGTGATGCCAGCGACTTGAACTTCCTCGACACGTCCGGATGCAAGTCCCTGGATTCTTTCGATCCTGAGCTGGCGACTTCCTTGCTTGTGACCGCTGCCATGAACGCCCCTCGAAACCTCCGGGGGCAGCAAGGGAGAAGGACGATGGCCAGCCTCGAGACCGCAACCTGGAGCAATGGTGAGCACCTGCCTGTCCCGGCGTCGCGAGGGACGGATGCGCGCCGAGCTCTGCGG
>JBKPMY010000009.1:0-4429 GCA_046732375.1 Myxococcota bacterium
GTCCACCTCCAGCGCGGGAAGGAGCGGAGGCGCCGCGGCTGCCGGCCTCCGCAGCTCGAGCCGGCGCGGACCGGGCGGGACGCCGAGCGCGCGATCGAGCCCGCCGGCGGCCGGCCGCAGACGGAGCTTCCCGATTCCCTCGACGTCGAGCAGGACGTCGTCGAGCTGCCGCCCGGCGACCGCCTCGACCTGCACGGTCAGGGTCGCTTCCGGGGGCGGCATGGGCGGCGGGGGCCGCCGGCACCCGGCGACAAGGGCGAGCGCGGCCAGCCCTCCGATGGCGGTCTCCGCGGCTCGATGCTCCATCGGCTCAGCTCCGTGACCGGAAGTACTCCCGGATCGCCCCCAGGATGCGGCCGGCGGCCTGGCCGTCTCCGTAGGGGTTCCGCGCCTGGACCATTGCCGCGTACGCGCCTGGGTCGGTCAGCAGGCGGATGGCGTGCCCGGCGATCTCGCTCGCCTTCGGTCCGGTGAGGATGGCCGTGCCCGCCGCGACGCCCTCCGGCCGCTCGGTGGTGTCCCGCATCACCAGGACCGGCTTGCCGAGAGACGGGGCCTCCTCCTGGACGCCGCCGGAGTCGGTGAGGACCAGGCGGGAGGCGGCGAGCAGGGCGACGAAGTTCCGGTACCCCTGCGGCGCGATGAGATGGACGTTGCGCGTCCCGCCGAGAAGGCGGTTCACGTGCACCTGGACGTTGGGGTTCAGGTGCACCGGGTAGACGAAGCGGTGGTCCGGGAAGCGCGTGGCGAGCGTGGCGATCGCCTCGCAGATCTGCTCGATGCCGTTCCCGAAGTTCTCCCGGCGGTGCCCGGTGATGAGCACCATCGGCATCTCGGCCCAGTCGGGCCCCACCAGCGCGCGCAGCTCTCCGTCGACCCGGGTCCGGATCCGGGTGTCCGCCTGCTGGGCAGCCACCTCGAGCAGGAGCGCGTCGATGACCGTGTTTCCGGTGACGGTGATGCTGCTCTCCGGAATTCCCTCGCGCAGGAGCGCCTCGCGCGCTCCGCCGGTGGGGGCGAAGTGGAGGGCCATCAGCGGCGTGGCCAGCTTCCGGTTCACCTCCTCCGGAAAAGGGGACCAAATGTTGCCGGTGCGGAGCCCCGCCTCGACGTGGCCGATCGGGATGCGCCGGTAGAAGCAGGCCAGCGCCGCGACCAGCACGGTGGTGGTGTCTCCCTGCACCAGCGCGAGGTCCGGCTGCCCGGCGCCGAGCCAGCCATCGATGCTCTCCATCAGCCGGGCGGTGAGCCCGGCCAGCGTCTGGTTGGGACGCATCACGTCCAGGTCCGCGTCCACCTGGAAGCCGAAGGTCTCCGTCACCTGCCAGAACATCTCCCGGTGCTGGCCGGTGGCCACCACCGTGCACTGGAAGTCGTCCGAGCTCCGGAGCGCGGCGACCACCGGGGCCAGCTTGATGGCTTCCGGCCGCGTGCCCATGAAGACCACCACCTTCCTCGGGGTGCTCACGAGGTGGTCACTCCCCCCAGGCGACGGCCGAGGATCTCGCTGGACGCCACCCAGATGAACTCGGTGTTGGTGGTGAGGTAGCGCTTCCACATCTTGCGGGGCTCCATCAGCAGGCGCCAGGACCACTCCAGACCCGTCTGACGGAGCAGCGGCGGCGCCCGGCGCACGTAGCCCGCCAGCACGTCGAAGCTCCCGCCCACGCCCATGAGCACCGGAACGTCCAGGCGCGCGCGGTGGTGCTCGCAGAAGACCTCCTTGAAGGGCGAGGGCATGCCCACGAAGAGGAAGTCCGGGCGGGCAGCACGGATCTCCTCGACGATCGCCTCGTGATCGGCAGGAGAGAAGTAGCCGTTCCGCGCGCCGACGATCCGCAGCCCGGGATTCTCCGCGGCGCACCGCTCGGCGAGAGCTCGGACCACCTCCTCGCGCGCGCCGAGGAAATAGGCCGACAGGCCGCGGGCCGCGCCGGCCGACAGCAGCCGCGACATGAGATCCACGCCGGTCACCCGCTGGGGCACGGGCGTTCCCGCTCCCCGCAGCGCCCAGACCACCGACATCCCGTCGGCGAGCACCAGGTCACCCGCGCGGCAGGCATCGCGCAGCGAAGGGTCCCGCCGCATCATGCACAGCACGCCAGCGTTGGCAGTGATCACCGTGTGCGGAGCGCGGGGTCCCTCGCACCACGAGAGGCAGCGCTCGACCGCCGACTCCATCGTCTCGGCGTCGAAGAAGAGACCCATCAGCTCGCCGCGACCGGCGACCTCAGGCATGTCCGGCTCCGCCGGCCAGGGCCGGATGGTGGTCCTGCCAGACCGCAGCTCGCTCGGCCACGACCTTCCGGGTCGCCGCGCGCTTGCCCACCAGCAGCGCCAGGTGCTGGTAGCGGCGAACGAAGCGGCGGAACTCCGCATCGTCGTAGCGGGGCGCACCGCGCGCGGCGCTGGAGAAGTAGCCCCAGAGCATGGCCACGCTCCCGGTCGCCACCGGATGCTGCAGGAAACGCGAGGCGGCCACCGCCAGGTAATAGAGGGGCGAGGTTCCCATGAAGTACTGCCCGAAGCCCGCGCGCACCCGGCCGGTCCAGATCCCCTTCTGGCTCGCGCCCTGCGGCCGCAGGTGCACGAAACGAAGGGAAGGATCGTTCACGCTCTCCGCGATCCACCCGAGCATCCGCGCGCGGTGGCAGTCGATCCCGTCCCACATCACCTGGCGGACGAAGCCTCCGATTTCCCGGAAGCACCCCACCCGGTAGAACTTGGTCATCCCCACCGACATCTCGTCGCCGCAGACCTCGGGAACCAGCCCGCCCGAGCTCGGGTGCACGAACCAGGGCTTGCCGGAGGTGGTGCCCAGCCGCGGCTCGGACTCCATCCGGAGCATCAGACCCTCGAAGTACCCGGGCGGCAGGTCGAGATCCATGTCGAGCTTGCAGAGATAGTCGAAGGCGCCGAGGTCCACGCCCTCCAGCCCGGCGTAGAACGCCTCCACCACGCCCGGACCCACGCTGCGCCGTCCGCGGTCGTCGCGGCGCACCACCTTGAGCCAGGGAAGCCGGGCCGCGTACTCGGCGAGGATCGCCGGGGTCTCGTCGGTGGAGCCGTCGTCCACCACGATCCACGAGGCCGGCGGGATGGACTGCGCGGCGACGCTGTCCAGCGTCCGGCGGATGTACGCCGCTTCATCGCGGCACGGCGAGACGAGAAGGTAACGACGCCCCGCGGGCAAAGCGCACTCCCTCCGGAAAGACGCGGCAGAGTATTCGGGCGAGGCCCGCACTGTCGACGCCCCGCGTGTGCTGGCGACGGTGAGCGCGGACACGCCACGCCAGTCGGCCCCGACCTCCGAGTCCGCCCTGACCCCTGTGCCCGCGAGAAGGCCGCCGGCCCGGGGCGCAGCCGTGCCCTGCGACGTGTTATGAGGCGCCGCCGTGCGGCATCCCTTGCCGATGCGTTCCGAGCGCCTGAGCCTGCTCTGCCTCTCGCAGATGCCGCCGAGCCCACCCCGCTTCGGGGCGCAGGCCCGGATGCACGGGCTGTGGACCGCGCTCGCCCGCCATCACGATGTCACCACCGTGGCACTGGCCGACGCGGAGTTCGATCTCGGCGAGTGCCGCTCGGCGATGGGTCGATACAGCCAGGAGGTGGTGCTTCTCCCCAATCCCCGCGGCAAGGAAGGGACGGTGAAGAGGGCGCTCCAGCTTCGCTCGCTCGCCTCCTTGCACAGCTTCGAGCGCCACCGAGTCGAGGTGCGCGGCCTCCAGCAGGCGCTGGACCGGCTCCTCCGCTCCCGCCGCTTCGACGTGGTGACGGTGGAGTTCCCGTACCTCGCGCATCTCTCGGTCCGTCAGGCTCCGACCGGTCTTCCCCCGCCTGCAGTCGTGGTGGACGCCCACGAGATCGCGCACGACATGGTCCGGCAGTTCGCCCGGACCAGCAAGAGCCTCGGTCGCACGCTCTACGCGAGCCTCAACTGGCGCAAGCTGCGCCGGGAGGAGCTGGCGGCCTTCCGGACCGCCGACGGGGTCGCGGTGTGCAGCGTGGCCGACCAGCAACGACTGCTCCGGGACGTTCCCTCGGCGCGGACCGCGGTGGTGCCCAACGCCGCGGATGTCGAGCGCTACCGGCCGCGGCCGGAAGACCCCGCCCCGGACGGGCGCACCGTCCTCTTCTTCGGGCTGCTCTCCACCCTTCCCAACATCGACGGCGTCCGCTGGCTCGTCCGTGAGATCTGGCCGAGCATCGCCCGGGAGCGCCCTGACGCGCGGCTGAAGATCCTGGGGAAGGGGGCGCCGCCCGAGGTGCAGGCGCTCGCCGGGCCGGGCATCGAGGTGGTGGGGTTCGTCGAGGACCTGCGCCCTCACCTCGCGTCGGCAGGGGCGATCGCCGTCCCGCTGCGGCTCGGCGGGGGGACCCGGCTGAAGATCGTGGAGGCGATGGCCATGGCCCGGCCCATCGTCTCCAC
>JBKPMY010000010.1:0-17500 GCA_046732375.1 Myxococcota bacterium
GAGCACCTCGTCGAAGGGCCGCACCTCGGCGAGCGCCGTCACGAACGGGAGGAGCAACGGCTTGGGGACGGTGTCCACCTTGTTGACCACCAGGAGCACCGGCTTCTTCACCGGGGCGAGCCGCTCGAGGATTGCCCGGACGCCGGGCGTGACCTGGGGCGTGCTCCCGTCCGGCCCGAGCGCGGGCTCCACCAGGAGGATGACGACGTCGACATCCGCGAGCGCGGCGAGGGCCGCGTCCACCATCGCCCGGTTGAGCGCGCCCTTCGCGTCGTGGATGCCCGGAGTGTCGACGAACGCGACCTGCCCCTCGGGCCGGGTGACCACCCCGGTGATGCGGCTCCGGGTGGTCTGCGGCTTGGGCGAGACGATGGCGATCTTCTCCCCCACCAGGCGGTTGAGCAACGTGCTCTTGCCCACGTTGGGCCGGCCGACGAGCGCGGCGAATCCTGAGTGGTGGACGGTCATCGAGGAGGTGGTCTGGAGGAGGCTCGCGAGCACGCGGCCTCCCCTGGAAGGTGGCGGGGCCAGGGCCCCGGGTCTCAGGGCTGGGTGGAGATGGTGAGCTTGTTGACGCGGACGTCGGTGCGGGGCCGGTCACCCGCCCCCTTGGGAATCTCGTTGGCCACCCGGCGGACGATGTCCTGACCGGAGACGACCTCGCCGAAGATGGTGTGCTTGTTGTTCAGCCACGGCGTCGGCACCACGGTGATGAAGAACTGGCTGCCGTTGGTGTTCGGGCCGGCGTTGGCCATCGCGAGCAGACCGGGCTTGTCGAACTTCCGGTTGCTCTGGAACTCGTCCGCGAACTGGTAGCCCGGGCCGCCAGTGCCACGTCCGAGCGGGTCTCCGCCCTGGACCATGAAGTCCGCGATGCAGCGGTGGAAGATGGTGCCGTCGTAGAGCGGGGTACCGGTCTTCTTCGCGCGGGTGGCGGGGTCGGTCCACTCCTTCTCGCCGGTGGCGAGGCCGACGAAGTTCTCCACCGTCTTCGGTGCGTCCTTGCTGAAGAGCTTCACCACCACCTTGCCCTCGGTGGTGTCGAAGTGCGCGTACAGGTCCTTCCCGGCCTTCACGTCGTCGACCATTGCCATCGTGCGGTCCTTTCGTCGCCTCGGAGGCCCCTCTACTAGCTCCGGGGCGGCTTGTCAGACACGGTGACCGAGACGAGCGTCACCGGGTCGGCCGGCCGGTTGCCCATCATGGTCTTCACCTCGGAGATGGCGTCCACCACCGGGTAGCCGCTCACCACCTCGCCGAAGATGGTGTGCTTGCCGTTGAGGTGGCCGGGCGTCGACGTGGTGATGAAGAACTGGCTGCCATTCGTGTCCGCGCCGCGGTTGGCCATGGCCAGCAAGCCTTTCTTGTCGAACTTTCGGCCGCTGCCGAACTCGTCCGGGAAGGTGAACCCGGGCTGCCCCCGGCCGGTGCCAGTGGGGTCTCCGCCCTGGATCATGAAGTTCGGGATGACGCGGTGAAACTCGGTCCCGTCGTAGAGGGGGGTCTTCTTCCGCTGGTTGTCACGCGGGTCGACCCACTCCTTCTCCCCGGTGGCGAGCCCGACGAAGTTGGCGACGGTGTTCGGCGCGTCCTTGCTGAAGAGCTTCACGACGATGTCGCCCTTGCTGGTCTTGAGCGTCGCCCAGAGGTCCTTCCCTGCCTGGGCCTTGCTCATCCAGGGACCTCCCGAGGCCAGCGGCGTGTCGGCCGCCGGCGGGGGCCGGGTCGGCGCGGCGGGCGGGCTGGGGGGCGCGGGCGGCGTGGGTGGGGACTGCTTCTCGCAGGCCACGAGAGCGAGCGCGGCGAAGAGGAACACTTCGGCGGTGCGGGCGAATCGCATGCGGTGTCGTCACTCCAGGGATGGCGGCAGTTGCCGGGCGGCGCGGCCTTCAGCGCGCGCCGGGCTCCTTCTTGGCCTCGGAATCGAGCATCGTCAACGTCTCGCGTGCCGCCGCCTGCTCCGCCTCCTTCTTCGACCGGCCCCGCGCCCGGGCGAACAGCTCGGTCCCGACGGTGACCTCCACCTCGAAGGTCTTGGAATGGTCCGGGCCTTCCTCGCTCACCACCCGGTAGCGAGGCGATTGCCGCAGCCGCGTCTGCACCAGCTCTTGAAGGCGGGTCTTCCAGTCCTCGCCGCTCTTTCCCTCGGCGACGCCCTGGAGCAGGTCTCCGAACAGCCGGTCCACGACCGAGAGCGCCCCGGGGAGCCCGCTGCTCAGGTAGACCGCGCCGATGACCGCCTCCAGCGCGTCGGCGAGCACCGAGCTCTTGTCCCGTCCGCCGGTCATCTCCTCGCCCCGGCCCATCCTCAACAAGCCTCCGAGGCCAAGGTGCCGCGCCACCCGGGCCAGGGTCTCCTCGTTGACCAGCAGTGCCCGGAGCTTGGACAGCTCGCCCTCGTCGGCGTCGGGGAAGCGCTCCATGAGCCGGTGGCTCACCGCCAGGTCCACCACCGCGTCGCCCAGGAACTCCAGCCGCTCGTTGTCCGCGCCCTCGTCCCGGTGCTCGTTGACGTAGCTCTTGTGGGTCAGCGCGGCGAGGCCATGGACCGGGTCCAGCGCCTCCAGCCCCAGCCGGCGGCAGAGCCCTTCGACGAGCATGGTATCGGGGGGGCGGACGGGCGCGGGCATCGGTCAGGTCGAGAGCTGGTGGGCGAGTGTCTCGGCCAGGGCGTAGGGGTCAGCCTCGCGCCGAGCGATCGAGAGGGCGACCTCGTCCAGCCGGCCCTTCTCGGCCTCGAGCCGGTCGAGCGCCGACTGGAGCAGGCGGTTGCGCAGCAACGCCAGGAACTGCATCCGGGCACGGGCGCGCTCGCGCTCCGCGCGCTGCCCGGTGCGCTCCAGGAACTCGCGGTGCCTGACGATGGCGTCCATCACCGGATCCAGCCCCTGGTCCCGAGCGGCGATGACCTTGAGGATGGGCGGCTCCCACTCGTCGGAGGGAGGAGCAGGCTCCAGTGGCTTGCCCTGGGCGCGGGTCTTGAGCCGGTGCTGCCGGTCGTGCTCCACAGGGGGACGGCGGACGGCGTGGCGGAGCTCGAGCATCTGCCGGAGCTCGCGCACCGTGCGGTCCGCACCCTCCAGGTCCGACTTGTTGACGATGAAGACGTCCGCCACCTCCAGGATGCCCGCCTTGATGGCCTGGATGTCGTCTCCCATCCCGGGCACGGTGACCAGCAAGGTGGTGTGCGCCATCTGGGCGATGTCGATCTCGTCCTGGCCCACGCCCACCGTCTCGACCACGACGACATCCTTTCCCATCGCGTCCATCACCCGGATGCAGTCACCCGTGGCCCGGGAGAGTCCCCCCAGGGACCCACGCGTGGCCAGGGACCGGATGAACACGTCCGGGTCCGAGGCGTGGGCCTGCATCCGGATGCGGTCCCCGAGGATCGCTCCCCCGCTGAAGGGGCTGGTGGGGTCCACCGCCAGCACCCCCACCGACTGACCCTGGGCGCGGAACCGGGCGACCACCCGATCGGTGAGCGTCGACTTCCCCGCCCCCGGCGAGCCGGTGATGCCCAGCACGTAGGCCCGGCCGGTCCTGGGGAAGAGCGCCTGGAGGTCCGCGGTGGCCGCGGGATCGTCGTCGTCGATGCGGCGCATGAGCCGGCTGGCGGCGCGAACCTCGCCGGCGAGCACCCGATCCACGAGCGAGGCCGTGCTCACGGCTCGTCCCCCTCGAGCCAGGAGATCTCCCCGGGCGCGACGCCCAGAGCGCGCGCGGCCACGTCGGCCACCCCGGGGAAGTCCTCCAGCTGGAAGTGTTCGGCCCACTTCTTCCCATCGGGCCCGGCGAGGAGGCCGCGGAACGTCCGGCCCCGTACCCGGGCGGCGACGAAGCGGTACCGCTCCCCTCGGACCGTGAAGTCGGAGACCAGCTCGAGCGTGCTGGTCGGAGGGACCCGCGCCGCGGGGCCGAACCGTTCGGCCAGCTCGCCGTAGCCGATGCCGCTCCCGGGGGCTGCCGCCTCGCCGACCAGGGCGAGCAGGTGGGCCTGCAGCGCGGGGGCGTCGGCGAACTGGGACAGGAAGAACGAGGAGCCCACCTCGGAGCGGAGCATTGCCCCTGCCCGGTGCACCTCCCGGACCCGGAGCTTCCCCTGCTTGTCGGCGCCGAGGACCACCCGGAGCCCGCCGACCCGGGTCTCGGCTCGCACCTCGAGGGAGCCGGGGTCGACGCAGGGCTGCAGGCCGAGCGCCTCGAGCTGGCTGGCCATCCTCTCCAGCCGGGCGACATGCTCGTCGAAACCGGCGAGGAGGCGCGCCTCGAGCTCCGGAGCATCGGTCACCGCGTCCACGGCGAGCGGGGGAAGCCCCACCAGCTCGGGCGGATCCACCGGGATGAGCAGCTCCTCCGCCAGGGCGAGCGTCACCGCGGGCACCGGCCGCCCGGTCAGGGGGTTCACCACCGAGCGCTGCAGCGGGAGCACCACCTCCGGGCCCGCCGCGCCCTCCTGAACCGTGAGCCCGAGCTGCGCCAGCCGTTCCGCTTCCATCGACACCCTGGGGTCTCAGGCCTTGAGCAGCTCGCGGGAGATGACCGTGCGCTGCACCTCGCTGGTGCCCTCGCCGATCTCGCAGAGCTTGGCGTCGCGCAGGTAGCGCTCCACGGGAAACTCCCGCGTGTAGCCGTAGCCACCGTGGATCTGCACCGCCTTGTTGCAGGCCCGGGTGGCAACCTCACTGGCGAAGAGCTTGGCCATGCTCGCCTCGCGCCCGTAGGGCCGGCCCTGGTCCGCCAGCACTGCTGCCCGGTGCACGAGGAGGCGCGCGGCCTGCAGGTCGGTCTGCATGTCGGCCAGCATCCAGCGGATGGCCTCGAAGTCGCCGATGGGCTTGCCGAAGGCGCGCCGTTCCCTGGCGTAGCGGGCCGACTCCTCCAGGGCGCCGCGGGCGAGCCCGGTGGAGAGCGCACCGATGGTGATGCGTCCCCGGTCGAGAATCTGCAGGGTGTTGATGAACCCCATGCCCAGCTCGCCGAGGCGCTGGGAGTCGGGGACCTCGACGTTCTCGAGGATGAGCTCGCCGGTGTCGGAGCTGCGCATGCCGAGCTTGCCGTGGATGGCCCGCTGGCTGAACCCGGGCATCCCCTTCTCCACGATGAAGGCGGTGATGCCCTTTTGCCGCTTGTCCGGGTCGGTGAGCGCGAGCACGACGAACACCTGGCCTACCGTGCCCTGGGTGATGAACATCTTGGTGCCGTTGAGCACCCAGCGGTCTCCGCGCCGGACGGCGGTGGTCTTCATCGCCGCGGCGTCGGACCCGCTGCCCGGCTCGGTGAGGCCCCAGCCCCCCAGCCACTCGCCGGTGGCCAGCTTCGGCATGTAGCGCTTCCGCTGGTCGTCGTTGCCGAAGACGCGGATGTGGCTGGTGCCGAGGCCGTTGTGGCTGGCCACGGTGAGAGCGAGCGAGCCGTCGTAGCGGGCGATCTCCTCGACGGCCACGGCGACCGCGAGGCTGTCCATCCCGGCTCCACCGAACTCCTCCGAGACCAGGATCCCGAGCGCCCCCAGATCTCCGAGTGCCTTCACCACCGCCGCGGGGAACTTCTCCTCGTGGTCCCACTCGCGGGCGTGGGGCTTGACGTGCTCCTCGCAGAAGTCGCGGAGCGAGGCCTGCAGGGCACGGTGGCTCTCGGGGAGGGTCAGGTCCATTCCTTCCCCTTTCTACACCGGCAACACGCCGTGCTTCTTCACCGACCGGGGCTGGAAACGGCGGGCGTAGGCCTCCAGGCGGCGCTCCAGCTGATCCCGGAGCTCGTCCCCGGGGACCACCTCGTCGATGATGAGCTCGGAGGCGAGCTTGAGGAGATCCACGTCGGCCCGGTACTCGTCGCGGAGCGCCTGGACGTAGGCGGCCCGCTCGGCCTCGGGCTTCTCCTGGATCTTGTTGAAGAACACGGCGTTCACCGCCGCCTCGGGCCCCATGACCGCGATCATCGCCTGGGGGAGGGCCAGAGTGACGTCGGGGCCGAAGCCCGGTCCGGACATGGCGTACAGCCCCGCCCCGTAGGCCTTCCGGACGATGACCGAGATGCGGGGGACGGTGGCCTCGGAGACGGCGGAGATCATCTTGGCACCGGCCCGGATGATGCCCGCCCGCTCCACCTTGGTGCCGATCATGAAGCCCGGGACGTCGGCCAGGTAGATCAGCGGGATGTTGAAGGCGTCGCACAGCCAGATGAAGCGCGAGGCCTTGTCCGCCGAGTCGACGAAGAGCACACCGCCCTTGTACTTGGGCTGGTTGGCCACGATGCCGACCGGTCGGCCGGCGATGCGGCCGAGGCCGGTGATGACCTCCTGGGCGAAGAGCTTCTTCACCTCGAAGAACGACCCTGCGTCCACGAGCTCGTGGATGAGGGCGAACATGTCGAAGGGCTTGTTCTGGTCGGGGGGGATGATCTCGTCGATGCGCTTCCCCGAGCGGGCCGGCGGCTTCGGCTCGGCCGCCGGCGGGGGCTCGGCGAAGCTCGGGGGAAAGTAGGAGAGGTAGGCCTTGGCGGCGGCGATCGCCTCGTCCTCGGTCTTCACCAGCACGTCGCCGCAGCCCGAGACCGAGCAGTGCATGCGAGCGCCGCCCATCTCCTCGAGGGTGACCTTCTCGCCGATGACCATCTCCGCCATCCGCGGCGAGCCGAGGTACATCGAGGCGTTCCCCTCGACCATGACGACCAGGTCGCAGAAGGCCGGGATGTAGGCGCCGCCGGCAGCGGAGGGTCCGAAAAGCAGGCAGATCTGCGGGACCTCGCCGGAGAGCTGGACCTCGTTGAAGAAGATGCGCCCGGCGCCGCGCCGCCCGGGGAACATCTCCACCTGGTCGGTGATGCGGGCCCCTGCCGAGTCCACCAGGTACAGCAGTGGCACCCGAAGGGTGCGGGCGGTCTCCTGGATGCGGAGGATCTTCTCGACCGTCCGGGCGCCCCAGCTTCCGGCCTTGACGGTGGAGTCGTTCGCCATCAGGGCGACCGTGCGGCCTGACATCTTGCCGAGCCCGATGATGACGCCGTCGGCCGGGAGATCCGGATCGGCCGAGTTGGCGAAGCTTCCGTCCTCGATGAAGGAGCCTGGATCCAGGAGGCGGGCGATGCGTTCTCTCGCGAACAGCTTCCCCGCCTCGGCGTTCTTGGCATGGTACTTGGGTGCCCCGCCCTCCCGGATCCGGGCGCGGCGCGTGCGCAGGGTGTCGTCGGCTGGCATTCGGCGCGGGGGCTTAGCACGGGGGGTGCCGCGCCTGTCAGGCGTTCCTACCGTTGGGCTTCAGGCAGCCCATTTTCCCGTAGGAAGGAGCGGAACCATGGCGTTCTCGGACATCGTCGGCGGCTTCACCAAGAGCTACCTCTACACAAACCTTGCCCGGGACGGGGTCAGGCTGTGGAACCGCCTCTCCGACATGGACCTGGGAGACCTCGACAAGGAGCGCCTGCTGCGGAGGATCGGCGTGGTGCGGTACAGCCCCGGGACCCGCACGATGAGCGACATCTCCCTGTTCCTCCTGGGCGGAATCGTCGGCGCCGCGGTGGGTCTGGCGCTGGCGCCGAAGTCCGGGGTGGAGCTCCGGAGCCAGGTGAAGGACAAGGCGCTGAACCTCTTCGATCAGGTCAAGAACAAGGCCCAGGACGTCGAGCGGGTCACGGCCTAACGCCCCTTCCAGACGGGCGGTCGCTTCTCGGCGAAGGCCCTGAGCCCCTCCAGGCGGTCCTCCGAGCGGAGGACCGCCTCGTACTCTTCCAGTTCGAGGGCGAGCGCGGCTTCCAGGTCGAGGTCGAGCCCGCGGTCGATGGCCCGCTTGGCCGCGGCCACGGCGACCGGGGCGTTCCCGGCGATCTGCTCGGCCAGCGCGACTGACACGTCGAGCAGGCGGCCCTCGGGGGCGAGGCGCTGGACGAGGCCGATTGCGAAGGCCTCGGCGGCGTTGACCCGCCTGCCGGTCAGGATGAGGTCCTTGGCCCGGCCGGGTCCGATGAGCCGGGGCAGCCGCTGGGTGCCGCCACCGCCGGGGATGATGCCCAGGCGCACCTCGGTGAGGCCGAGCTCGGCTGCCGGCGCGGCGACGCGGAGATCGCAGGCGAGGGCAAGCTCCGTGCCGCCTCCGAGTGCGGAGCCGTTGATGGCGGCGATGAAGATGGTGCCGCTGGTGTTGATGGCCCGGAGGGTGCGCCGGAGCCCGCCCAGGAAAGCGCGGACATCGGCCTCGCTCATCGTGGCCCTCTCCTTGAGGTCGGCGCCGGCGCAGAACGCCTTGTTCCCCGCGCCGGTGACGATGACCACGCGGACCTCCTGACCCCCGGAGACGCGGGCAACCCGGGCCTCGAGCTCGGCGAGGACGGCGCGGCTGATCGCGTTGCGCGTGTCCTCGGCGTCGAGGGTCCAGATCTCCACCGGTCCGCGGCGCTCCTCCCGAAAGGTTCCCATGTGTGGAATCTCCCTCGAATTCTCGCCTCGGCGCCACACCGGTGCGTCGGCCGGGACCCGATGGCACGTCGCTGGTCGGCCCCGTTAAGCTTTGGAACGCCGTCGCCCGGCGACGATGAATCGACGCGTTTGCCTCTTCGCCCTGCTGCTGACGCTGGCTGGTCCGGCTCTCGCCCGGGTGGGAAGCGGACAGCATTACAGCGGATCGAGCAGCTCCAGCGGTTCGCGGTCCTCGTCGTCTTCGTCCTCGCGTAGCTCGAGCTCCTGGTCCGGTGGACGGAGTTCGTCATCGGGAGGGTCATGGTCCGGGTCCGGCAGCTCGGGCTCCTCGGGCGGACTGCCCTACTCGCCGCCGCGCCAGGACCCATGGATCCTCTTCTTCCTGGCGCATCCGGTGTTCAGCCTGGCGATGCTGGGCGTGGCCTTCGTGATCTGGCGGGCATACCGGAACAGCTTCGGGGCAACCGCGAGCACCCAGCGCGCGTTCGAGGCGACCGACACGCGGGAGCCGAGCCCGCCGTCGGCGCGCGAGGTGACCGCCTGGGTGGACGCGCTGCGGGCATCGGATCCGGAGTTCGATCTGGTGACCTTCCTCGACCAGGTGAAGGGGCTCTTCCTCCGAGTGCAGGCAGCGTGGGCCGCCGGAGATCTCGGGCCGGTCCGGCGCGACCTCTCGGATGCGACCTTCCAGCGCTTCCGGGTGCAGCTCGACCTCATGCGCGGCCAGGGCGTGCGCAACGTCACCGCGGACATGGCGGTGCTCGATCTCCAGGCGGTGGGGCTGGAGCGGACGTCGGCGTTCGACACCCTTCACGTGCGCATCCGGGCCCAGGCGCGCGACACGGACGTTCCGGTCTCGCTCTCCACCGGTGAGGCCATGGAGCGGGCGCGGCGCGCACCGCTGGAGCCGTTCATCGAGGTGTGGTCGTTCGTCCGCCGTCCGGGGACGCGGTCGCGCAAGGACGGGCTGCTCCCGCCGGGCAAGTGTCCGAACTGTGGCGCGCCCTTCGACGGAGGAGCGGCGGGAAACTGCACCTACTGCGGGGCGATCGTGAACAGCGGGGCCTACGACTGGGTCCTCGCGGAGATCACCCAGGGGGTCGAGGCGGGGAGCGCGCCGCTGGAGGTGCCCGGGCTGGAGGCGCTCCGGGCGGTGGACCCCGCGCTGTCTCTGGAGGTGCTGGAGGACCGGACGTCGCTGCTGTTCTGGGGCTGGGTTGACGCGCAGGCCCGGGGCGAGGCCGGCCGGATGGCGAAGCTGGCGGCGCCGGATCTCCTGGCCGAGATCGCGGCCGACGTGGCCGGGCTGCGCTCCCGGCGGCGGACCCGGGTGTTCCTCCAGGCGGCGGTGGGGAGCGTGGCGGTCCGGGGAATCGAGGACGGGCCGGCGACGACGCTGGCGCACGTGGAGATCCGCTGGAGCGCGCGGATGGGAGTGGTTCCGGAGGGCGCCTCGGCAGGCACGCTGGCCACCCTGCCCCAGCGCTGGATCTTCACCCTGGCCCGCAAGGCGGGGGTGAAGACCGACGAGGCCCGGGGCATGGCGACCGCGCGGTGCGGGAATTGCGGTGCGCCGCTGGGGGACTCGGTGCAGCCCATCTGTGAGCATTGCGAGACGACGCTGAACGACGGAGCGCACGACTGGGTGCTGGCGAGGGCCGAGCCGTTCGAGGTGTGGGCGGCTCGGTCGCGTGCGCAGCCCACGTTGAAGGCTCCGGCGGCGGGGGCGGCGCCGCGCGACACGGTGATGGACGCGGCCGAGCGGCAGCGGCTGCTGTACACGATGGCGGCGATGGCGGCGGCGGACGGCGGGGTGGATGACCGCGAGCGGCGGATGCTGAAGCTGTGTGCCGAGCGCTGGGGCGTGCCTTACGAGAACGTGCAGCTGGCGCTCCAGGCGGACCCGGCGCTCTTCGAGCGCCTCGTCCCACCCCCGGGTCCCGCCGCGGAGAGCTTCCTGCGCTCGTTGATGCAGATGGCTCTGGTCGACGGCAAGGTGGATCGCCAGGAGCGGCGGATGCTCGAGTCGGCGGCCGCGCGCCTGGGTCTCAAAGCGAGACTGCCCGAGCTGCTGACGCGATTCGGGCTCGCCTGAGTCCGCCGGTGACGCGACGGCTCAGCCTGCTGACTTCAGCAGCTCCCGGGCGATGACCAGCCGCTGGATCTCGCTGGTCCCCTCGTAGATGGTCTGCACGCGGGCGTCGCGGAGGTGCCGCTCGACGGGGAACTCGTCGATGTACCCGTAGCCGCCGTGGAGCTGGACCGCCTTGTCCGCGGCCCGGTTCGCCATCTCCGAGGCGAAGACCTTGGCCATCGAGGCCTCGCGGGTGAACGGCTTCCCGGACTCCTTGAGGCCGGCCGCCCGCAGGGTCATCAGCTCCGCGCCCGCGAGCTCGGTCTGGATGTTGGCCAGCATGAACCGGACTGCCTGGAAGTCGGACACCGACTTTCCGAACGCCTTCCGCTCCTTGGTGTAGCGCACGGAGGCGGCCAGCGCCGCGCGCGCGACCCCGCACGCCTGCGAGGCGATCCCGATCCGCCCGCCATCGAGCGCCACCATCGCCAGCCGGAACCCCTCCCCTTCCTGGCCCAGCAGCGCCTCCGCCGGAAGGCGGCAGTCCTCGAACTGCAGCGGAACAGTGGTGGAGGCCCGCAGCCCCATCTTGTCCTCGTGCCGGCCCGGGACGAGGCCCCTGGTTCCTCCCTCGACGATGAACGCCGAGAGCCCACCGGCCCCGGGCCTGCCGGACCGCGCCCAGACCACGACGACCCCGGCCTTGTCGCCGGAGGTGATCCACTGCTTGCTCCCGTTCAGCACCCATCCATCGCGGGTCCGTTCGGCGCGGGTCTCGAGGGCGGAGGCGTCGCTCCCCGCCTGAGGCTCGGAGAGGGCGAAGGCCCCGGCCACCGCCCGCCCCGAGGTCAGCCGGGTGACGTACTTCCGCTTCTGCTCCTCGGTGCCGAAGGCGGTGATCAGCTCGGCGCACATGTTGGTGACCGCCATGGCCACCGCGGTCGAGGCGCAGGCCTCGGCGACCTCCATCATCGCCAGGGCGTAGGAGATGGCGCCGGCCTCCGCGCCGCCGTACTCCGCGGGAACGTTGACTCCCAGCAGCCCCAGCTCCGCCATCTCCGACAGCAGCTCGGCCGGAAACTGGCCGGCTCGATCGCGGTCACGGGAGCCGGGCGCCACCCGCTCACGGGCGAAGGTCCGGGCGGTGTTCCGGATCAGGGCCTGGGTCTCGGTCAGCTCGAGGCGCATCAGCGCACGGCCTTGAGGTTGAACGGGTACTCGACCGGGTGATCCTTCCCGTCGGGGGGCCTGGGGAAGAGCATCGTGGAGAGCACCGTCGTCACGCACCGGTGGAGGGCCGGGTCCTTGAGGGTGGTTCCCTTCTTCACCACCTTGGCCTGCTTCACCGAGCCCACGGGGGTGATGACGAAGTGGGTCTGCAGCTTGCCGTCGGCAGGCTTGTCCGTGGCGGCCAGGGTCTGCTCCCAGCAGCGCTCGATGTCCGGCTGCTTGGCGCGAACGATCTCCTTGATGGTGTCCGGAGTGTAGGGGAGCTTCTGCGGGTCCGAGCCGTGGGCCGGCGTTGCGGGACCCACCCCGGTCGCGGCGGCAGGGGCGCCCGCACCGGGCTCGGGGGGTGTGGCTGCGGCACTCCCCGCATCGGGAGCGGCGGGCGCGGCGGCGAGCACGACCAGCAGGGGGAAGAGCATGGTCACTCCTTCAGGAGGGAGCCGCTGATGACGATGCGCTGGATCTCGCTGGTGCCCTCGTAGATCTCGGTGATGCGCGCATCGCGGACATGGCGCTCGGCGTCGAACTCCTTGCTGTACCCCTGGCCACCGTGGATCTGCAGTCCCTTGTTGGCGACACGGCTGGCCATCTCGCTGGCGTAGAGCTTGGCCATCGCCGACTCGGGGCTGTGGCGCAGGCCCTGATCCTTCATCAGCGCGGCCTTGAGGGTGAGCAGCCGCGCGGCGTCGATCTCGGTGGCCATGTCGGCGAGCATGAACTGTATCGCCTGGTGGTTGGCGATGGGCTGGCCGAAGGTCTTGCGGTCCTGCGCGTAGCGCAGCGCTTCCTCGAAGGCGGCGCGGGCGATGCCGATGGCCTGGGCGGCGATGCCGATCCGCCCGCCGTCCAGGGTGGACATGGCGACCTTGAACCCGTCCCCCTCCTTGCCGAGGAGGTTCTTCGCCGGGACCACCATGTCCTCGAAGAAGATGGAGCAGGACAGTGCGGCGGTGATGCCCATCTTCCGGTCCGGGTTGGCGCGGTTGAACCCCGGGGTGTTCGTCGGAACGATGAAGGCGGTGATGCCGCGATGCCCTGCGGCGCGGTCGGTCATCGTGAAGAGCACGATGGCGTCGGCCACCGGTCCGTTGGTGATCCAGTTCTTGCTCCCGTTGATGACGTAGCTGTCGCCCTTGCGAACCGCGATGGTCTTCTGCGCGGCAGCGTCGGACCCGGCCTCGGGCTCGGTGAGCCCGAAGCAGCCCAGCTTCTCGCCCCGGGCGAACGGTACCAGCCACTCGCGCTTCTGGGCCTCGGTCCCGAACTTCAGCACAGGGTCGCAGTACAGGGAGTTGTTGACCGAGGCGATGACCCCCACCGAGCCGTCGCCACGGCTCAGCTCCTCGATGGCCAGGGCGTAGGCCACGTTGTCCAGCCCTGCCCCACCCCACTCCTCGGGCACCGCCACCCCGAGAAGGGAGAGCTCGGCGAGCTTCTTCACCACCTCGTGGGGGAAGCGGTGCTCCTCGTCCAGCTTCCTGGCGTGGGGGATGAGCTCCCGGGCGGCGAACTCGCGCGTCAGGCGCTGCGTCTCTCGCTGCAGATCGGTCAGTTCGAAGTCCATCGGGGTCCTAGCGGCCGGTGAAGACCGGAGGCCGCTTCTCGAGAAAGGCCTTCATCCCCTCGCGCCGGTCGGTGGAGTCGAAGAGGTCGGCGAACATCTTGCCCTCGATGACGAGGCCGTCGGCGAGCTCGAGGTCCGCCCCGTGGTCGATGGCCTCCTTGGCCCGGCGGACGGCGAGCGGTCCCTTCTTGCCGATCCGCTCCAGTGCGGCCCGGGCATGCCCCAGCAGCTGCGAGAGCGGGACCACCTCGAGCACCAGGCCGATCTCCTCGGCCTTCGCCGCGTCGATGATGTCCCCGGTGAAGATGAGCTCCTTGGCCCGCGCCCGGCCCACCAACCGGGTCAGCCGCTGGGTCCCGCCGAAGCCGGGGAGGACGCCCAGGCTCACCTCGGGGAGGCCGAACCTGGCGTTCTCGCTGGCGTAGATGAAGTCGCAGGCCAGGGCGAGCTCGCAGCCGCCGCCCAGAGCGAAGCCGTTCACCGCGGCCACCACCGGAACCTGGAGCGCGGCGATGGCATCCATGACTCGCTGGCCGAGCGCCCCGAAGTGCCGGGCGCGGTCGGAGTCCATCCCGTTCATCTCCGCGATGTCTGCCCCGGCGACGAACGCCTTCTCGCCGGTGCCGGTGACGATGACCCCCCGGAGCTCGTCTCGCCCGGCGAGGTCCGCCGCGGCCCTCTCCAGCTCTTGAAGCGTCCTGGAGTCGAGCGCGTTCAGGGACTTCGGGCGGTCCACGGTCACCGTCGCGAACGGGCCGTCCACCTCCACGCGGACGTTCACCTCGGCCATGCTCCCCTCCTCACTTCTCGTACACGTGGAAGCCGCGGCCGGTCTTCTTCCCCAGCCAGCCGGCGTCGACGTACTGGCGCAGCAGCGGGCAGGGCCGGTACTTCGGGTCGCCCAGACCGCGGTGCATGACCTCGGCGATGAAGAGCACCGTGTCCAGGCCGATGAAGTCCGCCAGCTGCAGCGGGCCCATGGGCTGGTTGGTTCCCAGCTTCATCGCGGTGTCGATGTCCTCGGCGGTGCCCAGCCCCTCCATCAGCGCGTAGGCCGCCTCGTTCAGCATGGGGATGAGGATCCGGTTGACGATGAAGCCCGGGTAGTCGCGTGAGGTCACCACGGTCTTGCCCATGGCCTCGGCGAGACCCTTCGTCCGCTGGAAGGTGGCGTCGGAGGTGGCCGCGCCGCGGATGAGCTCGACCAGCTGCATCACCGGCACCGGGTTCATGAAGTGCATCCCGATGACGGCCTCGGGGCGGCGGGTCGAGGCGGCGATGCGGGTGATGGGGATCGAGGAGGTGTTGGTGGCCAGCACTCCACCCGGACGGACGACGGCGTCGAGGTCCTGGAAGATGCGCTTCTTCAGCTCCTCGTTCTCGGTCGCGGCCTCGATGGCGACGTCGACGTCCTTCGCCTCGCGGGCAGCGGTCGAGGTGCTGAGCCGGCCCAGCGCGGCGCGCTCGGCGCCCTCGTCCAGCTTCCCCTTGTCCCGGAGCTTGCCCAGGCCCGAGCGGATGCGCCCGGCGCCCTTGTCCACCGCGTCCTTCGCCACGTCGACCAGGGTGACGCGGAGCCCGGCGGTCAGCGCGACCTGCGCGATCCCCGCTCCCATCTGCCCGGCACCGACGACCAGCACGTGCTCGTTGGCCATGTTTGCCTCGGCCCGGCTGTCTACTGTCGGCCTGCCGGGGGGTCAACGGCCGCCGGGAGGAGTGGCGCGTGCACCACCCGCTCCGAGCCCAGCTCCAGCTCCTGGATGCCTCGGCGCTCCGTGCCGTCGCGGAGACGGACGAAGCTGAGCACCCGGAGGCGCCCCCCCTTGAGCGACAGCTCCTGGGTCAGCGTGCCCTGGGTGGCATCCGGCCACTCGGCGCGGGCGAGGAGCGTGTCCTCGCGCCAGAGCTGCACCTCGGCCGAGGCCACCGACGGACCGAACGGTCGGTCCCAGACGAAGGTTCGCGGCTGCGGCAGCAGCGGGCTCCTCCAGAGCAGCAAGCCCAGGGCGATGATGGCCAGGGGAACGAGCCGGCGCCCGAGCGGCGACGGTTCCCGCCGGCCGGCCTGGTCCTCGGTGCTGCCGGCCATCACTCCGACTTCTTCCTCGGTCCCTTCGTCCTGACGCTGGTGACGTCGACCCGCGGGCGCGCGGTCTCGCCGGGCTTGCGCTCGGGGTCCGGAACGAGTCGCACGTGCGCGGTGACCTCCACCCGCATCCCGGAGAGCAGCTGCAGGAACTCCTCCCGGAGCTTGTCCGAACGGAGGAAGCGGCGGACCTCCTCGGAGAGCACCCGCCCCACCTCGTCCTTGGTCCGCTCGGCCTGGGAGAGGACGAATCCCAGCGCCTCCTTGGGGAGCTTCAGCTGCCCGGCCAGGGAGCGGATCCCCTCCTCGGTCATGAAGAGGGCGCCGAGGCCGGCGAAGGCCACCTTGCGCATCAGCTCGACGATGGGGCCACGGCTGGCGTCGCCGGGCGCGTCTGGTGCGTCCATGTCCTGGAGAGGGTCGTCGTGCCGGGGAGCGTCCACCACGTCGGGGAGACTAGCTCGCCGCGGGGATGGGCGCCGCCGGAGCGCGAGGCCCGTTGGCCACCGACACGCGTCCGGCCACCGCCCGGGCGACCGACATGAAGGCCTCGGCCTCGGGGGAGTCGGGGTACGCGGCCACCACCGGTCGGCCCTGGTCGCCGCCCACGCGCACTCGCAGCTCGAGGGGAATCTCCCCGAGGAAGGGAATCTTGAACAGCTCGGCGGCCCGGCGCCCACCACCGTGGTGGAAGATGGGCGTCGCGGCATGGCAGTGCGGGCAGACGAACTGGCTCATGTTCTCCACGATGCCGAGCACCGGGATGTTCACCTTGTCGAACATCTGCTTGGCCCGCACCACGTCGGCCAGCGCGACATCCTGGGGCGTGGTGACGAGCACCGCGCCGGCGGCACGGATGCTCTGCGACACGGTGAGCACCACGTCGCCGGTGCCCGGAGGCAGGTCCAGGACCAGGTAGTCCAGCGCACCCCAGTTCACGTCGCGCATCATCTGCTGGAGTGCCCCGTGGAGCATCGGACCGCGCCAGATGAGCGCCTGGTCGGGCTCCACCAGGAACCCGAGGGACATGACCTTCATCCCCAGGGTCTCGAGCGGCTCGAGGCGTGTCCCGTCGGGGCTCACCGGGCGCTGGTCCGACAGCCCGGTCATCATCGGGATCGACGGGCCGTAGAAGTCGGCGTCCAGCAGGCCCACCTTCGCCCCATGCTTGGCCAGGGCGACGGCGAGGTTCACCGCCACCGTGCTCTTCCCCACCCCGCCCTTCCCGGCGCCGACCAGGATGATGTTCTTCACCGCGGGGAGCATCCCGGTTCCCTGCGGTTGGCCGCGCACCTGGGCGCCCCAGGTGACGTCGAGGCCGGTGACGCCCGGAACGGCCTTCAGCGCCGCCTCGGCGTCGGCCTGGATCTTCCCCTTCAGGGGACAGGCTGGCGTGGTGAGCTCGATGGTGGCCGAGACCCGGCCGCCGTCGATACGGACCGACTTGACCATGCCGGCCTGCACCAGGCTCACGTTCAGCTCGGGGTCCATCACCGTGCTCAGCGCCGCGAGCACGTCCTTCTCGGTGGGCATCTTCGCTCCCATGACTCCACGGTCCCTCGACCGGGTCGGGCACCCTCGCGCGGGCAAGCGCGAGCTGTCAAACCCCGGTCATTCCAGCGCGGCCACCCGGGGCTGTCCGTCCTCCAGCACCCCCCGGACCGCACCACCGGTCGGTAACGGCCAGCGGGTCTCGGTGCCCGTCGTCTCGCCGGGGTGCTCCACGGCCGCCAGCGCCCGCGAGAGGCGCTCGGCGGCGCCCGGGGCGGACTCGAAGTCGCGGGCCAGCCGCTCGGGGCTGTAGCGGGCCCGCTCCGGGGCGGCGAGCCAGCGCCAGGCCGCGGGGAAGTCGCCCGCCCTTGCCGCGCGGACCAGCGCCTGGACCGCTCCGGCCGGCTGGCCGGTGGGAGGGGGCACGTCCAGTAGCTCGGGGGCGGCCTCGGCCAGGGCGGCGCGCACCCGGGCGACGTGGGCGGCGCGGGCTGCGGGATCGGACAGCCGCGACTCGAAGGCTGCGCGGTCCGTCCCCTGCCGGAAGCGGGTGGAGGTCAGCGACCAGGCGGTGTCGAGGTCATTGCGCTCCAGCGCGGCGAGATAGGCCTCGGTGGGCGAGGTGCGTGGGGCCGTCGAGCA
>JBKPMY010000011.1:0-6261 GCA_046732375.1 Myxococcota bacterium
GTGCCGCCCCCGCCGGCGGCTCGGCCTTCCCCTCGCGACGACGACGAGGCTGCCCAGTTCCTCGCCGCGGTGGGTACGGTGCAGCCGGTCAAGCAGGGAGCCGGCCGCGTCGAGCCCGCGAAGAAGGACACGCTTCCGCCCCCGGCGGACGAGGATGCGGAAGTGCTGGCGCAGCTCTCGGAGCTGGTCGCGGGGGACGCTCCCTTCGATCTCTCCGACTCGGACGAATTCGTCGAGGGGCACCTTTCCTCGCTCGACCCCCGTCTCCTCCGGAAGCTCCACGGGGGCGAGATCGCCGTGCAGGGCCACGTGGACCTCCACGGGCTGACGCGCGAGGAGGCGAAGGGCGCCCTCGACCGATTCCTGCTCGCCTCGAGGCAGGCCGGGAAGCGCTGTGTCCTCGTGGTGCACGGACGCGGACTGCACAGCAAGGATCAGATCCCGGTCCTGAAGGCCAGCGTTCAGCTGTGGCTGACCCGGGGACGGATCGCCCGCTGGGTGCTGGCCTTCAGCACCGCGCGCCCCCACGACGGTGGGGCGGGCGCCGTCTACGTACTGCTACGACGGTAACGGACGGACACTGTTCGCTTTCGTTGGGACGGGCAGGGGAACACCTTATGCTCGTGTCACGGGGTGTTCGACCGTACTGGGGCGTCGTCTAACGGCAGGACGTCAGACTTTGGATCTGACTATCAAGGTTCGAATCCTTGCGCCCCAGCCTCGCCGCCGTCCGTAGGAGGATCTGTCCGTGGGTCCCCGAGTGCTGCAGCTGGTCTCCATCGGCAACGCCCCGCTGAGCCTGCTGCGGGAGCTCGAGCCGCCCCTGACCACCCAGCTCGGCCTCACGGTCGGCTACGGGAAGCCGGCGTTGACCTCGCCTGCCTACGCCTTCAACAAGGACCGCAATCAGTACCACTCCAACGCGATCATGCGGAGGCTGGCTCCCCTCGTGGATCGGGACAGCACTGTCCTGGGCGTGACCGACGTGGACCTCTTCGTCCCCGATAGCCCCTTCGTCTTCGGAGAGGCCGACCGGGAATCCCGCGTGGCCATCCTCTCCGTGTCACGGCTGAGGCAGGGAGCCGACGATGCGACCTTTCGCCGGCGGGTACAGATCCAGGGTCTGCACCAGGCCGGGCACCTGGTGGGGCTGAGCTACTGCGAGGACGCGCGCTGCGCGATGTTCGCCGCCACCTCGCTGGCCGACGTGGACAGGCAGCAACCGTCGCTCTGTCACATCTGCCGGAACGAGCTGGCGAAGCTCGCCCGCTGAGGCGCCGAGCGCCGCGGGCCGGCGGTCGCCCCGTGCTCGCGGCCTGATCATCCGACCCGGCCGCTCATCGGCGCCGACGGCCCCACACCCAATGCGCCCGCCGGACGGGTGACGGCCCCGCCGTGCGTCGGCGACAATCGAGCTTCGTCGATGTCTCCTCGTCTCCGTCGCTGCGAGCTCGCTCTCGTCTTCGTTCTTCTGTCTCTCCCGGCGCTGGCCGGCCCTCCTCCTCGCGAGGACCGCCGGGCGGCGCGGATCCGCACGGCGCGCCCCGGGCCCGCGGCCGAGCCCGAGCCCGCAGAGGTGCAACCCGCCGAATCAGCGCCGATCGTCGCGGCTGCAGCGGACGCCGGAGGAATCGAGCTCGCTGGCTTTCTGGGGATGCTCACCGCGATCTCGGCCTCCTTCGTCTATGCCCGGGGGAGGCGGCTCTCGGGCGCGCCCCGCCGGTCACGGCCCCCGCCGGGTCTCGAGCCGCTGGATCCCCCGTAGCGGGGAGTCGAGCCGTGGCAGAACGGGGTGCGGAGGACGCGCCCCATGCCCGCCGAGGAATCGCTGCTGGCCGAAGTGCCACTGTTTCAGGCCCTGGACCCGGCGGAGCGATCCGCGCTCGCCGCCGGCATGCATCTCCGGGACTTCCCGGTGGCGGGCAGGATCTTCCGCCGCGGTGATCCGGGTTCGGCCCTCTACGTCATCGCGAGTGGAGAGGTGGAGATCTCCGTGGACACCACCACGGGGAAGCGGGTGCTCCTGGGCCAGCTCGGTCCGGGAGACTTCTTCGGCGAGCTCTCGCTGCTCGATGGACGAGAACGCACCGCCGATGCTGTGGCGGTGAAGCCCACCCGCGCGATGGAGATCGACCGGCAAGCGCTGGAGGGGCTCTTTCAGAAGCACCCTGGCGCCGCGCTCGACGTGCTCACCGTCATCGGCAAGCGGCTCCGGGAAGCGGATCGGCTGCTGCGGACGGCCTCGAGCGTCTCCCCCAACCAGGAGGTGGCTCAGCAGACCACCGCCTTGGAGCGGCTCGCGGAGCGGCTTGCCGCGTTCAGCGGAAGCCTGCGGTTCCTCGCGCTCCACTTCCTCGTCTTCCTCTGCTGGGTGGTGCTCAACGTCGGGCTCTTCCATTGGGTCCGGCCGTTCGACCCGTTCCCCTTCGGGTTCCTGACCATGGCCACCTCGCTGGAGAGCATCTTCCTCGCCTGCTTCGTGCTCATCGCCCAGAACCGTCAGGCAGCGAGCGACAGGATTCGCAGCGACGTGGAGTACGCGGCCAACATCAAGGCCGGGCTCGAAGTGACAGAGCTCCACACCAAGCTGGATACCCTCTACGCCGAGACGATGGCCCGTCTTGCAGCCCTGGAGCGGCGTCCCCACGCCTGAGGAGCACCTTCCCGGGGTTCTCCGGCGGTGTGGGATCGCCGCCGCGCCCGGGTGACCCGCTGGAACCGCACGTGGGCCGGCTGCTACGGTGCGCGCCCTTGGTCGGGGGTACGTCATGTCCGCTCCACCGGACACCGAGACTGCCGTGCAGCGTGTGCTCGATCGCATCCAGCGTGCCTGGCGCGAAGGGCGTCCCGAGGAGATGTCCGCCGTGCTCGCGCCGGACATCACCTTCGTCTTCCCGGGTTTCAGCATGCGGCTCAGCGGGCGGGACCAGCTGATCGACAGCTACCGGGATTTCCTCGCCGGGACCCGGCTCGGCTCCTACCGCGAGGATCGCCGGACCATCGAAGGTGGGATCGCCGCTGCCCTCGTGGAGATCGCCTTCGACATGACCTACGCGCGCGGAGGAAGAGAGTGGCGCGCGCACGGCATCGAGCTGTGGGCGCTGGAGCGGCGGGCCGAGGGCTGGGTCGCGTTCTGGCGTACGATGCAGGAGCTCACGGAGGAGCCGGTATCGCCTTCCTGAGCGGCGTCCGGATGCGTGGCGAACGATCGACACGCAGCTCCAGCGCCGAACGGTGCCATGCCCATCTCCTCGTCCAGGCGGCGGGAAGCCCGCTTCCTCTTCTCCAGCTGGTCTTCGTCGACTGCGCGGAGGGGCCCGAGGACTGACCCTGGTGACCTGGCGCCGCGCGCTCGCCCGGTCGCGATGGTTCCGAGCGCAGTGCGTCTAGGACGCGTGCTGCGGAAGAGGGTAGGGTGCTTCGCACGCAAGCGAGGTGGCGGCCGTGGTCATTCGCCAGCACTTCGACCCCGTTTCGAGCACCTACAGCTATCTGCTGATCGATTCCCCGTCGGGCGACGCGGTGCTGATCGATCCCGTCCTCGACCAGCACGCACGCGATGCGGCGCTGATCCGTGAGCTGGGGGTACGGCTCCTCTACAGCCTCGATACCCACTGCCACGCCGACCACGTGACGGGCGCCTGGGCGATGAAGCAGGCCTTCGGATGCCGCATCGGCCTCGCGGAGGTGTACGGGGCCAGCAACGTCGATCTGCCGCTGAAGCCCGGGATGGTGGTGCGCTTCGGCGGCGAGGCGCTGGAGGTCCGGGCGACACCCGGGCACACGGCGGGATGCCTCTCCTTCGTGAGCGCGGACCATCGTTTCGTATTCACCGGCGACGCGCTGCTGGTCCGTGCAGCGGGCCGGACCGATTTCCAGCAGGGGAGCGCGGCCCGGCTCTTCGAGTCCGTCCATACCCAGCTCTTCAGCCTGCCCGACGACTGCGTGGTGTATCCCGCCCACGACTACGAGGGCCGGACCTCGAGCACCATCGGCGAGGAGCGCCGCCACAATCCCCGGCTTGGGGGTGTAGCGAAGCTGGAGGACTTCGTCGGCTACATGGACAACCTCGGGCTGCCCCACCCGAAGCTGCTCGCGGTGGCGGTGCCGGCCAACATGAGCAGTGGTCGAGATGCGCCGGGCGCCGAGCCGGCCCCACCAGGATGGGGGCCTGTCGTCCAGACCTATGCCGGCGTTCCGGAGATCGCCCCCGAGTGGCTGGCAGCCCACCTGGACGAGGTGGACGTGGTGGACGTCCGCTCGCGGGCCGAGTTCGACGGAGAGCTGGGGCACGTCAAGGGGTCGAAGCTCGTCCCGCTCGACGAGCTGCGCTCACGGATGGACGAGATCTCGTCCGGGCGGCCCGTCGTCCTCGTCTGTCAGACGGGAAAGCGCTCGGCGATGGCGGCGACCATCCTTCGCAAGGCCGGTCTTCCCCGGGTGGCCAATCTCGCCGGCGGCATGGTGCGCTGGCGACAGCTCGGCCTCCCCGGCTGACGGTTCCTGCCACCGCCTTGCGCATGGGTCGGGGAAGGTCCCCGACGAAGGAGTTCCTCATGCGCAGGTCTCGACGACCCGTCTCGACGAGGCTGGCCTTGCTCGCCGCCGTCCTCGCTCCACCGCTGGTGCTGGCCCAGACCGACGCCATTCCTCCGGATCAGCTGGGCGTCTGGGTTCCGGTGAAGTCGGACTGCAAGTCGTCGTCGCTCAAGCTGGAGCTCGCCCCGAAGACGATGAACCTCACCAACGGAAAGGACCGGGTCAGCCACGGCAACGTGGGACTCAGCTTCAGCTACTTCGGCAACTCGTACCAGGGGAACAAGTTCGCCGCGATGCCCGACTGGGACAAGACGCAGCCGTACGTGGTGATCCTCAACGCGAAGGAGAAGAAGGGTCAGGCCGAGATCTACTTCAACGATGCCGCGCTGAAGAAACGCTTCCCCCTGGAGGGGGTGCTGCTCAAGAGGTGCGCCTCGACGGTCGGTCCGGCGGCGAAGTGAAGCCGCATGCGGTCAGAGTTTCAGCTCGCCGGTGCGGCTCCCATCGACTCGGCGACCAGCTCCGCCACGTCTTTCACCACGATGCTCTCCCGGCCGGTCTCGTTCGCCGCGTCGCGGAGCATGGTGCTGCAGAACGGGCAGGCGACGGCGACGGTGCCCTCGCCGGGGCCCTTGTAGTCGCCCACCTTGCCCGGGCGGTCCTTGTCGGTGGCCGAGGGGAAGGGGATCGCCGGGTCCTTCGCGTGGGCGAGGGTGAGCGCCACCTCGTTCATCCGGTTCTGGTTGATGCGCGTGCCGATGTGCTCCTCCATCCACATCCGCCCGCCGCCCGCGCCGCAGCAGAAGGACTCGTGACGGCTGCGCTGCATCTCCACCACCTGGAGCCCGGGGATGGCCGCCAGAGCCTGCCGGGGAGCGTCGTACACGCCGTTGTGCCGGCCGAGGTAACAGGGGTCGTGGTAGGTCAGCGTGGCGTCCTTCACCCGTGACAGCTTGATCCGCTTGTCACGGATGAGCTCGCTGATCAGCTGGGTGTGATTGATGACCCGGTAATTTCCGCCGAACGCAGGGTACTCGTTCTTGATGGTGTTGAAGCAGTGCGGGCACTGGGTGATGACCGCCTTCACTCCCAGCCCGTTGAAGGCCTCGACGTTCGTCTTGGCCAGCGTCTGGTAGAGGTACTCGTTGCCCAGCCGCCGGGCCGAGTCGCCGTTGCACATCTCCTGCTTGCCGAGGATGGCGAAGGAGACGTTGGCCTCCTTGAGGATGCGCACCAGGGCCCGGCTGACCTTCTTCTGCCGGTCATCGTAGCTGCCGGCGCACCCCACGAAGAACAGGTACTCGTACTTGCCCGGCCCGTCCCAGATCGGCAGCGAGAGGTCCGCCGCCCACTCGTCCCGGCGGTCCTGTCCCACGCCCCAGGGATTCCCCTGCCGCTCCATGCCCTCGAAGACCCGCTGGATCTCCTGGGGGAAGTCCGCCTCCACCTGCACCTGGTAGCGGCGCATGTCGACCAGCCGGGGCACGTTCTCGATGAACACCGGGCAGGCGCGCTCGCACCAGCCACAAGTGGTGCAGGCCCAGACCGTCTCCGCCTTGAGCGCACTCCCGATGATCGGAGGGAGCTCGGTGTCCGTTCCCGGTGTCCGGTGTGGATGCGCCACCTGCGCCTGGTGCGCCCAGATCCAGTGCTTCAGGTCCTGGTTGACGCCCTTGTGGGTCAGGGGCTTGCCAGTGATGTACGTGGGGCAGTGGGTCTGGC
>JBKPMY010000012.1:0-7110 GCA_046732375.1 Myxococcota bacterium
GCACCAGCGAGGCCCCGCAGAGGTCGCAGAAGCCCTCGCGGCGTGGGGGGTTCTGAACGATGTGGTACACGCTGCCGTCCCGCGGGCAGCTCCGCCGGCCCGAGATGCGCTCCACCAGCGTCTCGATCGGCACCTCGAGGGAGATGACCGCGTCCAGCTTCTTCTTGTGGGCGGCCAGCGCCTGCTCCAGCTTCTCCGCCTGGGGGATGGTGCGGGGGAAACCGTCGAGGATGAACCCCTTCGCCGCGTCCGGCTGGAGCAGCCGGTCCTTGACGATGCTCACCACCAGGTCGTCGGGGACCAGCTTGCCGGCGGTCATGATCGGCCCGGCCTGCTTGCCGAGCTCGGTCCCGTCCTTGACCGCCTGCCGGAGGATGTCGCCGGTCGAGACCTGGGGGATCCCGAAGCGGGCTGCGAGCCGCTTGGCCTGCGTCCCCTTCCCCGCGCCTGGTGGTCCCATCAGGACCAGGTTCATGGACTCCCCTCCGGGGACGGCCCGTCCCCTCGCTTATGCGGCTGGGCGCAGTCTCCCGCGGATGCGCGGGCCGCGCGCCCCGGCGAAGCCCTCGTAGTTGCGGCTGATGAGGTGTCCCTCGATCTGCTGGACCGTGTCCAGCGCGACGCCCACCACGATGAGCAGCGCAGTTCCGCCGAACTGGAACGGCAGCCCTCCGAAGGCTGGATTGGAGAGGATGGAGGGAATGACGCAGATGAGCGCGAGGTAGATGGCGCCGCCGAAGGTGATCTTGTTCAGGACGCTGCGGATGTAGTCCGCCGTCTGCCGGCCCGGCCGGATGCCCGGGATGTAGCCGCCCTGCTTCTTGATGTTGTCCGCGACGTCGTCCGCCCGGAAGGTCAGCGTCGTGTAGAAGTAGGTGAAGAAGATGATCAGAAGGACGAACACGCCGTCATAGAGCCAGGCGTTGCCCTCCAGGGCCCGCTGGACCGTCGCGAGCCCGGGGAGCCAGTTCCCCAGCGTGGCCGGGAAGCTGAGGATCGCTCCGGCGAAGATGGGGGGAATCACTCCCGAGGTGTTCACCTTCATCGGGAAGTAGGTGGCCTGCCCGGCGAACATGGTCCGCCCGGCCATGCGCTTGGCGTACTGCACGGGGATCCGCCGCATCCCGCGCTCGATGTAGACGACCACCCCCACCACGACCAGCATGAACACCGCCAGGACGGGGATCAGCCAGGCCTTGTCCTTGGACAGCTCGATGAGCCGGGTGGTCGCGCTCGGCAGCCGGGCCACGATGCCGGCGAAGATGATGAGGGAGATTCCGTTTCCGATGCCGCGCTCGGTGATGCGCTCGCCGAGCCACATGATGAACGCGGTGCCCGCGGTGAGGGTGATCACCGTCATGAAGGTGAACCACACCGTGTCGTTGGGAACGACCACGTGCTCGATGTCGATTCCGGAGCGGTCGGGGCCGGTGTGGCGCCCGAGCGAGGCGAGCCACCGGGCGATCCCGATGCCCTGGACGACGGAGAGGACGATGCTCCCGTAGCGGGTGTACTGGTTCAGCTTCTGCCGGCCCGCGGCGCCTTCCTTCTGCAGCCGCTCCAGCGTCGGGACCACCACCGTCAGGAGCTGCATGATGATCGATGCCGAGACGTACGGCATGATCCCCAGCCCGAAGATGGACATCTGGTCCAGCGCGCCGCCGGAGAACAGGTTGAACAGGTTCACCAGGCCGCCGCGCGCCTTCTGCTCCTGCATGAACTGGTTCATCGCCACCCGGTCGACGCCCGGGGTGTTGATGAACACGCCCAGCCGGTACACGGCGAGGAGGGCCAGGGTGTAGGCGAGACGCGCTCGCAGCTCGGCGACGCGGAAGACGTTGGCGATGGCTCGGAACATGGATGAGGGGCCGTCGAGACTACACCAAAGTTTTCAGGCCTTCGCGCCCTTGCCGGCGTGCGCCTTCGCCGCAGCCTCGGGCTTGTGGGCCATCAGCGGAACGAGGGTGACCGAACCACCGGCCGCCTCGACCGCCGCCTTCGCCTTCTCGCTCGCGCGATGCACGTGGATGGCGACCTTGCGGCTGAGCTTGCCCTCGCCGAGCAGCTTCACGCCGGTCCAGCGGCCCTTCACCAGGCCCGCCTTGCGGAGCGCGGACTCGTCCACGGTGGCGCCGGCGTCGAACGCCTCGAGCTGCCCCACGTTCACCACCGCGAACTCCTTCCGGTTCGGCGAGGTGAAGCCGAACTTGGGGAGGCGCCGCTGCAGCGGGCTCTGGCCACCCTCGAAGCCCTCGAAGCGCATGTTGCCGGTGCGGGCCTTCTGGCCCTTGCCACCGCGGCCGGCAGTCTTGCCGAGCCCGGAGCCCTGCCCCCGGCCCACGCGCTTCTTCCGGTGCCAGCTGGCCTTCGGCCTCTTGAGGTTGGAGAGGGAATCCATGTCACTGCTCCTTGGAGGCGCGCCGCTCCCGGGCCGCCTCGCGGGCCTTCACGAACCGCGGCTTGCGCCGCGGTGCCTTGGCCGGGGTGTCCTTCACCACCTCGTGGCTCACGAGATGGCGAACCTTGGAGATCATTCCCCGGATGGCCGGGGTGTCCTGGAGGAGCCGCTCCTGGCCGAACTTCTTCAGGCCCAGGCCGGCGATGGTCCGGAGCTGGGTGTCGCTGGCCCCGGCGAAGCTCTTGGTCAGCTTGATGCGCAGTCCCATGGTCGTCTCGTCCTAGGCGTGCTTGGCCAGCTCGATGTCCCGGCCGCGCAGCCGGCTGACCTGGTCCGGCGAGCGGAGCGACTTCAGGCCCGCCACGGTCGCCTTGAGCACGTTGTGCGGGTTCCGGCTGCCCTGGCTCTTGGTGAGGATGTTCCGGATGCCGGCCGCCTCGAGCACCGCGCGCACCGAGCCGCCGGCGATGACCCCGGTTCCTTCCGCTGCGGGCTTGAGGAGCACCCAGCCCGCGCCGAAGTGACCGAGGACCTCGTGAGGGATGGTGTGGCCCTGCAGCGGGACGCGGAAGAGGTTTTTCTTCGCGTTCTCGCCGCCCTTCCGGATGGCCTCGGGCACCTCGTTGGCCTTGCCCAGGCCCACGCCGACGTGGCCGTTGCCATCGCCGACGACCACCAGCGCCGAGAAGCTGAACCGTCGGCCGCCCTTCACCACCTTGGCCACGCGGTTGATGTTGACCACGCGATCGCTGAGATCGAGGTCGTTGGGATTGATCGGAGTCGCCACCGTTGCCTGGCCTTTCCTAGAACTCGAGGCCGGCCTCGCGGGCCGCCTCCGCCACGGCCGCGACGCGGCCCTGGTACGGGAATCCGTTTCGATCGAACACCACCCGGGTCACCTTGGCGGCCTTGGCCTTCTCGGCCAGCAGCCGCCCGACCCGCTTGGCGTCCTCCCTCTTGTCGCCCTCGTCCTTGCCCTTGAGCTCCTTGGACAGGCTCGAGGCGAACGCCAGGGTGCGCCCGGTCGTGTCGTCCACCACCTGGGCGTAGATGTGCTTCAGGCTCTTGTAGACGGTGAGCCGGGGCCGGTCGGCGGTGCCGGAGAGCTTCCGCCGGATTCGGGCCTTCCTCTTCAGTCGTGGGTCGATGCTGGACATGGTTTCCTCGATCCGTCCGGCAGGGATGGGGACGTCCCCCGCCGGATGATGGGGTCGTTCAGGGCAACCGCTACGCGGTGCCGGTCTTCCCTTCCTTCCGCCGGACGCGCTCGTCGGCGTACTTGATGCCCTTGCCCTTGTAAGGCTCGGGCGGACGGAGCGCGCGAATCTTCACCGCGGTCTCCCCCAGCGCCTCCCGGTCCACGCTACGCAGCGTGAGCCCGATGGTGGGCAGGCTGTCCTCGGTGCGGGCCACCTTGTCGACCTCGGCGGTCACGCCCTCCGGCAGGCTGAACACGATGGGATGACTGAAGCCGAGCGCGAAGTGGATCTGCTTGCCCTTCACCTCGGCGCGGAAACCCACGCCGCGGATGTCGAGCTTGCGCTCCCAGCCGCTCGCCACGCCCTTGGCCGCGTTGGCCAGGAGGCTCCGGGCCAGCCCGTGCAGCGCGCGGGCCTCGCGGGTGTCGTCCGGCCGATTGACGTGGATCTGTCCGTCCTTCACGTCGGCGGTGATCCGCTCGGGAAGGGAGACCTTCATCTTGCCCTTGGGGCCCTCGAGCGCCACCGCGCCGCTCGCCACCGAGGCCTTCACCTTGGGGTCGAGCTTGATCGCCAGCTTTCCGATTCGGCTCATGTCAGTACACCGTGCAGATCAGCTCGCCGCCGATGTTCTGCTTGCGGGCCTCGACATCGCTGAGGATGCCCTGGCTGGTGGAGAGGATGCTGATGCCCAGTCCGCCCAGGACCGGGCGGATGTCGCGCACCGGGACGTAGCGGCGCAACCCCGGCTTGCTGATCCTGCGGATGCCGGTGATGACCGGGCTCTTGTCCGGGCCGTACTTGAGCTGCAGGGTGATCTCCCCCTGCGGCTGGGTGTCGTGCTCGGTGTAGTCCGCGATGTAGCCCTGCTCCTTGAGCACCCGGGCGATCTGGATCTTCATCTTGCTCGTCGGGATCACGACCTTGTCGTGGCGCGCCCGAGAGGCGTTGCGGATGCGGGTCAGCATGTCGCCGACCGGATCGTTCACTGGCATGTCCTGACTTCCTCTCGCTCGTCCTTCGTCCGGCTGCCCTTTCCCTGAAGGGCCCCTGCCGGGCTCGTCGTTGTCGCCCGCGGCCGCCTGGCCGTGCCGTCACGGGGGTCCGTGCCGCGGACGTGCTCGTCCTACCCTCTACCAGGAGCTCTTGATCAGCCCCGTCACCTCACCGGCCAGCGCCCGCTTCCGCAGGCAGATCCGGCACATCTGGAACTTGCGCAGGAACGCGCGCGGACGCCCGCACAGCGGGCACCGGTTGTACTTGCGCACCGCGAACTTCGGCTTGCGCTTCGCCTGGGCGATCTTGGAAAGCTTGGCCATTCTCTTTCTCTCTACTGGCGGAACGGCAGGCCGAAGTGGCGCAGCAGCGCCAGCCCCTGCTCGTCGTTCCTGGCGGTGGTGACGAAGCTGATGTTCAGCCCCTTCACCTTCTCGATCTGGTCGTAGTTGATCTCCGGGAAGATGATCTGCTCGCGAACGCCGAGCGTGTAGTTCCCCTTCCCGTCGAACGCCTTGCTGGACACGCCCTTGAAGTCGCGGACCCGGGGGAGCGCGACGTTGATCAGGCGGTCCATGAACTCGTACATCCGGTCGTTGCGCAGGGTGACCGCCGCGCCGATCGCCTGCCCCTGGCGGAGCTTGAAGTTGGCGATGCTCTTGCGCGCCCGGGTGACCACCGGCTTCTGCCCGGTGATGGCCCCCAGCTGGTCCACCGCCGACTCGAGGATCTTGTTGTTCGCCAGGGCCTCGCCGAGGCCCATGTTGATGACGATCTTGTCCAGGCGAGGAACCTGGTTGGGGTTCTTGAACCCGAACTCCTTCATTAGCGCCGGGACCCCCTCCTTGCGGTAGCGGATCTTCAGGCGGGCGGGCTTCGCCTCGAGGCCCTCCTCGATGTTGGCGGAGAAGCCGGCCTTCTTGACCTCGTCCTTGCCCTTCCGCTTCGCCTTCTTCTCGGTCTTCGGCTTGTCTGCCTTCTCGTCAGCCATCGTTCTTCCTCGCCTCGCTTCGACCGGGTGTCAGGACCCCTCCTCCGTCGATCGTGGTCGCTGATGTACTCAGTCGATGTTCGCGTCGCACTTCTTGCAGAAGCGGACCTTCTTGTCCCCGTTGACCCGCACGCCCACCCGGGTCGGCTGGTCGCACTTCTTGCAGACCACCCGCACGTCGGCCAGGGCGATGCTTCCCGGCCGCTCGAGGATGCCTCCCTCGGGGTTCGCCCGGTCGCGGCCCTTCCGGATGTGCCGCTTCACGATGCGGAGGCCCTCGACCCGGACGCGGAGCGCGTCGCGGTCGATGGAGAGGATCTTCCCCCGCTTGGTGGCCTTGTCCTTGTTGGACCGCTCGGCGCCCCTCGTCACCTCCACCAGGTCGCCCACCTTCAGCTTCTGCATGGCTCGCTCGTCTCGTCCTTCCCTGGCCTCAGAGCACTTCCGGGGCGAGGGAGATGATCTTCATGAACTTCCGGGCGCGGAGCTCGCGGGCCACCGGGCCGAAGATGCGGGTCCCGATGGGCTCCAGGTCCTTGTTGATCAGAACCGCCGAGTTCCCGTCGAACTTGATGAAGCTGCCGTCCGGCCGCCCCACCTCGCGCTTGGTCCGGACGATGACCGCCTTCGCGACGTCGCCCTTCTTCACCTTGCTGTTGGGGAGGGCCTCGCGGACCGAGACCACGATGATGTCCCCGATGCTGGCGTACTTCCGCTTCGAGCCGCCCAGCACCTTGATGCAGAACACCTTCTTGGCGCCGGAGTTGTCGGCGACGTCCAGCACGCTCGTCATCTGGATCATGGTCGACCTCCTTCCTTACTCGCGCGTCCCGCGCTCGAGCACCTCGACCACCCGCCAGCGCTTGTCCTTGCTGGTGGGCTTGGTCTCGGCGATGCGCACCCGGTCACCCTCGTGGAGGGTCGGGTTCTTCGGGTAGTCGTGATCCTCGGCGTGCGCCTTGTACTTCTCGCGGAGGGTCAGGATCTTCCCGTACTTCCGGTGAGCGGCGCGGCGCCGCACGGTCACCACCACCGTCTTCTGCATCTTGTTGCTGGTGACGATGCCGGTGCGGGTCTTGGGACGCCCGCGGTGGCTCGCGCTCTCGGGAGCGCCGGTCTGTTCCGTGGTCTCGGCCATGTTCGTTCCTCGCCTCAGGCCTTCGCCGCGGCGGCCTTCTCCTTCTGGGTGATGACGGTGAGGATCCGCGCCAGGTCCCGGCGGGCCTCGGTCCGCTTCGCCGGAGACTCCAGCGCCCCGGTCCGTAGCTTCAGCCGGTCCTTGAACAGCGACTCGCGCAGCTCGGCCGCGCGCCGGTTCAGGTCCTCGAGAGTCAGCTCGTGCAATTCCTTGGCGGTGGCCATGACGCGTTCCCTGACGGCTCCTGAGAGCTCCTTAAATGGACAGATCCGCCCGGTGGACGATCCTGGTGAGCACCGGGAGCTTGGCCTGGGCGAGCTTCAGCGCCTCGTGCGCCAGCTGCTCGTTCATCCCGCCCATCTCGTAGAGGATGCGGCCGGGCTCCACC
>JBKPMY010000013.1:0-8458 GCA_046732375.1 Myxococcota bacterium
TCCTCGACCGGCGCGAGCTGCACCTCTTGCCTCTGCCCGCGGTCAGAGAGTGGTTCGTCGCCCGTGCATCCGAATTTCCGCTCCGGCGGGCCCAGACGCGGGTCGGTCCGGGGCGGTACACGACCGTCGGCGCGGCCGTACCCAGCGCGCGCGTCCTCCGGGAGGTCGGTGGGGCGCGCCGGGTGGAGCTGGGCTCACCGTCCGTGGGCGACTCCGCCGTCCGTCGCTGAGCGGTTCGTCTCACTGGGAGAGCGATGGCGGTGGTAAGACCGTCCCGAGGGGAGCCTCCGGCCCGGAGTCCATCCGATGCGTCTCTGTGTCTTCCCCCTGCTCGCGCTCGTCGCGTGCGCGTCCGAGGAGCCTCCCGGGCTCGAGCTTCCTCTGGCCTGCTACGAGCCGCGCGATGGGGGTGTGTTCGAGGGCGGCCTGACCGCGCCGGTCCCGGGCTGTGCCCCCTCCGGGCAGCCCACCGGCGTCCTGGACCTCGAGGCGCTGGGATGGGCCTCCGCGGGGGGTGTCCTCACCGTGCCGCCCGCGGCGGCCTCCGGAACGCCCTTGCCGGTGTTCCTCGTCTTCCACGGCGCCGGCGGTTCCGGCGAGGGCACCCGTCAGGCTCTCGGGCTGGAGGGGCCGGCCGACGGCGGGGCCGTCTTCCTCTACCCCAACGCAATGCGCGGCAGCTGGGAGGTGGGGCGCAACTCCCCCGACGGCCGCCGGGTGGAATCCCTCCTGGAACGTCTGGCGGACACGTACTGCATCGATCCCGGGCGGATCTACATCGCCGGGCACAGCGCCGGGGCAGTCTTCACGCTCTATCTCGGCTGCAACGTCCCGAGCGCCCTCGCCGGCATGGCAGTGGTGGCGGGGTCGGACGCCCGGTTCGACACCCGGTGCTGCACGGGGTCCATCTCCGCCATCTTCATCCACGGGACCCAGGACGACTCCATCAACATCATCGAGGGCCGCAACGCGCGCAGCCGGACCCTGCAGCGGGACGGATGCGGCTCCAGCTCCGTCCCCGACGGGCCGAACTGCGGCCTTTACGACTGCCCGGCTCCGTGGAAGGTCGCCGGGTGCGAGTGGGTCGGTGGGCACGAGGCCCCGCCCTGGGCCGGCGAGGAGATCTGGGGATTCTTCTTCCCAGGGCCCTGACCGACGGGCTCACGCTGCGGGCCGTGGCGCCGTCCGGCCGTCCACGCGCGGCCACTCGGTCGGGATCCGGCGGCCGTCCGGAACCCGTGCCCGGAGCGAGGGGGTGCAGCCCCGCGCGGCGAAGGCGCGCTTCCAGGCCACGAACGCTCCACCGGCTGTCCAGGCATCCATCGCGGCGAGGCCCGCCTCCGGGCCGCACTGGGCCAGCATGTACTCCACCCAGGCCCATCGGGCGGAGGTGGGCCGGACCTCGGCACGACCCTTCAGACCGCGCCGGAGCCGGTCGAGCCGGTGGTCGACCTCCCGGATCCCGGCGAAGGGTGCTCCGTCCAGCGGGGTGTGCCGCTTGGCGACGAAGGGAGCCACGCCGACGGCCACCGGGAGGTGCCCGGCCAGCTCGCGCGTGAAGCGGACCATCTCGTCGATGTCGTCATCCATCTCCAGCGGAAGCCCGACGATGGAGTAGACCTTCAGGCGCTCCATGCCCGCCGACGCAGCGAATCGCGCGGCGCGAAGCAGCTGCTCCTCGGAGTGCTTCCGGTCGACCAGGTCCCGCATCCGCTGGCTCGCTCCGTCCGAGGCCACGGTGAGGACCCGGGCGCCGCCCCGGCGAAGCGTGTCCACCAGCTCGGCGGTGAGCCGGTCCGCGCGGAGCGAGGAGACTCCGACCTCACGCCCCGAGTCGACCAGCGTCCGGAGCAGCTCGACGATCCTCGGATGGTCGGTCACCGCCGCGCCCACCAGGCCGACGCGGCGCGCATGCGGGGGAACCAGCTCCAGCACCCGCTCGGGAGGCACGGTCCGCATGCCTCCGTTGGTGGTCCGCCGCATCACGCAGTAGTGGCAGCCCCGGCTGCACCCCCGCTCCGGCTCGATGAGGAACATCGAGGAAAGCTCGGTGTGGGGGGTGAGGATCTGCGAGCGCGCGGGAAGGCGCTCGTCGGCCGCCCTGGCGACGTGGAGGCTGGGTCCCCCGCGCCCCGGGACACGGAAGCCGGGGATCGTCGCCAGTTGGTCGAGCAGCTCTTCCCGGGAGGGGAACGCCTGCACCGCGTCCAGGAGGCGGTGGATCAGGTCGTCCGCCTCGCCCTGGACGAGGACGTCCACGAAGGGCTCCAGCGGCTCGGGGTTGGAGAAGGTGAGGGGTCCCCCGGCGACGACCAGGGGCCAGCGGTCTCCCCGCTCCGCGGCCAGCACGGGGAGGCCCGCCAGCTGGAGCATGGTGAAGAGTCCCGGCAGCTCCAGCTCGTAGGCCACGGAGAAGGCCAGCACCGGGAACTCCCCCACCGGCGTCCCGGACTCGAGGGCGAAGAGCGGCGTCCGGCTGGCCCGGAAGGCCTCCACGTCGTCGGGAAGGAAGGCCCGCTCGGCGGTGGCTCCGGGATGGGCGTGAACCTCGCGATAGACCGTCTGGAAGCCGAGCGAGCTCATCCCCACGTGGTACGGGCTGGGGTAGCAGAGCGCGACCCGCAGGGGCGCCACCTTGGTCACGGTGCCGGTCTCGTCGGCGAGCCGGGCGAGGCGCTGCTGGTGGAGGTCGCGAGCGGAAGGCACGTCGGAGGCCCAGGGTGAAGCCCTGGGACCGTTAACAAAAACCCCGGTGGCCTGGGAAGGCCACCGGGGTCCGGAGACGCCGGAGCGTCGCCGTTCAGCTGTTACGGCGTGAAGCCGCCGAGGCTCGGGTACTCCTCGTTGAAGAAGCAGAACCCGAGGGCGGGATCGCCGGTGAGCACCTCGGTCCAGGGCTCGTGGATGCAGCTCTGGTTGAAGTCCGGGTTGATGCCCGAACCGACCGGCTGCGCGAACGGATCGCAGTCGGCGTTGGTTTCACAGGCGATCGGAGGCCAGATCGCGAGCGCGGTGTAGTCGCCGGTGCAGCCACCGCGGATCACGTGCACGTTGCCCTTGAACTCCGCACCCAGGTACTTGGCGGTGTTCAGCCACACCATCTGCGTGACGGCATAACTGTCCACCCCATTGGTCATGTTGAAGTTGTCGATGGTGCAGTTGTCATCGCCGTCCGGGTAGAGGGCCGTGAAGTAGCCCTTCCCGTAGAGTGCGGACGCCGGGTCGGGAGGATCGGGGAGCCCGAAAGTCGCCGAGTAGCCGATGATCAGCGTGCCATCCGCACCGGCGTACGGGTCGAAGATCCAGTTGTCTCCGAAGACCGCCGGCGTTCCGTCAGGCGTGTCGCAACCGGCCGTCGGAGTGCTGGTTCGGGTGAGACGAACGCCGTAGCCGCCAGTGAACGAGGAGCCGATCTGGCAGACGGCCGGCACCGCAGAGGAACAGCCGGTGAGAGCGGTGACGAGGAGTGCGAGCGAGAAGATCGAGACGCGCTTCATGGTCTTCTTTCCCTGGGACGTTTCGAGGGTGGCGTTCATTAGAAGGTCACCCGCAGGCTGAACCGGAACTGGCGCACCGCCTGGAAGTTGGTGGGCTGGCCCCAGTTGGCTCGAGTCGGAACGATGATCGGGTTCTGAGCGGGGTTGGGAAGCACCACGGTGATCGGGGTTCCATCCGCATTGAACCCGGCCTTGGGCAGGGAGCCGTTGCCCTGTCCGCAGGCCGCCGGGTCAGTCGCCCCCGGGGGGCACTGAGCGGCCCACTGGGGCGGGATGCTCCCGTTGCTCGCGCCGGCGATCGGCCCGACAGCCGCCTGGGTGTACCGATCCTCGACGGTCGTCGGCCTCTGGGAGTTGAAGATGTTGAAGGCTTCCACTCCCGCGGTGAGGGTGACGTCCTTGGTGAACCGGTAGTTCAGGTTGACCTTCGCGTCGAGCGAGGTGACCCAGGGCAGGCGCCCGGCGGAGCCACGCTGAACGATGAAGGACTGCCGGTCGCCGTAGATGACGTGCGCACCCATGGCGTCGATGGGCGGACCCGAGTTGGCGTTGAACGTTCCACCGAGCGTGGTGCTGAACACCGGGGTGATCGGGAACTCCTTCGCCGCGAAGATCTTGATCTGGTGGGTGATGTCCGCCGAGAGCGCACCATCGGCGTTCGCCAGGAGGCTCACCAGGTCGAAGGTCGAGTTGATGTTCGGATCCAGCTGGCCGTCCTGGGGACGGAAGAGTCCGTCCAGGTTTCCGCGCAGCTGCGACCAGGTGTAGCTGACCTGGGCCTGCCACAGGTCGGCGAAGGTCTTGGTGAACTGGACCGTCACCGCGTGGTAGGTGCGCTTGGCCTTCGGGAACGTCGCGCCGATTCCCTGGCCCGGGTTGCCGATGAAGTAGGTGTTTCCATCGGTGGTGGACATGTCCTCCACCCACTGACCCAGGTTCCGGTAGGTGTAGCTCACGCCCGCGCGCGCGTTCGGGAGCACTTCGTACTCGCCACCGGCCACGACCTCGTCAACCGAGGGCGACTTGAGGTCGGGATCGACCGCCGACGGGTACGGAGTACCGGTGTTCGCCCAGAACTGGCTCGGTGAGGGAGCGCTCAGGCCGGGGACGGCAAGGGCGTCACACGCGGCCCGTCCGGAGAGCGGGTTGCACCCGTGCAGGGCACCGATCTGGCCTTCCGCGCTGAGCGACCGGTTGGCGATGTCGAGCGGGATGAACTCGTAGTACCTGCCGTAGTTGGCGAAGATCTTCGACCGGCCCTGCTGGGTCGGGTCGTAGACCAGGCCGATGCGCGGGCTCCACTGGTCCTTGAGGGAGATGCGCGTGACGCCGTCCGATCCCTGCAGGGTCTGCGCGTCGTAGCGGAGGCCCAGGTTCAGGGTGACCTTGTCCAGGATGCTCCAGCTGTCTTGGATGAAGCCGCCGATGATCGTGGACTTGGTCGTCCGCGAGGCGATGGCCTCGTCGATGACGGTGTCGACGTCGCTCTGGAACCCGTAGCGGCGGAAGTCGAACACGACCATGTTGGCAGCGCCGGGGAGGCCCGCCGCGGTCCGGTACGCCACTCCACCAGTGTAGCTGGAGGTGAAGTTGTACTGGCTCCAGTTCGCGTCGACGCCGGCCTTGAGCACGTGGTGCCCGGCGGCGGTCAAGAGATAGGTCAGGATGCCCTTCGCCTGGATGCTGTCCAGGGTGAGGGAGGGGATGAAGCCGAAGCCTCCGTAGAAGAAGTTGGAGGCCGGGCAGCGGCTGTTATCCAGCGCGGCGCTCCCGAAGCCGCAGGCATCCTTCACCGACTGGGGAACCTGGTCGTCGAGGAGGGTGATGTTGGTGGTCGCGGTGCGCGAGCGAACCGACGGGGTTCCGCCAAGCGTGCTCAGGTCGTCGATGGAGTAGCCGCTGCCGTCTCCGGGCAGGGACTCGTCGACCTGGTGGTGCCAGCCGGCCCGGATGTCGAGGAGCAGCTTCTTGTCCAGGAAGGAGCTGTTCAGCTCGCCGTTGATGTCGAGGTTGTCGAACTTCGACTTGGACCAGAGGGCGTTGAACGTTCCCGTCGTGTAATAGGTCTGCCCGAACGGACCACGGTCGGAGCTCTGGTCACGGATCGAGAACGAGGCATCACCGCCGCCCGAGTTCTGGGTCCCGAAGACCGACACGCTGACGCGGTGGTCGCTGCTGAGGAGGAAGGTGAGCTTGCCGATGTAGTTCCAGCCGTGCTCGTCGCCGAAGCGCCGCTGCGTGGAGTTGTCGATGGGCACGAACGCGCCGGCGCCGGTGGGCCGGTACTGGAACGACCGGGAGTAGATGTACCGCTGCGAGGAATACTGGGCACCGACGAAGAACCACAGGCGGTCCTTCAGGATGTAGCCGCCGAGGGTGGCGCCGAAGTCGCCGATGTTCCCGATCTCGCGCTTGCCGACCACGGTGGCCGTCGCGCCCGAGACCTGGCCCGGTGCGCCGGTGAAGCTTCCCGGGGCGAAGGTGCCAAAGAGGGACCCGTGGAACTCGTTACCGCCGGACTTGGTGACCGCGCTGATCGCGCCGCCGGTGGTCCGCCCGTACTCGGGCATGTAGCCGCCGGTGATGACGTTGACCTCGTCCACGAACTCGCTGGTGAGCGTCGTGCCGAGGGTACCGTACGCGGGGCTGCCGACCGAAAGGCCGTCGATCAGGTACGTGTTCTCGGGGGACGTGGTGCCGTTGATGCCGACGCCGTAGATGTCCGCGGCCGCCTGCGGAGCCACCGTGGCCAGCGAGTCGAAGGACCGGTTCGCGCCGCCGAGACCGCCGGGGCGGGACACGGCGAGGTTCTTGATGAACTCCTGATTGATCGTGGTGCCCGTCGCCGAGGAGCCGACGTCAACGACCGGGGGAGATCCGACGACCGAGATCTCGGTGACGCCCGCGGTCTCCGGGAGCAGCTCCACGTTCAGACGGAGAGTTCGGTCAGCAGCCACGTCGATGTTCGTGCGGCTGAAAGGCCGATAGCTCTCCTTCTCGAAGCGCAGGGTGTAAGTTCCCGGCGGCAGCTGCGGCACGCGGTAGAGACCTGTCGCGTCGGTCACGACCACTTGCTCGCCCTGCAGGCCGGGAGACGTTGCCGTCACCACGACGTCCGCGACGGGAGCTTTTGTTGCGGCGTCGACGACGTTGCCCGTCAGCACCGACACCGCGCCTTGGGCAAGCGCTGCTGATCCGCAGAACAAGCCGAGGCCGAGCAGCGCCGCGCGGGCATTCCTCCAGACGACTTTCGATCTATGACTCACCGAGACCCCTCCAATGTGGCCGGAAAGCGGGAAAGCAATCGCGATGCTGATAGGGCCTACTCCGACCTGTCAATAGAAGTTTGCATCATCTCGGTAGACACGACGCTGGGGGGCGGACCCCCGCTTACCCCCCCGCGTCATGCCCGGCGGTGGGAATTCCGCCCCGGATCAGGTTGTACAACTGCCCCATTTTGATGTAGGCGCGCGCATTCCGGCTTCAGGGGAGACCTAGGTCCGGGCCGCACCCGCTGGCGTTCAAAGGGCGGCTACAGGAGACAACAGACGTATGTTCGATTCAGTGCTGGGCAAGGGTGTCACGCCCAAGTCCCGCTTCGGATCAGGTGCGGTGGTTTCGGTCCTGCTCCACGTGGGGCTGCTGGGCTTTGCCCTGTGGTTCTCGACCCGGCCTCCCCCCAAGGAGGACAAGGACGTCGCGGTGGTGCTGAAGGTGGCACCGCCTCCGCCGCCCCCTCCGCCGCCACCGGCCGCCACAAAGCAGACCAAGGTCGAGAAGAAGGTCCGCCCCAAGGACAAGATCATCCAGCCCAAGGAAGTGCCGCAGGAGAAGCCCAAGGAGGCTGACCCGAGCGACGAGCCCGAGGGCGTGGAGGGCGGCGTCGCGGGTGGCGTGGCCGGCGGAGTCGTCGGCGGCGTGGTCGGCGGAGTCGTCGGCGGCCAGCTGGGGAGCACCACCCTCTCCTTCGGCGAGGGCATGACCCGGCCGGTGCTCCAGTCGAGCCCCAACGGCAAGCCATTCCCGGACTACACCCGTGAGGCGCGCGAGGCCCGCATCCAGGGGCTGATGATCGTGAAGTGCGTCATCACGGTCGAGGGCAGGGTGCAGAACTGCCAGATCATCAAGCCCCTCCCTCACATGGAGGGGGCGGTCCTGGCCTGGCTGCAGGCGTCGAAGTACACGCCGGTCAGCTTCCAGGGGAAACCGCAGCAGGTCAGCTACGTCTTCAACTTCAAGCTCACCCTGGCCCAGTAGCGGTCCAGGCCTTACGACACGACACCACATTTCATCGGCGCATCACGGAGGCGCAGTCCAACAACCATGCAATTCACTCTCACTGACCTTTGGCATCACATGGGCCTGTTCGCGCGACTCATCGTCGCCGTGCTGGGCGTCATGTCCGTCGCATCGCTCGTGGTGATGGCCGAGCGGCTCATCGTCTTCAACAGGTCGCGCAGCGAGTCGCGCAACTTCGCCGAGCGGATGGCCACCACCCTCCAGAAGAACGACCTCATGACGGTCGCGGGGACCAAGGTGGGTGACAAGGTGGGGCACCTCGGCCGGGTCATCGGTGCCGGCCTCAACGCGCTCCGGCTGACCCCGGCCAAGGACAAGGACCTCCAGGTGGAGTCCGTGGCCCGTGCGCTCGAGCGCCAGGCGCAGCGCGAGGTCCAGAGCCTGAAGCGCGGCCTGGGCTTGCTGGCGACCGTGGGCTCGACTGCTCCCTTCGTCGGTCTCCTCGGGACGGTGATGGGAATCGTGAACGCCTTCCAGTCGATGGCGCTCACCGGCTCGGGCGGTCTGGGCACGGTCTCGGCCGGTATCGCCGAGGCGCTCATCACCACCGCGTTCGGCCTCCTCGTCGCGATCCCCGCGGTGATGGCCTACAACTACCTGCAGGGCTGGGTGGACGCGCGCGCGGTGGACATCAGCGAGTCCTCCAACGAGTTCCTGGACCT
>JBKPMY010000014.1:0-6168 GCA_046732375.1 Myxococcota bacterium
GTGGCGGGGGTTCGGCTCCGCGGAACCGCTCCCGCCGGGGCCGGGGTGGGGGGCCCTCCCGGGGTCGGCGCCGGAGCGCCGAGCGGCGGGGTCCGGGGCTGGCCGGGCGGAGCGCGCCGCTGCCCGTCGTCCGCCGGGGCCGGCGAGGGGGCCGCCGCGTCCCGGACCGGAGGGAGCGGGGTGACGTTCCACGGGTCGGAGCGCTCGGTCTCCGGCCATGCGTCCGCCTCGGGTCCCCCCCGCGGCCCCCCCTGCTCGGGCCCGACGTCCTCGATGTCGAGATCGCTGAAGTCGATGGGCGCTGAGCTGGGCGCCCCGAGCGTGGGCGGAGCGCTGCTTGCCGGCGGCCCCACCGGGGCACTGGCGGGCGAGGAAGGGAGCTCGTCGAACTCGACGTGACTCCCCGCCACCACGAAGTCGAGCGGGGTGTCCGTCTCCCAGTCCAGCTCCCCGAACAGCTCCTCCTCGGCCTCGGGCTCGGGAGTCGGCTCGAGGGTCCGGGTGGTCAGCGCCACCCGGCCGATCTGGCTCTTGCCCCCGCTCGGGGTGCCGAGCGGAACACCTCCGGGACGGAGCTGCTGGGAGTGCTTGCACCGCGGGCAACGCGCGCGGCTGGCCCGGGTGACCGCGTCGTCCGGGAGGAGGTACTCGGTACTGCACTGTTCACATCGGAAGCGCATCCGCGGGCGGCATCAGTGCCGGAAGTGCCGCACCCCGGTGAAGACCATGGCCACGTCGTGCTCGTCGGCGGCGGCGATCAGCTCCGCGTCGCGGACGCTGCCTCCCGGCTGCGCCACCGCCCGGGCGCCGGCCAGGGCGAGTGCGTCCAGCCCATCCCGGAAGGGGAAGAAGGCGTCGGAAGCCACCGCGCTCCCCCGAAGCGCCTCGCCCCCGCGCGCGGCGGCGATCTTCACCGACTCCACCCGGCTGGTCTGCCCCCCTCCCACCGCGAGAATCCGATCGGCGGTGGAGAACACGATGGCGTTGCTCTTCACGTGCTTGCACACCCGCCAGCCGAAGCGCAGGGCGGCCAGCTCCGCCGGGCTGGGCGCACGCCGGGTGACCACCTTCCATTCAGTGACGGGCTCAATGGCATCGCGATCCTGCACCAGCAGACCCCCGGAGATGCTCCGCAGCTCGAGGGAGGGAAAGGCCCGAGCCCCCGGCGGCCACGCGCGGCGCGCGTCGAGCAGCCGGAGATTCTTCTTCCCCCCGAGGACGGCGCGTGCGGCCTCCGAGTACCCCGGGGCGATGACCGCCTCGAGGAAGGTCTCGGCCATGGCGCGGGCGGTGGACTCGTCCACCTCGCGGTTCACCGCCACGATCCCTCCGAAGGCGGAGACCTCATCGACTGCTCGGGCGATCCGGTAGGCCTTCTCCAGCATCTCGTCCTGCGCCACGCCGCAGGGCGTGTTGTGCTTGATGATCACCGCCGCCGGTCGCTCGGGGAACTCCAGCGCCAGGGCGAGCGCCGCATCGAGGTCGAGCAGGTTGTTGTAGGAGAGCTCCTTGCCCTGCAGCACCTCGGCGAAGGAGACGGAAGGCCCGGGGGGCTCTCGGTAGCCGCGATACCAGGCCCCTCGCTGGTGGGGATTCTCGCCGTAGCGCAGCTCCTGGACCTTGCGGAACCCGAGGCCCAGCTCGTCGGGGAAGGTGACCGCGTCGCGCTCGGCCATCCACCCGGCGATGCTGGCGTCGTATGCGGCGGTGTGGGCGTAGGCCTTGCGCTGGAGCCGCTGACGCGTCTCGCCCGAGGTGCCCCCCCGGCGGAGCTCCTCCAGCACCGGCTGATAGTCATCCGGGTCGACCACCACCGTCACCGAGGCGGCGTTCTTCGCCCCGGCGCGGATCATCGCCGGTCCTCCGATGTCGATGTTCTCCAGGATCTCCTCCTCCGCGCCGCCCTTGGCCACCGTCTCGCGGAAGGGATAGAGGTTCACCGCCAGAACCGAGATGGCCGAGATGCCACCGGCCTCCATCTCCGCCCGATCGGAGGCGAGCCCGGGACGTCCCAGGAGCCCTCCGTGAATCCGGGGATGGAGGGTCTTCACCCGACCCCCGAGGATCTCCGGGCTCCCGGTGTGCTCCGACACCTTGCGCGCCGGTAGGCCGGCGTCCTTGAGGGCCTGGAGGGTTCCACCGGTGCTGAGCAGCTGGAATCCGAGGTCGACGAGACCACGGGCGAAGGGGACGAGTCCGCGCTTGTCGGAGACGCTGAGGAGGGCGATCACGGGTCCTGGAGGGAGTGACTTGGAGACTCCGGGACGAAACACCGCACCCTTTCACCTGTCAACGAACGACCGTGCGCCGGCGAGCCCCCGGGGGGTCCACCCGGCCCCGGCGGCGGCGGCCAGGACGCGCGGACCAGATCCAGCGGCGCTCGAAGCCTTCGCACCGAGGAGAATCAGTCCTCTGTGGCTTCCCGGAGCTTCGCCAGGCCGCGCGTCTCCACCTGCCGGATGCGCTCGCGGGTCAGGTTCATGATCTCCCCCACCTCCTCGAGGGTGATCCCGCCCTTCTCCGCCACGTCGAGCGCACAGGTGTGCTCGAGCTCCCAGATCTCCTTGTCCGGGAAGTTGAGCTTGATCGACCCGGTCTCGGGATTCACGTCCAGGTAGAGATTGTGCTTGCAGGAGACGAAGAGGCAGGGGCGGGGGCCGTTGATGCAATCGGCCCGTGTGCGCGGCCGGTTCTCCTCCACGCTCCGGAGCAGCTCCTGCTCCTCCGGATCCACCTCGCCGGCGAGGCGACGGCGCCGCAGCTCGCGGGCCATCTCCTTGCGGGACATCGTCTTCGAGCGGCGGCGCTCCACCGGAGCCGGAGGTGCGCTCGCGGGCTCGCCGGATTCCGCCGTCCACTCGGGCTTGGCCTGACTCATCGCTTCCCTCCTCCGGACCGCTTGACGGCGGAACTGGTCGCCGGTGGTGTCACGACAGATCGCTCCGCTCGACGGAGCCGAGGGCCCGCTGCGCGGTGAGCGCGCTGCCGACCCGTGAGAGGTCGGCCACCAGAACTTCGGCGCGCCGGCGCAGGCCGGTGAGCTCGCCCTGCAGCGAGCGACGCTGCTCGCTGGCCAGTGCCCGTTCGCCGAGCTCGGACTCGAGGCCGCTGAGGGTCTCGTCCAGGCTGCGCTCCACCTGGTCGATGTGGTTCTTCACCCCCACGAAGGAGCGGCGGATCTCCTCGAGCGTGAGCCCGGCCGCCATCATCTTCTTGATCGCGTTGATCCGGCGGACGGACTCGACCGGATAGAGACCGTGGCTGCCGCGGTGCTTGCCCTTGCGGCCCACCCGGCGGCTCCGGGGTAACAGCCCCGCCTGGACGTACTTGCGAAAGGTGGCCTCGGAGAGCCGGACGCCCTTGGGGCGGAAGATCTCCACGATCGCCCCGGCGGACAGGCCGCGGGCGAACTCGCTCTCGATGCGCGTCAGCTCTCCCGGGTCGAGATAATCCATTTAGTGGTGGATTGAGAATATCGGCTACTCATGAGATGGTATTGAGTGGTTTGCATTCTCGTCAAGAGGGCTCGACCGTTCAGGGAGCGATCCCGGAGCGCAGCGGAGACTCAGCCCCCCGAACCCAGGGGGACGCCTGCGGAAGCGCGCAGGGGCGCGCCAGCGTCCCGGCTCAGTCCCCCGAACCCAGGGGGACGCCTGCGGAAGCGCGCAGGGGCGCGCCAGCGTCCGGGCTCAGTCCCCCGAACCCAGGGGGACGCCTGCGGAAGCGCGCAGGGGCGCGCCAGCGTCCGGGCTCAGTCCCCCGAACCCAGGGGGACGCCTGCGGAAGCGCGCAAGGGCGCGCCAGCGTCCGGGCTCAGCGCTCGGCGGGTGGATGCTCGAGGGTCGCGGTGCGGCCCTGCACCAGCTGCACGGTGTAGGCGCCGGAGACGCCATCGGGGCCGGTCAGCTCGACCAGGTGCTTTCCGGCGGGCAGCCGCACGGTCTTGCTTCCCTGCACGTAGCCGGCGCGCTTGCCGTCCACGCGGAGCTCGGCCCAGGGCTTGGCCCGGATCACCAGGCGGGCCCGCACCGCGCCCTGCCCTGTCCTGTCCGGAGCGCCCGCGCCGGGGTCCACCGCGGTGCTCGTTCCCGGCGGCGGGGACGCGGCCAGCTCCGGCGAGGGCGGAGCCAGGGTGGTGGCTTCGGTCGGGGACGGTGCGAGCGCGGCGCCGGATGGCGGTGATGGCGTCGCCGGCGAGGCTGCCGGCTGCTCCGCGCGAGACACCTCGGCAGCGGGCGAAGCTGCGGGCCGCTGCCGGTCGCGGGTGAGCAGCCCGGGTCCGGCTCGCATGGCGACGGTGAGCGCGGCAGCGAGGGCGGCGAGGGCGAGCACCCACGCGACCCGCCGCCGCAGCGGCGCGGCCCGGGGGAGGATCTCGGTCGGTCCCGGCTCGGCGGGAGGTGGGGTCACCAGTTCGGTGGGCAAGGCCGGCGGCACCGCCCCGGACGCCGACGGCTCACCAGGCGCGGCGGCCGCAGGAGCCGAAGTGGAGAGCGAGATCGGGATGGAGTCGGCTCCGGACGCCGCCTCGGCAACCCCTGCCTCCTCGGGGAACATCCGCCGGAGGAACGCGCCGACGTCGGTGTCCTCCAGCGACCGTGCGCCGCCGAGGACCACCTCGGCCAGCGCCCGCTCCAGCTCGTGCGCGGTGGGCCAGCGCCGGGCCCGCTCCCGCTCCAGCGCACGCATCACCGCTGCGTCGAGCGCCGGTGACACCCCGGGGTTGAGGCGGGCGGGTGGAACGATCAGCCGCTCCTGGACCGCGCGCAGCACTGCCACGTCGCCCTCACCCTCGAACAGCCGCGCGCCTGTGAGCAGCTCCCACAGCGTGACCCCGAGGGCGAAGACGTCGGTGCGGGCGTCCACCGCGTCTCCCCGGGCCTGCTCCGGGGACATGTACGCGAACTTGCCCTTCAGCATCCCGGAGGTCGTGGCGCGGCCGCCGGCCTTGGCGATTCCGAAATCGGTGAGCTTCACCGCCCCGTCGAAGCTGAGCAGAACGTTGTGCGGGGTGACATCGCGGTGCACCAGGTTCAGGCTCTGGCCACCGTCGGTGAGCCGGTGGGCGTAGGCCAGCCCACGCGCGACCTCCATGCCGATCTGCGCGACCAGCATCGGCGGGATGGCCACTCCCCGCTCCTGACAGCGCCGGCGCAGCTCCCAGAGCGAGTGGCCGCGCACGTACTCCATGGCCAGGTAGTAGGTGTCCTCGTGCTTGTCGAAGTCGAAGATGTGGACCAGGTTGGCGTGGTTCAGCCGGCTCGCCACCCGGGCCTCGGCGATGAACATCCGCACGAACTCCGGATCACCCGCGAGCCCGGGGCGAACGCGCTTGATGACCACGTCCTTCTCGAACCCCTCCGGACCCAGCGCCGCGGCGAGGTAGATCTCCGCCATTCCGCCCTCGGCGAGCTTTCGCCGGACGACGTACTTGCCGATGGGCGTCCCGGCGGCGAGCGTCATCGCGGAGGTCGTGGCACGGTGAAGAGGAGTACGGTACCGGCCGGCTTCTCCGAGGGTCAATGAGGCGGAGTCGACCGGCCGGAGCCCACACCGGCGCACTGCGCCGCGGGCTGGGTGCCCCGGGCTCGCTCCGCTGGGATCAGTCCTCCGAGGTGCCGTGTCCGTCGCCACCCGCGGCGCGCCGGAGGGGCTTGCCGTGCTCGTCGTAGGCCGTGCTGCACACCGGCTTGCCCGAGGCGCGGAAGAGCCCGGCGGTCACCACGACCACGAAGGGGCCCTGCTCCGTCGTCGCCCGGCGGTACACCTTCGCCACCTGATCGCATCCGGGCGCGTGCGACGCATCGCGCACGTGGCAGCTCACGATGAACCGGAACCGGGCCGGCACCTGGTCGGACGACTTTCCCAGGATTCCCTGCAGGCGGTTGACGTCGTCGGTCGCGAGCACCAGCGCCTCGGAGCACAGTGACCGGTTCAGCTCCTGGACGGCCGGGGAGCTCACCGCGCGCTTCATCATCTCCTGGCTGGCCTGACCCCTCTCGAAGATCTGCGGGTAACGCCTCTTCAGCAGCAGGACGCCGACGACCATCCCGACGATCGCCGTGACGCCCAGCACCGCCAGGCATCCGATGCCCACCCGTTTCCAGCTCGCGTTGCGTCCGGCCGGCGCCGGGATCCCCCTCGCGTCCACACCGGCGACGTTAGCGC
>JBKPMY010000015.1:0-19193 GCA_046732375.1 Myxococcota bacterium
GAGGGAGAGTTCCTCAGGGCGGGCGGCACCAAGGAGCAGCTCGCAGCCCTCAAGAATCCCTCGGCCGCGCTGAAGGACAGCAAGCACTTCGACGAGGCGGAGCTTGCGACGCTCGCACTCACCTCGGAGATGACGCACAACATCCAGGTCAAGCCCGCCACGATGAAGCGGATCCGGGCCGTGTTGCCCGACGATCAGGTCGTCGAGCTGATCGGCACCATCGCCGGTTACAACATGGTCTCTCGCTTTGCCGTCGCGACGGGCCTCGAGCCAGAGGCCTCCTGACCGACCCCGCTCCTGGACGAGCCGGAAGGGGTATCGTCGCGGGGTGAAGTCCATCTGCGTGGCAGTGCTCGGCGCCGGGCCCGCGGGCCTCTCGACGGCCCTGGCCGTCGCCCGCGCCGGGCACCGTGTCCTCCTCGTGGAGCGAGATCCGGTCGAGGTCACGTCCGGCGAGGTCGCCTTCCACTGGCCGCGCAAGGGCGTCGCCCACTTTCTCCTGCCGCATGCCTTCAATCCACGCGGACGCCGGGAGATCCGGACCCATCTCCCCGACGTCTATGCCACCCTCCTCGATGCCGGCGCGGAGGAGCTCGACCTGCGCCGCAGGCTCCCTGGCCCCTCTCGCCCCGGCGACGAGGACCTCGTCTACCTCGGCGTCAGGCGACCCTTGACCGAATGGGCCCTCCGGAAGGCCGTGCTCGCGCAGCCGGAGATCGAGCTCCTGCCGGACACGCGTGTCCTCGGGCTCCTCGGCGATTCCCGGAGGGTCGAGGGCGCCCGCACCGAGCAGGGTGAGCTCCGTGCCGACCTGGTCGTCGACGCGCTGGGGCGCACCAGCCCCGCGCCGGCGTGGCTTGCGGAGATCGGAGCCTCTCCTCCGGCTCTCGAGACCAGCGACTGCAACGTCCTCTACTACACCCGGTACTACCGGGTCCGGCACGGAGAGACGCTTCCCGATGGGCCGTGGATCCCGACGCCGCGCGGGCTCCTCCCCTACTGCCTCTTCTCCAGCTTCCCTGGCGACAACCGCACCTTCGGCGCCTTGCTGGCCATTCTCCCTCGGGACAGCGACCTCAAGATCCTCCGCCGCGTGGACGCGTTCGAGGCGGCGGTCGCAGCGATCCCATCGCTTCATTCCTGGACCTCGCGCTCCGAGCCGATCACCGACGTCCTCGCGGGGGGTGGCCTCCAGAACAGCCTTCGTCGCTACCGGTCCGGCGGGCGACGTGGAGTCCCCGGCCTCGTCCCCGTGGGCGACGCGCTCTGCCACACCAATCCCATGTTCGCGCTCGGGCTGTCGCAGTCACTCATCCACGCCTTCGCGCTCGCCACCGCGCTGGCCGACGCCAGCCGCCTCGAGGACGTGCCCGAGACCTACCACCTGCCGTGGAGCCTGAGGCCGTCGAACGATTTGCGCTCGCCACGGAATGCGACCAGGCCCGTGGGCGCTGGTGGCGAGGGGAGCCCGTCGACTTCGTCCATCGGACCGGCGCGCTGCAGCTCTTCCTTCTCACCGCCGGCGGTGCCACGGCTCTCGGCGACCCCGACATCTTCCGCGCCCACGTCCGCCGGCTGGGCTTCCTCGACCGCACGGCCGTTCTGGACGACGACGCCGCGCTTCAGCAGCGCATGGAGAATCGCTTTGCCGAGCTCCGCGCCTCGCGGCCTCCTCCTCTCGGTCCTCCGACGCGCGAGGAGCTGCTGGCGCGCCTTCCGCAGGCTCCCTGACTGAGGCGCCGCACATCGAGGACCTCAGCGAAGATCCAGCACCGGCCAGTGGTACGCCCGGGCGATCGACCTGAGCCGTACGTCCGGGTTCACCGCCGTCGGCCGCCCCACCATCGCCAGCATCGCGTAGTCACTGAAGCTGTCCGAGTAGGCGAAGCTCTGGTCCAGCTGCAGCTGGTGCTTCACGCAGTACTCGCGGATGGCGTGCGCCTTGTTCGCCCCCTCGATGATCGGGGGAATCACCTTGCCCGTCGCCACGCCGCCCACGAACTGCATCTTGTTGGCGATCACGTCGTCGGCCCGGAGATGCCGGGCCAGCGGCATGATCGTGAAGTCGAGCGCCCCGGTGATGAGCACGATCCGGCACCCCGCCCGGCGGGCCTCGTCGATGAGGTCCTGCGCCTTGGGAAAGATCGCCTCCTTCAGCACGTCCTCGAAGAGGTCCTCGCCCAGCACCACCAGGCGGTCCTCGGACAGCCCCTCGTAGGCCCGATAGAAGTACTCGTTGAAGACCTTCCGGTTGAGCAGGTCCAGCCCGGCGTAGACGGGAATCTGCGCGATCGTCGCCAGGGTCCGGGCCGCGATGCCGGTGAGCGAGCCACGGTTCATCGCGTAGTACGCGTAGGTGTGGACGATGTTCGTCTTCACCAGCGTTCCGTCGACGTCGTAGAAAGCCGCCTTGGCGCTCATAGCCAGCCCTTCGCCTGATACCACGTGGCGCTCCGGGCAATCGAGGTCCGCGCCTCGATGCGCGGCACCCACCCGAGCAGCGCCCGCGCCTTCTCCCCGCTGCAGGTCCACGCCGGCGCGAGCAGCTGCCGCGCGAGCTTCCGGTTCAGGGGCAGGTGCTTCCCCGTCAGACGGCTGAATCCGTCGGCCATCGCCGCCAGCGCCTCGAGCCGACGGGGCGAGAGGCGGATGGTCCGCGTCTTCACCCCCAGCACCTCCGCGCCGAGCGCCTGGATCTCCTCCAGCGTCGTCAGGTCCGGCCCCGGGGCGAAGAAGGCCTCGCCCACCGCCTCCCTCCGCCTGGCGAGCAGCACGAGCAGCTCCACCACGTCGTCCACGTCCACCACCGAGAGCGGCCGGGGCCCACCCCCGATCTCCAGCCGTAACCCTCGTTTCACCAGACGAAAGAAGACCAGGTTCTCGCGATCGCCCGGTCCGACGATCCGCGGCGGCCGGGCCACCGTCACCTCCAGCCCCTCGGTCCCCAGGGCGATCCGCTCCGCCTCGGCCTTGCTCTCGCCGTACCACTCCTCGGGGGCGAAGGGGTCCGGTTCCACGTGAGGCCGGTCCGGTCGCGACGGGCCCACCGCGGCGAGCGACCCGGCGAGCACCATCCGCCGTGCCCCGGCCCGGAGCATCGTGTCACACACGGTGCGAGTTCCCTCCGCGTTCACCCGGAAGAAGGCCGAGCGCTCCGGAGCCCGCCTCAGCCCGGCAAGATGGAAGACCACCTCCACCCCCTGGACCGCCCGGGCCACCGACCCGGGGTCGGTCACGTCTCCCGACACCCGCTCCGCCGCCACCCCGTCGAGGGAGGACGCGTCGCTTCCGGGACGCACCAGGGCCCGGACGTGGTGCCCGTCCCCCACCCGCCGCCGGCTCAGGGCGCTCCCCAGGAACCCGGCCCCTCCGGTGATCAGCACTTCCATGTCAGAGGGGCCTTCCAGGATTTTCAGAGGGGGAAACGCTCTCCACGGGTGTTTTCTCCTCTGAAGTTTGATATCCGCCCAGCCTTGGCTTCGAGGAACCCGAAGCCATCGACTCGACCGACGAGCCGCACAACGTCCCCTGAACAGAGGGGGAGGGAGAATCCAACAGAATGGCCGCCAAGAAGCCCGCGAAGAAGGCGAAGAAGTCGTCTGGAGCGAAGCGCAAGCCGAACGCTGCCTTCATGAAGGAGCTGCAGCCGTCCGAGGACCTCGCCCAGGTCGTCGGCAACAAGCCGATCCCCCGCACCGAGGTGGTCAAGAAGCTGTGGGCCTACATCCGCAAGAACAATCTCCAGGACGCCAAGGAGAGGCGGATGATCAACGCCGACGACAAGCTGAAGCCTGTCTTCGGCGGCAAGAGGCAGGTCTCGATGTTCGAGATGACCAAGCTGGTCAACAAGCACCTCAGCTGACGTTTTCCGCCGGGGCCCGTTCCCGGCATCCCGGGGCTCCGTGGTCGGCGAGCGAAAGCGACCACGGGGCCCTTCGTCCGTCCGGAGCTCCGGCCTTCCGTCCTCGAGCGTGGACGCGCTCGACCGGGAGCGGCTCCTCGCCAAGGCGCGCACCGCTCGTGTCCACCCTCTGGGCGCTGATGGCCCGCCCGGTGCACCGGTGAGGTGCATCTCGCTGCAGCGGGGTGCCCTCGATGTCCGTCCGTCCCGTCTCTCCCGGTTCGCCCGATGCATCCGGCCCAGCTCCCGACGCCGCGAGCTGGATCGTCCAGCCGGGTGACACGCTCTCCGGCATCGCGCGCCAGCTCCAGGGGCAGGGCCTCCCCGGCACCACCGCCGAGCTGGTCCGGACGCTCGCCCGGCTCAACTGCATCGACAACCCCGACCGGATCGAGGTGGGGCAGCGACTCACGCTGCCTCCGCGCGCCGAGCGCTCGCGGACCGACGGGGACCTGGTCTCCATCGCCGGCCGCACGCTGCGGCACGGGGCCGAGACGCTCCGGATGCACGTCGACGAGCAGCGGGCGCGCCTGGAGAACGCCCTCCTTCGCTGGATTCACCGCGTGCCCGCCGAGCCGGTCCCGGCTCCTCCTCCGGCCGAGGCTCCGCGCTTCCGGCAGTCGGATCCGGCCTGGCGGTCCCAGCGCCTCGGCGTCGCCGGTGACGGGCCCACGCTCGCCCAGGCCGGCTGCGCGGTCACTGCCTGCGCCATGGCCCTGAGCCGGATCGGCGGAACGGTGCTCACCCCCGACGCGCTCCTGCGGCACCTCCGCGCCTCGGGCGGGTTCCAGGGGCCGCTCCTCGACTGGAGCGCCGCCGGGTCCGCCGTCGCCGGGCGACCGCGCGCCAGCCCCGGGCACCTCGACTGCGCCCAGCTGGATCGCGAGCTCGACGCGGGGCGGCCGGTGCTGCTCCGGGTCCTGCACGACGTGCAGGGCAGATCGCGGCAGCACTGGATCTGCATCACCGGCCGCGATGCGAGCACCGGGCACTACACCGCCGATGATCCCGCCACGGGTCGACCGACGGTCCTCACCCGGAACGGCGCGGCGCTGGCGAGCCTCGACGGCGAGAGGGTCCGGTATGCCTCGGATGGGCGAATGGTGACCTTCGCTCGCCAGGGTTGAGCGCGCTTGCAGTGTCTCCGCTGAGACGCCCAGAGTCGTGGGTGGGCCGAAGGCGGAGTATTCCGGACCCGGGCGCGACGGGATTGTTCGCTGGCGCGCGCATCCCCACATTCGCCGGCCGTGAGTCAGGACGACCTCCGCTAATCACCCCGACAGCGATGGACTCCCAGCCCGAGGAGGCCCGAGAAGCCGACCAGCCCGGCGCATCCCGTCCGGTGGAGGAGCCCGCCATCGCCGAGTCGCTCTACACCCGCACCCGGGAGCAGCTCCTCGGCCAGCAGCACATCCCGCTGGCGACCTACCGCGTCCAGATTCACAGGGACTTCGACTTCGCGAAGACCGCCGCCATCGTCCCCTACCTGGCGCGGCTCGGGGTCAGCCACCTCTACTCCTCGCCCATCCTCCGCTCGATGCCGGGGAGCAATCACGGGTACGACGTGGTCGACCACACCCAGGTGAACCCCGAGCTCGGCGGAGCCATGGGAATCGCCTCCCTCTCCGACACGCTCCGGAGCAACGGGCTGAAGCTGGTCCTGGACACCGTCCCCAACCACATGGGCATCGCCGCGGGGAATCCCCTCTGGGAGGATGTCCTCGAGAACGGCCCGGCCGCCGTCCACGCCCACTTCTTCGACCTCGAGTGGGACCCGGTGAAGGCCGAGCTCAAGAACAAGGTCCTCCTCCCCATCCTCGGCGATCAGTACGGCGTCGTGCTGGACCGGGGCGAGCTGCAGCTCGAGTACCAGGGCGGTACCATCTGGCTCCGCTACTTCGACCAGCGCCTGCCGCTGAACCCGCGCGCCTACCAGGACATCCTCGGACCAGGCTTGGATCAGGTGGGGGCGCAGCTCGGCGAGTCCCATCCCGACTACGTGGAGCTGCAGAGCATCGTCACCGGGTTCAGGAACCTCCCCTCTCGCGGGGACACCTCCCCGGCCAAGGTGCTGGAGCGCAGCCGGGAGAAGGAGGTCCTCAAGCGCCGGCTAAACTCGCTAGTGAGCGGCTCGCCGGTGCTGGCCGAGCACCTGCGGACGAACCTCGCAACCCTCAATGGGCATCCCAACGACCCGCGCAGCTTCGATGGGCTGGATCGGCTGCTGGAGCGGTACGTGCCGTACCGGCTCGCCCACTGGCGGGTGGCGGGCGAGGAGATCAACTACCGCCGCTTCTTCGACATCAACAGCCTCGCCGCCATCCGTGTCGAGGATCGCGACGTCTTCGACGAGGCGCACGCGCTCACCTTCCAGTTCCTCGCTCGGGACATGGTGCATGGGCTGCGCATCGACCACCCCGACGGACTGTTCGATCCGAGCGCCTACTTCCTTCGCCTGCAAGAGAAGTACTTCCTCGACCAGGCACGGAAGCTCGCCGGCGACGCCGTGGACGATGCGACCTGGCCCGCTGTGTGTGAGGCCGTCCTCCGGCGCTGGCAGGCGGACGTGGCGGACCCGAGCTCACCGCTGCGCCACGCGCTCTACGTGGTGGTGGAGAAGATCCAGGGCGGCAAGGAGCGCATCCCGGACGACTGGGCCGTGCACGGCACCACCGGCTACCGCTTCGCCAACCTCACCACCGGGGTGCTGGTGGATGCCTCGGCGGGCCGGGAGTTCACCGACATCTACGAGAAGTTCATCGGCCACCCCATCCGCTTCGAGCCGCTCCTGGCGGAGAAGAAGAAGCAGGTGATGGCGGTGGCCATGTCGAGCGAGATCAACGGACTCGCCCGCGAGCTGAACCGCATCTCGGAGATGAACCGCCGCACCCGGGACTTCACCCTCAACTCCATCCGGCGGGCGCTCATCGGCTTCATCGCCCACTTCCCGGTCTACCGGACCTACGTCTCCCCCGCGCCGGGCGTGGACGAGCGCGACGCGCACTACATCCAGTGGACCATCGCCCGCGCCCGGGTGGCCGACCCCACCACCAACGCCTCGCTGTTCGACTGGCTGGAGGACGTGCTGCTCAAGCGGTACCCCGAGAACCTCACGCTGGCCGAGCGTGAGGTGATGCTGCACTTCGCCATGAAGCTCCAGCAGATCACCGGTCCGGTGATGGCGAAGGGGCTGGAGGACACCGTCTTCTACGTCTACAACCGCCTGGTGGCGCTCAACGAGGTGGGCGGGGAACCGGAGCACTTCGGGACCAGCGTAGACACCTTCCATCACCGGAACCTCGAGCGGGCGCGCGATTTCCCCGGAGCGCTGGTCTCCAGCTCGACCCACGACACCAAGCGCAGCGAGGACGTGCGGGCCCGGCTGGTCGTGCTCTCGGAGATGCCCGGCGAGTGGCGGCGTGCGCTGGAGAGCTGGCGGAAGCTGAACGTCGGCCACAAGACCGAGTTCGCCGGAAAGCCCGTGCCCTCCGGGAACGACGAGTACCTCCTGTACCAGACGCTGCTCGGCGCCTGGCCGATGGGCGAGCTGGACCTCGCGCAGCTGCCGGCGTTCCGCAACCGGGTGCGGGAGTACATGCTCAAGGCGATCCGCGAGGCCAAGGTCCACACCAGCTGGACCAACCCCGACCCCGACTACGAGGAGGCCACCAGCCGCTTCGTGGACCGGGTCCTCGACCCGGCGCTGAACCGGGTGTTCTTCGACCAGGCGCGACAGCTCAAGGAGCGCATCGAGCGCCCGGGGCAGGTGAACTCACTGGTGCAGGTGGCGCTGAAGCTCGCCGGCCCCGGCGTGCCGGACCTCTACCAGGGCTGCGAGCTGTGGGATCTCTCGCTGGTCGATCCGGACAACCGCCGGCCGGTGGACTTCCAGCTCCGCGACCAGATGCTTTCCGAGCTGTTGCGCCAGCATGGTTCGGCGCCGGTGAGCGTGGCCCGCGACGCCTGGGCGCACGCGGCCGACGGCCGCTGCAAGCTGCTCCTGACCACGATGATGCTCCGGCTGCGCCAGGCACGGCCCGAGCTGTTCCGCCGCGGCGGGTACGAGCCGCTGGAGCTGGATGGCATCGCCGCTGCCCGGGCACTGGCCTTCGCCCGGCGGCTGAAGGACGAGGCGGTGGTGGTCGTCGTTCCGCGGCTGGTCACCAGGGCGCTCCGTGCCGGCCTCGGTCCGGTCTACGGTTCGACCCGCATGCGGCTCCCCACCGACCTCGCCGGGCGGCGCTTCCGGAACGTGGTGACGGGCGTGCGCGTGCAGCCGCTCGAGGGAGGGCTGTCCTTGGGACCGCTGTTCACCGACTTCCCGGTGGCGGTCCTGGAGGCCGTCGAATGACGGTCCCCACAGCGGTCTGGCCGGGCAAGCCGCAGCCGCTGGGGGCCACCTGGGACGGGGACGGAGTCAACGTTGCGGTCTTCTCCGAGTGGGCGGAGCGGATCGACGTGTGCCTCTACGACGTGCGCGAGCCGAATCGAGAGACGGCGCGCATCACCCTCCCGGAGAAGACGCGCAACGTCCGGCACGGCTACCTGCGCGGGGTGGGGCCGGGGACGCTCTACGGCTTCCGCGCGCACGGTCCCTACGACCCGAACCGCGGCCTCCGCTTCAACGCCAACAAGCTCCTGATGGACCCCTACGCCCGGGCCATCTTCGGCCGGGTGGACTTCGATGCGCCGGTCTACGCCTACCGGGTGGGGAGCCGGCGTGCGGATCTGTCCTTCGACGATCGCGACAGCGCGCCGGGCATGCCGCGGAGCATCGTCGTGGACGGCCGCTTCAACTGGGAGGGCGTGGAGAGCCCGAGCATCATCTGGCCGCGGCTCATCGTCTACGAGACGCACGTCAAGGGCTTCACCATGCGGCACCCCGACATCCCGGAGTACCTCCGGGGCACGTACGGCGGCTTCGCGCACCCGGTGACCATCGACTATCTCCGGAAGCTGGGCATCACCGCGGTGGAGTTTCTCCCGGTGCACCAGGCAGTGGATGAGGGATTTCTCGAGGCCAAGGGCCTGACCAACTACTGGGGCTACAACACGCTGGGGTACTTCGCGCCCGACGCGCGCTTCGCCTGCACCGGCCCGTTCAACGTGGTGAACGAGTTCAAGGGCATGGTGAAGGCGCTGCACCGCGCCGGCATCGAGGTGCTCCTCGACGTGGTTTACAACCACACCGGGGAGGGCAACCACCTGGGGCCGATGCTCAGCCTCAAGGGCCTCGACCCGCTGGCCTACTACGTGATGAGCCCGGAGTCCCCGCGCTACTTCCAGGACTTCACCGGCACCGGCAACAGCCTGAACCTCGACCACCCTCAGACCCTGAGGCTGGTGATGGACTCGTTGCGCTACTGGGTGCAGGAGATGCATGTCGACGGATTCCGCTTCGACCTCGCGACCACCCTCGGCCGGACGAAGATGACCTTCGACCGGAACGCGCCCTTCTTCCACGCCATCCACCAGGACCCGGTGCTCAGCCGGGTGAAGCTCATCGCCGAGCCGTGGGACGTGGGCATCGGCGGGTATCAGCTGGGCGCCTTCCCGGTGGATTTCTCGGAGTGGAACGGGAAGTACCGGGACGCATTCCGCAAGTACTGGAAGGGCGAGGACAACCTCGCCGCGGAGATCGGCTACCGGCTCACCGGCTCCGCGGACCTTTTCCAGCTCTCGGGCCGGGGACCGTTCGCGTCCATCAACTTCGTCACCGCGCACGACGGATTCACCCTCCACGATCTGGTCAGCTACAACGAGAAGCACAACGAGGCGAACCTCGAGCACAACAAGGACGGCGCGGACGACAACTACTCCTGGAACCTCGGTGTGGAAGGCGAGACCGACGATCCGAAGGTGAACGCCCTTCGGGAGCGGCAGGTCCGGAACTTCCTCACCACCCTCTTCGTCTCCAACGGGGTGCCGATGCTCCTCGCCGGCGACGAGATCGGCCGCACCCAGCGGGGGAACAACAACGCCTATTGCCAGGACAACGAGATCTCCTGGGTGGACTGGAACCTGGACGAGCGGAAGAAGTCGCTCCTCGCCTTCACCCGGCGGCTGATCAAGATGCGGAGGGAGCAGCCGGTGCTGAAGCGGCGGCGCTTCTTCCGCGGTCAGCACATCTGGGACTCGGACCTCAAGGACCTGGCCTGGTTCCGGCCCGACGGCAGCGAGATGACCCAGGAGGACTGGAGCCACCCCTTCGTCCGGTCCCTGGGATTCCTGCTCGGCGGGGACGCCATCTCCACCACCGATCCCGCGGGGAACAAGGTGGTGGGGGACTCGCTGCTCATCCTCATGAATGCCCACCACGAGCCGGCGGAGTTCGTGCTCCCGGCCGTCCAGTGGGGCAGTGACTGGGAAATCCTGGTGGACACCGCGGATGGCGACGGTAAGACAGGCGCCATGACCCCCGCGGGCGGCAAGCTCACCGTCATGGACCGGGCGATGATGGTGCTCCGGAGACCGACGCTCCCCACCTCCAGTGGCCCCGGGTGACCCGATGACGACTCCCTGGTGGGCCTGGGCGCTGTTCAACGCCGCCGTCCTCCTGGTGCTCGCCATCGACCTGGGCCTGGCCCGGCGCCGGCATCGCGCCCAGACCGCGGCCGAGGCCACCCGCTGGGTGCTCCTCTGGGTGAGCCTGTCGATCGCCTTCGGCTTCCTGCTCGGGGCGATCCGGGGGCACGAGCGCGGCCTCGAGTTCTTCACCGCCTACGTCATCGAGTACGCGCTCAGCGTCGACAACCTGTTCGTCTTCCTCCTGCTGTTCCAGTACTTCCGGATCGCGCCGGCACAGCAGCACCTCCTTCTCTTCTGGGGCGTGCTGGGGGCCTTCCTCCTGCGGGGGACGCTGATCCTCGGCGGAGCGGCGCTGGTCCACGAGTTCGCGTGGCTGCTCTATCTGTTCGGCGCCTTCCTGCTCTGGACCGCGTACAAGCTGCTCCGCGCCAAGGAAGACGAGCCGGAGACCGACCCGGCCCACAACCCGGTACTGAAGGTCGCGCGACGGGTGCTCCCGGTGGCTGACTCGGCGCCCGAGGACCGCTTCGTGGTCCGCAGCCCCTCGGGGAAGATCCAGGTCACGGCGCTCTTCCTGGTGCTGCTGTGCGTGGAGACGACTGACCTCATGTTCGCCCTAGACTCGATCCCCGCGGTGCTGGGGATCAGCCGGGACCCATTCGTCCTCTACAGCAGCAACATCACGGCGGTGCTCGGGCTGCGCTCGCTGTTCTTCGTGCTCAGCTCGCTCCTGGCCAAGCTGCGATACCTGAAGCCGGCGCTGGCGGTGGTGCTCGGCTTCGTGGGCTTGAAGATGATCCTCGAGGAGTGGATCCGGGTCCCGGTGTGGCTGTCGCTGACCATCATCATCGGAGTGCTCCTCGTGGCCTTCCTAGCCTCCTGGTGGAAGGCGAGGGGAGAGCCGGTGTCGACGGAGCAGGACGGGCCGGGCGCCTGATCGCGGAAACCCTGCAGGCCGCACGGCCCTTGCCGGCGATCGTCCGGCCGGTCCACAGCGTCCAGCGATGACCGTTGCACCCCGGGCGGGGCCCGGGTCATGGTCCCGGAGCGTCATGTCCAGCACCGTCACCGAGGGGATCCGGATCACCGTCCAGCCCAGCTTCTGGGCCGAGCGCAGCGCGCCAGAGAACGGGCAGTTCGCATTCAGCTACGCGGTGCGGATCGCGAACGAGGGCACGGCCTGGGCACAGCTCCGGAGCCGGCACTGGATCATCACCGACGCCAACGGACACGTGGAGGAGGTGCGCGGGGAGGGGGTGGTGGGCGAGACACCAAAGCTCGGCCCGGGCGAGCAGTTCGAGTACCGGAGCTGGGCGATGCTCCGAACCCCCTTCGGGACGATGCGGGGGAGCTACACCTTCGTGCGGCAGGACGGGTCCACCTTCCAGGCTCGGATCGCGGAGTTCGCCCTCACCAAGCCCAACGCGCTGAACTGATGAACTCCGCTCCTCAGGGCGTGCTGCTCATCAACCTGGGAACGCCGGACGCGCCGGAGACGGGGGCGGTGCGCCGGTACCTCCGCGAGTTCCTGAGCGACCCGCGGGTGCTGGACATCACGCCGGTGGGACGAACGGCGCTGCTCTACGGGGTCATCCTGCCCTTCCGGCCGCAGAAGTCGGCGGAGGCCTACCGGAAGATCTGGATGCCAGAGGGCTCCCCGCTGCTGGTCTATGGGAACGCGCTGCGTGACCGTCTCCAGGACGCGCTCGGCCCCGGGTGGGTGGTGGAGCTGGGGATGCGCTACCAGAGCCCGTCGCTCGCCTCGGCGATCCAGAAGCTGCACGCGCGAGGGGTGCGCGAGCTGACGGTGGTGCCGCTCTATCCGCAGTACGCGTCCAGCTCGACCGGCTCCAGCCTCGAGGCAGTGTACCGGCTGGTGGGCGCGGCGTGGAACGTCGAGGCGCTCCGGGTGCTTCCGCCGTTCTACGACCGCCAGCCCTTCCTGGACGCCTTCGCCGACGTGGGTCGGCCAGTGCTGGCCGAGGCGCGGCCGGACCACGTGCTGTTCAGCTTCCACGGCCTTCCCGAGCGACAGGTGAAGAAGAGTGACCCCACCGGCGCGCACTGCCTTTCCCGCGCCGACTGCTGCGACGTGCAGGTCCCGGCGAACCGCTGGTGCTACCGGATGCAGTGCTTCTTCACTGCGCGGGGCCTGGCGCAGCGGCTGGGGCTCGAGGCGGGGAAGTGGACGGTGACCTTCCAGAGCCGCCTGGGGCGGACGCCGTGGATCAAGCCCTACACCGACCTGGTCATCCCCGAGCTGGCACAGAAGGGAGTGAAGCGGCTGGCGGTGTTCTGCCCCGCGTTCGTCGCGGACTGCCTGGAGACGCTCGAGGAGATCGGCATCCGGGCGAAGGCTCAGTTCCTGTCGGTCGGCGGCGAGGCGCTCACGCTGGTGCCGAGCCTGAATGCGCATCCGTCGTGGGTGCGGGGGCTCACGCAAATGGTGCGCGAGCTCCGGGGCGAGGAGATCGAGCCCGGCGCTGCCGCCTGAGGCTGCGTTTGATGTCCGAGGCACATCTGCGCTTCACATCTCGGATCGCGGGCCCTCCCGAGGTCGTCTTCGATCTCGTCGCCGACCTGCCGAACTACGGACGGTGGCTGCCCGGCTCGTCCGCGTTCGGCAGTACGGTGAACGTCACGCCATACCCGGTCTGTCTCGGCTCGACCTATCTGGAGACGGGAGCCATCGAGAAGCCGGGCAAGGTCACCGAATTCGATCGGCCGAGGCGCATCGCGTTTCGGCACACCGTGCACATCCGCAGCCCGATCCACACCGACGTCGATGCTCGGATCCGCTACACGTTCGAGCCCAGCCAGGGAGGGACCGCGCTGCTGCGCGAGCTCGACCTCACCTACGAGCTCCGCGGTCTGCACAAGCTCCTGACGCCGGCGCTCCTCTGGGGCTTCCGCAAGGAGAACCTCCGCACACTGGCCTGTCTCAAGCGCTACGTGGAGGCGCACCCGAAGAAGGCGCGCTGAGGACGAGAGGAGCGTGGCCTCGACTGCGTTCGTCCCGGAGTTCCTACGGGGCCGCGAGGGTCGTACGTGACCTTGCGCCCCCGCGCTGACCCACGTCGCTGCGGTCGAAATCCAGATGATCAGGCAGTCTCCCCGATGGCGATCGGCTTGCTCTGTCGGGAAAGGACATGCTCTCCCTGGTCCTGGCCTTCGCCGTCGCGGCGAGCCCCCCATTCTGTCGGCTCGATCGGGATGCCCGCGGCCGGATCCAGCGAAGCTCCTCGGCAAAGCGTGCGTTCACGGCCAATCACCCGTGCCCGAGCACCGGGGCCAAGTCCGGCCGCTGCGCCGGTTACGTGATCGACCACGTCTGTCCGCTCGCGTGCTGTGGCCGTGACACGCCGTCGAACATGCAGTGGCAGACCACCGCCGAGTCGAAGGCGAAGGACCGGTGGGAGCGGGACTGCTCCAGCTGCGCGCGCTGATTCGGGCTCAGCTCTGCGAACGCGGCGCCGCCGCCCGCCGCAGCCGGTCCACCACCGCCAGCCCGAGGCCTTCCTCTCCCGGAACCGAGATGACCGCCACGTCCACCTTCGCCTCGTCGGCCAGCCGGAAAACGGCATAGAGCTCGCGCGCCAGGCCCTCCACGTCCGCCGGGACGCGTAGCGCCACCAGCGGTTCGGGGACCTCCACCGCCTCGGGCACGGCCACCGCCACCTTCCGCCCGTTCCCCGCGAGCGCAAGCGCCTTCGCCACCGCTCCGCCCGGCTCGGCGAGCAGCACCCCGGCCCGCGGCGCGTAGTGCGAGGGCAGCAGCCCCGGCGCGCGGATCTTCCGGCCCGGCACCCGCGAGATGCGTCGCTCGAGCACCTTCTCCACGCTCTCCACCGGCACGCCGCCCGGACGGAGCAGGAGCGGCTCGTCTCCGCTCAGGTCGACGATGGTCGATTCCACCCCGATCCGCGCGGGGCCGCCATCCAGGACCAGGTCCACGTCGCTGCCCAGGTCCGCCCGCACGTGCTCGGCGCGGGTGGGGCTCACCCGCCCGAAGCGGTTGGCGCTCGGCGCCGCCACCCCGCCGTCGAACGCCCGCAGCACCGCCAGCGCCACCGGATGCCCCGGCACCCGCAGCGCCACCGTGTCCTGCCCGCCGGTCACCGCATCGGAGGCCCGCGGGGAGCGCTTCAACACCAGCGTCAGCGGCCCGGGCCAGAACGCCGAGGCAAGCCGGTGCGCCTCGGGCGGCACGCTGCTCGCCCAGGACTCCATCGACGAGGCATGCGCCACGTGGACGATGAGCGGGTGTGTCGAAGGCCGGCCCTTCACCGCGAAGATGCGCCGCACTGCCAGCTCGTTCTCCGCGTCCGCAGCGAGGCCGTACACCGTCTCCGTCGGAAGCCCGACGAGTCCTCCGCGGCGGAGCACCGCGACGGCGGCGGCGATGCTTTCTGGCGAGGTGACTTCCATCCGGGGCAGTTGCGGTGGAGCAAGCTCGCTCATAACAAGCGCACCGTGGGTGCCGGAAGTGGTCGCCCCCCCCCCCGGAGGCCATCGAATGGACGAGCAGCGGTACCTCGCGCGGAGCCCCATGCCGGTGCCGGCCCGCGAGCTGTTCGCCTGGCACGCCCGCCCCGGCGCCTTCGAGCGCCTCAACCCACCGTTCGACCCGGTGGAGATCCTCGAGCGCTCCGGCGGCCTCGCCCCCGGCGCCCGCACCGTCGTTCGCGTCCACCTCGGGCCGCTGCCCCGGACGTTCACCTCCGTCCACACCGCGCTGGACGAGGGACGCTCCTTCACCGATCGCCAGGAGTCCGGCCCCTTCGCCCGCTGGGAGCACGTGCACCGGATGGTCCCCGACGGCCCGGAGCGCTCGCACCTCGAGGACGACATTCGATACACCCTGCCGCTCGGCCCGCTGGGACGGCTCGGGGCCGACATGGCGAGGGAGAAGATCGAGTCGGTCTTCGCCTACCGCCACGCCCTCACCGCCGCCGACCTCGGGCGTCATGCCGAGCTGCCCGGTCCGCCTCTCCGCGTGGGCATCACCGGCTCGCACGGGCTCATCGGCGGCGCGCTCGCGCACTTCCTGACCACCGGCGGACACGTGGTGGTGCGGCTCGGCCGCGGGGAGAGCGCAGGCGACGTGGACGGGGTCGACGCCGTGGTGAACCTCGCCGGCAGCAACGTCGGCGAGGGGCGCTGGACCGAGGCCCGGAAGCGGGAGATCCTCCAGAGCCGCGTCCGCACCACCCAGGCGGTGGTGGCCGGCATCCTCCGCGCCGGTCACCGCCCGTCGGTGCTCGTCAACGGTTCGGCCACCGGCTTCTACGGGGACCGCGGGGAGGCGCCGGTCGACGAGTCGTCCTCCCGCGGCACCGGCTTCCTGTCCGAGGTGGTGGAGGCCTGGGAGGGGGCGACTCGCCCCGCCGAGGAGGCCGGGGTGCGGGTGGTGAAGCTCCGAGCCGGGGTGGTACTGAGCCCCGACGGCGGCGCCCTGGGCAAGATGCTCCCGGTCTTCAAGGCCGGCGCGGGCGGCAGCATCGGCTCGGGGAGGCAGCTGTTCAGCTGGATCGCGCTCGAGGACGTCATCGGGGCGATCCACTTCGCCCTCCGCACCACGTCGTTGCAGGGCGTGGCCAACCTCACCGCCCCCGAGCCGGTCACCAACGCCGGGTTCACCCACGTGCTCGGTCGGGTACTCCATCGTCCCACCGTGGCCTCGGTCCCGGCGCCGGTCATCCGCGCCCTCTTCGGGCAGATGGGCCAGGAATCGGTGCTCTCCGGCGCCAACGTCGTCCCCCGCGCCCTCCTGGACGCAGGCTTCCGCTTCCGCTGGCCGGGGCTGGAGGACGCGCTGCGATTCTGTCTCGGAAAGGCCCGGCTCCCCAACGCGGTCTGAGAAGCTTCGGCCCTTGACCGGGCGCCCCGTGCCTGGGAAAGAGAGCGCCCCCCAGGGATGATCCAGGTCGAGCAGCTCTCCAAGTACTACGGAGCACGGGCGGCCATCCGGGACCTGTCGTTCCGCATCGACTCCGGCGAGGTCGTGGGCTTCCTGGGCCTGAACGGCGCCGGCAAGACCACCACCCTGCGCATCCTCGGCTGCGTCCTGCTGCCCACCTCGGGAACGGTGCGCCTCGATGGGCAGGATCTTCTCTCCGCGCCCCGGCAGCTCAAGGCCCGCATCGGCTTCCTGCCCGAGACCCCGCCGCTCTACGAGGACATGACCGTCGGCGAGTACCTGGCCTTCGTCGCCGGCATTCGAGGCGTGGACCCGGCGCGCATCCCGGCGCGGGTGGGGGAGACCGCGGAGCGCACCGGCCTCGCCGAGCTCGACGACGAGCGAATCTCCACGCTCAGCCACGGCTTCCGCCAGCGGGTCGGGGTGGCCCAGGCCCTGGTGCACGCCCCCGAGCTGCTCCTCCTCGACGAGCCGGCCAACGGCCTGGACCCGGTGCAGAACGTGGAGATGCGCTCCCTCATCCGGAGCCTGCGCGGAGACCACACCGTGCTCGTCTCCAGCCACATCCTCCCGGAGATCGCCCAGACCTGTGACCGCCTCCTGGTGGTCCGCGACGGCGAGCTGGTGGCGCAGGGAAGCGAGGCCGAGCTCGAGGAGCGCCTCGGCGTCGGCTCCGGGGTGGACCTGGAAATTGCCGGACCGGTGGACGCGGTGGTCTCGGCGCTGCGGAACCTCCCGGGCGTGCGCGCGGTCTCCGTGCAGCCCGCGGCGGGTGGACGCGCCGTTCTGAGGGTGGACGCGCCGGATGCCCTGAGGCCCGCGCTGGCCCAGGCGGCGCTGGCAGCCGGCGCCCAGCTCTTCCGGCTCGACGTCTCGGCGGACCGGCTGGAGTCGCTCTTCCTCAAGCTCGCCGGCAGGGCCGCCTCGGCATGAGCCCGGTGCTCCTCATCGCCCGCCGCGAGCTCCGCGGCTACCTCCGCACCATGACCGGCTGGATCATCGCCGCGTCGGTGCTGCTCATCGATGGGCTGCTGTTCAACGCCTTCGCCCTCGAGGGCTCACGGCGCTCCACCGAGGTGCTCACCCGGTTCTTCTACTTCGCCTCGGGACCGACGATGGTCGCCGCCATCTTCATCTCCATGCGCCTGCTCGCCGAGGAGCGGCAGCTGGGGACCCTGCCTCTGCTCTACGCCTCTCCGGTGCGAGACCGGGACATCGTGCTCGGGAAGTTCCTCGGCGCGCTGGCGTTCCTCTCCGGCGTCACCCTGGCCACGGTGTACATGCCGCTGCTCATTCTCGTGCACGGGCAGATCTCCCTGGGGCATCTGCTCGCCGGCTACCTCGGCCTGCTCTTGCTGGGCAGCGCGTCGCTGGCCCTGGGCACGCTCGGATCCTCGCTCGCCCGGAGCCAGATCATCGCCGCCATTCTCGGAGCGGCGATCCTGGTGTCATTGCTCGTGGCCTGGCTTCTGGCGTCGGTCACCGAGCCGCCGTTCTCGAAGCTCTTCGCCGCCATTGCCCTGCACAACGCCCACTTCCCCGCCTTCCAGTCGGGCCAGGTGCATCTGCGGGACGTGGCCTACTACCTGCTCGTGACCTGGGTGGCGCTCTTCGCCACCACCCGGGTGCTCGAGGCGCGGCGGTGGCGATGAACGCGAGGAGCGCCCTGCTCACCGCGGCCACCGTGCTCGGGCTCCTCGCCGTCTTCCTCGGCGAGCGAGTGGTGGGGTCGGGAGCCCTCCGCGCCGTGCTGGACCTCGCCGGCGTGCTCGCGGTCGGCACCGTCACCGTGCTGCGCTGGAGCCGCTCGGCACTCTCGGCCGCCGCGCCGCGGGCCCGTGTGGAACGCCTCTTCGCCGGGCTCTCCACCCTCGCGCTCCTGGCGCTGCTCGCCTGGTTCGCGCAATCCGACGTGGTCCTCGCTGCCGGCGGCCCCGACGTGCCCCGCAGCTTCCCCAGGCTCGCCACGGTGCTCCAGCTGGCGACCGCGCTCCTCGCCGCGGCAGCGGTGGTGCCGCTGCTCCTCGGCGAGCTGGCGTACGCGGCCATGGCCCGCGCGCCCGAGGTGGAGGTGGGCCGCGTGCAGGACGCGGTCGGGACCGGCGTGGCCCTGGTGGCAGTGCTCACCACGGCGCTGGCCCTGGGCTGGGTGGCGGATGCGGCTGCCGTGTCCAGCGACTGGAGCTACTTCCGTCCCGGCCGCCCCAGCGAATCGACCCGCGGCCTGGTGCGTGGCTTCACCGAGCCGGTCACCCTGACCCTGTTCTACCCGCCCGGCTCGGAGGCCGGCGCAGCGGTGCGCGATTACGCCGAGGCGCTCGCGCGGGAGAGCCCCCTCCTCCGCGTGGAGCGCCTGGATGCGGCGGTGGATCTCGCCCGGGCCCGCGCATTGGGAGTGAGCGGCAACGGCGCCATCGCGGTCAGCCGCGGCGAGCGTCACGAGACCTACCTCAGCGGAACCACGCTCGACTCCTCGAAGAGCCAGCTCCGAGAGCTGGACCCCGAGGTGCAGAAGCGCCTGTACAAGGTCGCCCGCGCCCAGAAGGTCATCTACGTCACCACCGGACACGGCGAGCGCGCGGCGATGAACCCGGATCTCTCCGACCCCCGGGGCACGGTGAAGACGTTCCAGGATCTGCTCCGGGCGCAGAACGACGAGGTCCGCCCGCTCGGCGCCGCCCAGGGCCTGGCCACCGAGGTGCCGCGCGATGCCGCCGCGGTACTGGTGCTGGGCCCGACCACCCCGTTCCTGCGCGAGGAGGTGGAGTCTCTGGTCCGCTGGGTCCGCGGGGGCGGCCGGCTGCTGGTGGCGCTCGACCCCGAGTCCGGCTCGCAGTTCGATGC
>JBKPMY010000016.1:0-7282 GCA_046732375.1 Myxococcota bacterium
GTGCTGTTCGCCGCGGCCGTCGCCGTGGGCGCGTGGCTGCTGACCGCCCGCCCGGCGCCTTCGCCGGAACCCGTCGCCGCCGCGCCTGCTCCGGCCGAGCCTCGAGCCGAGGCGGCGGTGGTCGCCACCGAGCCAGCGCCCCTGGCGGCGAACGCACCGACTCCCGTGGCCGCGAACGACCCGCCCCCCGCGGTGCCTCCGCTCGCCGGATCTCCGCAGCAGGACGCACCGGTGTCCGAGGAGCCCGGGGAGGCCGACTATCGCGCGGCGGTCCAGACCGCGCGCGAGGCGAACGCGTCCAGCCAGTGGGAGAACGAGGCGGATGCGTACCGGCGCGCGCTCGCCATTCGCCCCGCGTCGCTCGAGGCGAAGGAAGGCCTCGGCTCGGCCATCGTGAAGAGCTCGGGCCGGGCCGGCAGCTACCTCGAGGCGGAGCGACTCCTGGCCGAGGTGGTCACCGCCGACGCCGGCCGCTCCCGCGCCTGGCTGGTCCTGGGCATGGCGCGCCAGCTGGCCGCCCGGCCCGGGCCGGCGGTGGAGGCCTACCGGCACTATCTGGAGCTGGTGCCCCAGGGGCAGGTTTCCTCGGACGTGCGCGCCGTGGTGCGGGAGCTGGATCGGCGTGACGTGGCGCAGCGGCGCTCGGGGCGGTAGAGCAGGGCGGTGCGCGTCCTGGGCCTCGAGACCTCGTGCGACGAGACGGCAGCCGCCGTGGTGGAGGACGGCCGTCGTGCGCTCTCGGACGTCGTCTCCACCCAGGTGGACATTCACCGCCGGTGGGGCGGCGTGGTCCCCGAGCTCGCCAGCCGGAACCACGTCGTGCAGGTGCTCCCGGTGGTGGACGAGGCGCTGCGGCGGGCAGGCTGCACGCTCGAGGACCTCGACCTCATCGCGGTGACGCGCGGGCCGGGGCTGCTCGGCGCGTTGCTGGTAGGCGTGCAGCTCGGGAAATCCCTCTCCGCCGCCACTGGCCTTCCGCTGGTGGGGGTCAATCACCTCGAGGGCCACCTGCTCGCCGCGCGGCTGTTGCCCACTCCCCCCGAGCCGCCGTTCCTCGCCCTCGTCGTCTCCGGCGGGCACACCAGCCTCTACGCCGTGGAGGCCTACGGGCGGTACCGGCGGGTGGGCAGCACCCGGGACGACGCCGCCGGCGAGGCCTACGACAAGGTGGCCCGCCTCCTCGGGCTGCCGTACCCGGGCGGTCTCCCCATCGACCGGCTGGCGCAGACCGGCGACCCGCGCGCCATCCGCTTCCCCCGCGCGCTCAACGTGCCCGGGGTCTACGACTGGAGCTTCAGCGGGCTGAAGACCGCGGTCCGCAACCACGTGCGAGGCCGGGGAGTGCCCGAGGGTCAGGCCCTGGCCGACCTCTGCGCGTCGTTCCAGGAGGCGGTGGCGGACTCGCTCTCCCGCAAGCTGGTGGCCGCGGCGCGCGAGCTCCACCACGGCGACGTGGTGCTCTGCGGCGGGGTGGCGGCCAACTCGCGGCTCCGGGCGCTCACCCTGGAGCGCGCGGGCGAGCGGGACATCCGGGTGCACCTGCCGCCGCCGGCGCTCTGCACCGACAACGGGGCGATGATCGCGGTCGCAGGCACCGAGGCCTGGCGCCGCGGTGAGCGGGGGGACGGCCAGCCGGTGGTGGACGCCGGCTGGACGCCCTGAGGAGCGCCGAGTGCCTCGCCCGGGGTGTGGTGAGCACGGCGAGATGGACGAGACCGAAGTGAGACTGCGCACACGAGGAACGAGCAGCGGAGGCGTGCCTCGTGGCAGTGAGCCCGGACGCGCCGCGCAGGTGCGCGGCTCCGCGAGCCTCCCCCTGGTTCGGGGGCCGTCGAGCGGCGCAGGGCCGAGTCTGCGCGTCGCAGCGAGAGGATCGGCCATCGCAGCGATCAGCACACCCCGGTCGAGGCACTAGGTGGCGGCAGACTCGCCCCGGCAGATGCTGCAGCAGCACGGGCTCCGGCCGAAGCATGCCTGGGGGCAGAACTTCCTCGCCGACGAGGCCGTGCTCGCCGAGATCGTCCACGCCGCGCGGCTCGGTCCGGGCTCGGTGGTGGTCGAGCTGGGCGCGGGCCTGGGCCACCTCACCCGGGTGCTGCTGGACACCGGGGCCCGGGTGGTCGCGGTGGAGCGCGACCGCGACATGCTCCGGGTGCTCGCCGGGGAGAAGTCGGAGCGGCTCTCCGTGGTCGCCGCCAACGCGGCCCGGCTGGACCTCGCCGCCGTCGCCGGGACGCGCCCGCTGACCCTGGTGGGAAACCTTCCCTATCATCTCACCTCCTCCATCCTCTTCGAGGTGCTCGAGCAGCACCGGGACCTCCTCCGCTGCGTCTTCACCGTGCAGAAGGAGGTCGCCGACCGCGTCGCTGCGGGCGAGGGCACCCGGAGCGGGGGGCTGCTCACGGTCCTGCTCGGCGTGTGGTTCGACGCCTCCGTCGTCCGGACCGTCCCGGCCGCGTCCTTCCATCCGCCACCCAAGGTCGACTCGGCGGTGCTGCTGCTCGAGCATCGGGCCACGCCGCGCGCCGAGGTGAGCGACGAGTCCTGGTTCCGGAAGGTGGTGAAGGCGGCCTTCTCCCGTCGCCGCAAGACGCTGCTCAACTCGCTCCAGTCCGACCGGGAGCTGGGGGACGGGGCACGGGTCCGGCAGGCGCTGACCGGCGCCGGGATCGAGCCGTCGCGTCGAGCAGAGACGCTCGGGGTGGGCGAGTTCGCCCGGCTCGCCGAGGCGTTGAGGCAGTCCGACCGGCATGGTTGACTCCGCCGGCTTGGACCAGCGCTACATCGCCGTCGAGGGGCCGATCGGGGTGGGGAAGACCAGCCTGGCCCGGCTCCTCGCCGAGCGCCTCGGGGGCCGGCTGGTGCTCGAGGAGGTGGAGGACAATCCCTTCCTCGCGCGCTTCTACCAGGACCGCAGCGCCTGGGCGTTCCAGACCCAGCTCTTCTTCCTCCTCAGCCGCTGGCAGCAGCAGCAGAAGCTGCTCCAGACGGACCTCTTCGCCTCGGCGACGGTGAGCGACTACGTCTTCGCCAAGGACCGCATCTTCGCGACGCTCACCCTCCAGCCCGCGGAACTGGCCCTGTACGACCGGGTTTACGACGCGCTCGGTCCCCGGGTGCCGCAGCCGGACCTGGTGATCTTCCTTCAGTGCCGGCTGGAGGTGCTCCTCCAGCGCATCAAGCGCCGCGGCCGGGACTACGAGCGGCACTTCGACGCCGACTACCTCGAGGCCCTTTCCCGGGCCTACAACGACTTCTTCTTCCACTACTCGGAGACGCCGCTACTGGTGATCAACACCAGCGACATCGACTTCGTGCACAACGCCGCCGACCTGGACAACCTCGTCTCGGTGGTCCGGAAGATGCGCAAGGGCGTCCACCACTACCTGCCCCTGGCCAGAAAATGACTTTCCAGTGGCACGGGAGCCCTCCGGTGACGATAGATTGAGGGCCCCCGGGGTCGCCGAGCCTTCGCCGGCCGGTGAACCGCCTGGAAGGGGAGCAGAAGCGCTGGGCCACAACCCGTAGTCAAACGGAGGTGAACCCGTGGAAAAGGTCACCATCCACACGCTGAAGCGACTGAAGCAGGCCGGCCAGAGAATCACCATGGTCACGGCCTACGACGCCACCTTCGCCCGCATCCTGGACGACGCCGGAGTCGACGTGCTCCTGGTGGGAGACAGCCTGGGCATGGTGGTGCAGGGCAACGACTCGACGTTGCCGGTCACCATGGACCAGATGGTGTACCACTGCCGGGCGGTGACCCGCGGCGCGAAGCGGGCCCACGTGGTGGGTGACCTGCCATTCCTCAGCTACCAGGCCAGCGTGCCGGAGGCGGTGAAGAACGCCGGGCGGCTGCTCGCCGAGGGGGGAGTCAGCAGCGTGAAGCTCGAGGGCGGTGCCGAGTTCGCGGAGACCATCGAGGCCATCGTCCGCGCCGGCATTCCGGTGATGGGGCACCTGGGCCTCACCCCGCAGTCGGTGCACCGGATGGGCGGCTTCGTGGTGCAGGGCCGGGAGGAGGAGCAGGCCCGGGCCATCTTCCGTGACGCGCAGGCGCTGGAGCGCGCCGGCTGCTACTCGCTCGTGCTCGAGGGCGTTCCGAAGGAGCTCGCCCGGGACATCACCGCGTCCTTGCGCATCCCCACCATCGGCATCGGCGCGGGCATCGACTGCGATGGGCAGGTGCTGGTCTGTTACGACCTCCTCGGCTTCAACCCCGACTTCAAGCCCAAGTTCGTGAAGCGCTTCGCCGACGGGTACGGCATCCTCCGCGGCGCGGTCGAGGCATTCTGCGCCGAGGTCCGGGCGGGGACCTTCCCCGACGACGCGCACTCCTTCGCGAGCAAGACGCCGCTCCGGCTGCTGCCGGGACAGCGGGCCGCGTCCTCGTCCTCGTCCGGCGACGAGGAGAAGGCGGGTCCGATGTACGGCGTCCCGGTCTGATGCTCGTCCTCCGCACCCCCGCCGAGCTCTCCGAGTGGAGCGAGGCGACTCGGCGCCAGGGCCGCCGGTTGGGCCTGGTGCCGACGATGGGGTTTCTGCACCGCGGGCACACCAGCCTGATGGAGGCCTGCCGCGAGCGGGCCGACCTCACGGCGGTGAGCATCTTCGTCAACCCCACCCAGTTCGGGCCGAACGAGGACCTGGCCCGCTATCCGCGGGACCTCGAAGGCGACCTCCAGAAGTGCCGGGAGATGAAGATGGCCGCGGTGTTCACCCCCGAGGCCGGGGGGATGTATCCCGGCGGTCACCGGACCTTCGTCGAGGTGACGAAGCTGCAGGACGGGCTCTGCGGCGCGCGCCGGCCGGGACACTTCCGCGGCGTGGCCACGGTGGTGACCCAGCTCTTCGCCCTGGCCCGGCCGCACGTCGCGGTGTTCGGAGAGAAGGACTGGCAGCAGCTGCAGATCATCCGGCGTCTGGCGTTGGACCTGCACCTCGGCGTCGAGGTGGTGGGGATGCCCATCGTGCGGGAGGCGGACGGGCTGGCGATGAGCTCCCGAAATGCCTACCTCTCGAGCACGGAGAGGATCCGTGCCCTGGCGCTCAGTCGGGGGCTCCAGGCCGCCCGGGCCCGCTGGGCAGTGGGAGAACGCGCCGTTCCGGCCCTCTGCGACGCGGTGCGCACCGAGCTCCGGGCCGGCGAGGTCCGCGAGGACTACGTGGAGCTGGTGGAGCCCTCCACGCTCGAGCCGCTGCAGCGGGCGGACCAGGGCGATGCCCGGCTGCTCGTCGCCGGCTTCGTCGGGAAGACCCGGCTCATCGACAACACCGCCATCGGCCGTTAGGGGGCGCCCCGCCATGGCAAAGAAGGAAGCCCCGGGCGAGCTGGTGGTCGCCACCAACCGCACGGTGCGCGCCGCCTATACCATCGAGGACACCGTCGAGGCCGGCCTGGCCCTGATGGGAAGCGAGGTGAAGAGCCTCCGGGCCGGGGCGGTGCAGATGGCGGACGCCTTCGCCCAGCCCCGTGGCGGGGAGCTGTACCTTCACTCCCTGCGGATCGCCCCCTACGCCGCCGCGGTGGCCTTTCCTCATGACCCGGTGCGTCCCCGGAAGCTGTTGTTGCACCGCGCCGAGCTGGACCGATGGGAGGCCAAGGTGCGGGAACGGGGTTATTCCATCGTCCCGCTCGTGCTTTACTTCAAGAAGGGGAAGGCCAAGGTCCAGCTGGGGCTGGTCCGGGGCAAGACCCACGAGGACCGACGCGAGGACATCAAGGAGCGCGATACTCGACGGGAAATGGATCGCGCGATGCGACGCCGTTAGACGCCCACCCAGGACCGAGGGATGGACGACCGAAGCTCCGAGAAGAAGGACCGCCTGCTTGCCGCCCTGGAGCGGGGGTTGGTCATGGTCCATCTGGACGCCCGCCGTCCGGGGGTGCTCGTGCCACCGGAGCTTCGCTGCGAATCGCACCTTCGACTTCACCTCAGCTACAAGTTCGTTCCTCCCGATCTCAGCGTCGGTGACTGGGGCCTCCGGAGCACGCTGAGCTTCAGCGGCAAGCGGTTCACCGTCGCCGTCCCCTGGAGCGCGCTGTTCGCGATCACCAGCAAGGTGACGCACGAGTTCTGGATGTTCCCCGAGGACATGCCCACCGAGCTGACGCAGATTCCTCCGCCGACGCTCCGGGCCGCCGCTCACACCCGGCCGCCGCTGCCGATTCGTCCGGTGTCGCTCCGCGAGGTGAACGGCGAGATGAACGGCGAGCGGAAGTCGGGTGAGGCCGAGGACGGGGACACGCCGCGCGGCCGGCCGCATCTGCGGCTGATCAAGTCGTAGCCCTTTCCCGATGTGGCAGCTCCTCGGCGGGGTCCTGATCGCCTCGGCTGCATCGCCGCAGGTGCCGGTGCTCGGCCGGGACGTGTCCGCCGACGGGCGCGTCGACTCCGCCGAGTGGGCCGGTGCCCGCGAGGTCCGCGCCGACGCGATGAAGGTTCGCCTGGGGAGGCGCGGCGACGTCCTGGCGGTCGCGGTGCAGCTCGAGGCCACCGGTATCTCCAGCCTGCTGATCGGGGCGGGCGATCGGGTCTGGGTGCTGCATGCCTCCGCGGCGCTGGGAACGGGCGATTACCGGTGCGCTGCCGACGGTGCGTGCACGCGGACGCGGGAGTTCGACTACCGCTGCCGCGACCCGTCGAGCGCGCCGGCCGCGGTGCGGTGCCGGAACGACTTCCGGAAGGCCGACGGATGGATCGCCAATGTCGATCCGTCCGGGACCAGGACGCGGGAGTTCCTCATCGACCTGCGTCACTTCGGGCCCGTCGGGACGCCGTTGACCCTGGCAGTGACCGGGCTGGTGCTGCCGGACCGGGTCCTCCGCTGGCCGGCCGGAGACGACGACGCCGGCTCGGTGAAGCTGCAGCAGGGATTCCTCGAGGAGCGGATGCGGTTCAGGCCCGGAAGCTGGACGCAGGTCGCGCGCTGAGGCTCAGCGTTTCTTGAGGTTCGCCTCGAGCGTCGCCTGCTGCCCACCCCTGGTGATGCCCACCCACGGCTGGTAACCGACCTTCCGCACCTCGACCCGGAGCGGCTCCTTCGACGGCCAGACGTTGTCCCCGGCCCAGGGCGTCGTGCCGACCTCGGCGCCTCCGACGAGGACCGTGGCCCCCGCCGGCTCGCTCAGGACGAGGAGCGTCGGGGCAGGTGTCCCCACGCGCCGCTCGACCACCTCCTCCTTTTTCCCGGTGCGGAGGAAGTCCAGCGAGAGCCCCTTCCAGAGGCTGATCTTGCCGCTGGTCACCGCCCAGGCCCCGACCACCACCAGCCCGAGCAC
>JBKPMY010000017.1:0-5314 GCA_046732375.1 Myxococcota bacterium
CCTCGTGACCGAGCGCGCGCGCCATCCGTGCCATCGCCCGCCGCGCGGCGAACACGTAGGCCTGCACCTCGCACAGCGCGATGGGTCCCTCGGCGAGCCGGCCGTCGGCGTGAAAGACGGCGTCGAAGGAGTCCTTCCAACCCTGATTGACCAGGCCGAAGCCCGAGCGGCGCGAGTACTCCACGAATCCGTCGCCGTCCCGATCTCCGTACTTGTCGATCCACTCCAGTGCAGCCTGGAAGTGGGGCCAGAGCTTCCGGATGAGCTCCAGATCTCCGGTGGCGCGCAGGTACTCGCCGGCGAGCACCAGGAACAGGGGCGTGGTGTCGACCGCTCCGTAGTACCTGCCAAACGGCACCTCCCGGAGCGCTGCCATCTCGCCGTGCCGCATCTCGTGGACGATCTTCCCCGGCTCGGCGTCCTGTTCCGCCGAGGAGTGGGCGGCCTGGCTGGCGGAGAGGAAGCGGAGGACCCCGGCGGCCACCTCCGGGTGAATCCACAGCATCTGGAGGGCGGTGATGATCCCGTCGCGACCGAACGGCGTGCTGTACCAGGGCACGCCCGCGTAGGGGTACAGGCCCTGCGGCGTCCGGGTGAGGAGCATCCGCAGGTCGGCCTGCGAGCGGTGGAGCCAGCCGTCGAAGAGCGCGCTCGACGAGTGGACCTGTGCTTCCGGCGCGCGCAGCGCCTCCTGCTCGGCGTCTCTTCGCAGAGCCGCGTCGGCGAAGGCCGGCACTCGCTCCTCCTCCGGCCCCTCGGTGAAGCTCACCTCGAACAACAGCTCCCGTTCCTCGCCGGACCCCAGCTCGAGCGCGAAGCGAACCTCCTTCGCGGTCACCTGGGTAGGAGCGGGGCGACATCGAAGTCGCGTCCGGCGAAGAATTCCATCCAGGCCCCGGTAGGCGATGCCGATGCCGTCCTGGTGCTCCTCGGGGGCCTCCTGCCTCCCGCGGCGGCTCCGAGGCGTGCCCCGGACCTCGAAGAGGTCCGCGAAGTCCGCCTCCAGGCGGATGCGCAGCTCGAAGGAGACCTTGCCCACCGAGTAGTTCAGGATCCGGAGCCGCTGGTGGCAGACGCCGTTCTCGAGGACGCAGCCCCGGAAGAAATGGATCGCCCCGTGGGGGATCGGCGGATGGCCCTCTCGGACGAGCTCGGGATTGGCCAGGTCCACGGCGAGCAGAGCGTTGTCGCGAACCACGCTCGAGCTGAGGGTCATCGGACGCTGTCCGTCGATCCGGAGGTCGAGGCGGGACACGTGGCGCGTCCCCCGGTGGTAGAGCCCCTGCTCGTTCCGGGCGTCGGAGGAGATCGCGCCGGACAGGTCGAACACCGCGAACGTGTCCTGGTGCATGAGCACCCGGGCCAGCTCGTCGTGGCCCTCGGTGACCCGGGTCTCAGCCATTCGAGGCGGCTCCCGCGCTCCAGCCGGATTCGGCGACTCGCCAGGGGGCCTCCATCACCCGCTCGTAGACCCGGACGTAGTCCCGCGCCATCCGCCGCGCCGTGAACCGGCGCTCGAACTCCTCCCGGCATCGGCGGCGGTCGAGCCGGACCACGCCGGGAAGGGCCGCCACCGCCTCGTCCACCGAGTCCACGATCGCTCCGGTCACTCCAGGACGAATGATCTCCTCGACTGCTCCACCGCGGAAAGCCAGCACCGGGGTACCACAGGCCATCGCCTCGATCATCACCAGCCCGAACGGTTCCGGCCAGTCGATGGGGAACAGCAGGGCCAGAGCGCCTCCGAGCAGCTCCTCCTTCTCACGGTCTCCGATCTCGCCCAGGTACTTCACCTCCGGGCGATGGAGCAGCGGCTCGATCTCGCGTTCGAAGTACGCCCGGTCGACGGGGTCCACCTTCGCCCCGATGTGGAGCGGAAGCCCCGCGCGGCGGGCAATCTCCAGCGCCCGGTCCACACGCTTCTCGGGCGAGATGCGACCGACGAATGCCAGGTACCCGCCAGACCCGCTCCCCGGCCGGTACAGGTCGGGCGGCAGCCCATGGTGAACGGTCCCCACCCATCGCGCGTGGGGGAGCGGCGCCCGCTGCGCCTCGGAGATGGAGACCACCGCCGCGCTGGAGAAGACTCGGTGAAGTCTCGCCAGGCCGGGAAGGTCCAGTCGACCGTGTGTCGTGCCGACGATCGGAACCTCGCAGTGACGGAGCAGCGGGTAGTGCAGGTGATCGGCGTGGAAGTGGAGGACGTCGAAGTCCTCGGCGCGCTCGAACACCCGGTCCAGCTGGATCAGGGCATGCACGAGCCAGTGCGGGTCTCCCCGCAGCGGCCGCTCGACGACCGGAACGAGCTCGGCCGACGTCCGCGATTCCCCTGTGGCGAAGAGCGTGACCCGGTGACCTTGCCGGACCAGCTCCTCCGTGAGGTACGAGACCACGCGCTCCGTTCCGCCGTACCGCCGGGGCGGGACGCTCTCGAACAAGGGGGCCACCTGGGCGATCCGCACATGTCCTCCTCTGGTTCGTGGAATGAACGACAGGAAGGTATTTCGCGGAGTCAGGTGTGGCAGCCCGAGCTTGTCCTGCGGTCCAGGGTGGTGGCGCCTGCGTGCTCGGAGGGCGAGGAGACCCGAGTCCCGAGCGAGCGTAGTCAGCGGGCCACGGGAAGCGCGGAGCGCTCCAGCTGCTGCGCCGGGGTGTGCCCGCAGAAGATGCAACGCTGCGATCCAGGATGGTCGTACTTCGGGCAGGCGGGGCGAGCCCCGGCGCGAGTCGCGAACCAGGCACCGAGATTCATCCCCGCCAGCGGCCCGACGACGTACACCCAGAATCCGTCCCACAGGCCGGCGCCCCAGGCGGAGCCAAAGGACCTGGCGGGGTTCATGCTCATCCCGGAGAGCGGCGCCTCCACGGTGATGTACGTCGCCACCAGCGCGCCGACGACGAGGCCCGTGTACCGAGCGAACGAAGAGCCGGTGAGGGTCACCACCACCGTCATGAGGATGGCGGAGATGAGGATCTCGCCCCCGAGAGCGGGCAGGATCCCCCACGGTCCGGGCCGGGTCACGACGAAGCTCACCGAGTCATGCCCCAGCCGAGAACCGAGCAACACCGAGGCGAGGGACACGCCGAGCACCGCCCCCAGCAGCTGTGCGCCCACGTAGCCCGCCACGTCGACCCCGCGGATCCTGCCCAGCCGCCAGAAGGTCAGCGTCGTTGCCGGGTTGATGTGCGCTCCCGAACGGCCGCCCCAGGGCGAGTAGATGATGGCGACCGCCGTCGTGCCCATCGCCAGACCCGTCAGGGCCCGGCGAAACACGGGATCGCCGATGGCCCTGTGGACCGGAGAGTCCGGGTGCTCGAGCAACACGCCGAAGAAGCACGCCGAGACCATGAACGCCCCGAGCAGCGCACCCTCGATGGCGTATTCCGGCAGGTGCTCGAGAAAGCAACGCACGGCTCAGCCGACCCCGAGGCGCACCAGGACTCGCAGGACCTCGGCCACGCTCCACGCCTGCGCCGGCGCGCCCACCGGGCGGAACGGCGGCTCGGGCTCGAAGCACTCGGGCAGCTGGCCGAGGCATCCGGCCTCCATCCGCCCGACCAGGGAGCCGACGGCCGCGCGCGCCCGGGTCCGGGTCTCCGCCGAGTCACCCCGGACCGCGAACACGGCGTCCACGTAGGGGCCCACCAGCCAGGGCCACACCAGCCCCTGGTGGTACGCCGAGTCCCGCTCGGCGGGCCCGCCGCGGTACGTCGCCCGGTAGCCGGGATCGCTCCGGGCGAGCGTCCGGAGCCCCACCGGGGTCACCAGTGCCGCCTCCACGGCCTCGAGCACCATCGCCCGCCGGTGGCCGTCGAGGAGCGGGAAGGGCAGGCCGACCGCGAAGAGCTGGTTCGGGCGGAGGCGTGGATCCGGCCCCTCGGGGAGGATGACGTCGAAGCAGCATCTCCGCGCGTCGTTCCAGAACGCACGGTCGAAGGCGCCGGCGATCAGGTCCGCCTCGCGACCGAAGGAGCGGGCCCGCGGACCGTCGCCGATCTGCCGCGCCCACCGCTCCGAGAGTCGAAGCGCGTTGTACCAGAGCGCGTTCACCTCCACAGGCTTGCCGTGCCGGGGTGTGACCGGGACGCCGTTCACGCGCGCGTCCATCCAGGTCAGGTTGCTCCCCGGCCCTCCGGCGACGAGCAGTCCGTCACGCGGGTCCACGTGGATGCCGTGGTGCGTGCCGCGCAGGTGCGCGTCCACGATGCCGCACGCCGCGGGGTAGAACACGTCGCGAATGAACGCGGGGGACCCGCCAGCCTGCTCCCAGGCGTGCACCGCCTGGAACATGAAGAGCGTCGCGTCCACCGTGTTGTACTCGGCCGGGCCCGCCGCGTCGGGGAAGCGGTTCGGGACCAGCCCCCCGTCGAGGTGGGCGAGAAAGCCCTCCATCACCTCCCGCGCGAGCTCGAGCCGGCCCCGGGCCACGAGGAGCCCGGGAAGGGAGATCATCGTGTCCCGCCCCCAGTCGGTGAACCAGGGGTATCCGGCAATGACGGTCGCCGAGCGGTCCGCCCGCCGCACGAGGTAGTCGTCGGCCGCGCGATCGAGCCGCGCACGTGCCTCGCCGAGATCGTCCCCGCGGGCGACATTCCGACCGGGAGCCGGCGGACGGACGAATGGCTCGGCGCGGCCGAAGAGCGACCCGAGGGCATCGAGGTCCACCGTGGTCGCCGCCTCGACCGTTGCCGCGACGATCTGCGGGCGGCCCGGCGCGACCTCCAGCTCGAAGCTGCCCGGAAGCAGGAGGTCCTCGCGAAAGTCGAGCCCGCGGTCCAGTTCCTCGAGGTATTCGACGTTCTCGTGCCACGCTGGAGCGCCGGAGAACGGCCCGCCCCGATGAGCGATGTGCAACGAGGGAAGCGTCCGGTAAGGCTGGAAGCGCACCACCCTCCCCTCCGGCCCGGTCTGCTCCTCGAAGCCGGTCCAGGCATCGGGATTGCGATGGGTGAGGGCGTGGTAGTCGCGGAAGGCGAGCAGCGGCTCGATCCGGAGCCATGCGGGGGCCGAGCTCGCGTACCGGACGGCCACTGTCTGCGCTCCCTGGACGAGTAGCACGCGTCGCTCGATCTCGATCCCATCCACCGACCAGGTCCATGCCGGCCCGTCGTCGAGTGAGAAGCGCGCCAGCCGGGTGTAGCCGTCCGGGTAGAGCGTGCTGGGGTACTGGTTGACCGAGAGCGGCACCGTGCCCTGCGGCGTGAGCGCGGTCTCCTCGAGGCGGGCGAGCGTCACGATCCGCTCGACCGGCGGATGGAGGCTCGCCACCAGCAGCCCGTGGTAGCGCCGGGTGTTCGACCCGGCGACGGTGCC
>JBKPMY010000018.1:0-8099 GCA_046732375.1 Myxococcota bacterium
CTGCTGATCGGCTGAACACCGCCATCTCGTCGGCGGGCCGGCGGTCTCGTCCACCGGGCCCAACGGCGCGATGCGGACCGAGTAGCCCGCCCGCCCGGCGACCCCTCGGGCCCATGACTCGAGCTCGGCGCGAGTCCACTCGAACCGGTGGTCGTGGTGGCGGAACGTTCCGGCGGGCAGCGAGGGCCACCTCACGTCGTACTTGGCGTTCGGCGAGGCAACGACCACGTGCGCCGGTCGAGCTAAGTGGAAGAGGTCGCGCTCGAAGGCGGCGAGGCTTGTCCACGTGGAGCGAGGTGTGGAGTCGGCGCCTCACCATGTGTGAGCAATCCGTGACGTCGCACCGACCTTTCGTTGCGCAGGAGGTCGACTGCCTCGCACGAGACAGAGCAGTCGTCTCGTTCGCTGCAACTCGTTGACATCTGTCACAGCACGCGATCAGCATGCCGCGCTTTTTCGAGATTCGACGCGAGGGGAAAGTTGGACAGCGTCGGAGTCCACCAGTCTGTCTCATCCGTACGGCGCATCGTCCGGGTGGACGAGCGGGGCCACGTCGAGCCATTCGGCGCCGAGCCCATCGCCGCGAGCGGCGACGCATGGCCTCAGCTCACGCTCGAGGAACACCTCCGCGCGCCCGGAGAGGAGCGCGCGGCCACCCTGGTCCAGCACATGGTCGTGCTCAACATCGGATCCGGCTACCGCCGAGAGCTGCAGTGGGGCGACGACCCAACCGTCCTCCGCTACACCTTTCACCCCGGCTCGATCACGCTCTATCCAGCCGGTACGCGTTTCCGGGTCCGCTGGCTGGATGAAGCCCATGCGCTGGCAGTCACGGTCGATCCCTCACTCCTCCGCGAAGTCCAGGGCTCGAGGAGCCGGGGACTTCCCGGGCTCGTGCGCGTGGCCGAGGTCTCGGATCCACTGCTCGCCCACCTGATGCACGGGCTTCGAGAGGTCGTCAGGATGTCGCGCGAGTCCCAGGGAGTCTACGGGGCACCTCTCGGACGCGCTCTCGCCACGCACCTCCTCGCCCACTACGGCAGCGCGAAGACGCTCGCCCTGGGCGGAGCCCTTCCGCTCAGCCGTCTCCGGCGCATCGCCGAGCACATCGATCGAAACCTCGACGGCCCGCTTTCCCTGCAGGAGCTCTCTGCTCTGGCCGGCCTGAGCGTCTTCCACTTCGCCCGGACCTTCAAGGAACGCACCGGGCTGTCTCCCCACCAGTACGTGCTGCGCCGGCGCGTGGAGCGGGCCAAGGAGCTCCTCCTGGACTCCCGGGCGAGCCTCGCGGAGATCGCGCTGCGCTGCGGCTTCTCTCACCAGTCGCACTTCACTCGCGCTTTCCACCAGCTCTCGGGGATGACTCCCACGCACTGGCGGGAGCGCTCGCCCGGCGCCGAGCACTGAAGTCGCGCCGGCGCCGGCACACGGCGGCGCTTTCAATCGCAGGGTTGCCCGAAGCCGGCGACGTGGCGCGGGCCGTCCCGCACCTGCGCGCCGACCTGTGTCACCCACGCGCTCGATGCGCTGGGACAGCAGATTCCCTCTCTCCGGAGCCACAGCACCCGCACCTCCTTCCCCGGAACGACCGCCACCGGGACCGGAAGTCGTGTCCCCTGTCCGCGAGGCTGCGCATGCCACTGGCCGGGGACCAGCTTCCCCTCGCGCCCCTCGAGCATCCGGAAGCGAACGAGGCCGTACTGGCCGAGGCCGTTCTCCTGGAGCTCTCCTCGCCCCTGGATCTGAACGCCGAGCTCTCCGCTGCGTTCGAGATAGCCCAGGCAGGTGACCAGCCGCCCGGCTCCGGGTGACCCCGTCGGCCCGGCTGGAGGAGGACCGCAAGGAGGCGGAGCTTCCGTGGCAGGCCGGAGCCCGGGGCGCAACCCGTCCGGATCGGTGCCCTCGATACTCGCCAGCTTCAAGGGACGGAGCGCCGAGGGATCGATCCCAGCTGCGGCGATGACGAGGCCGTACCGCTCCGATTCGCTCACCGAGAGCGGCACCGCGAACTGTCCCCGTCCGCACTCGCCCAGCATGCACTCCGGCGACTCGAACCCCACCTCGTCGAGACGACCGTCACCGACGAACAGTCCCCGCTGTCCGAGCTCCTTCCGGATCCGGGACTGGATGTCCGGCGGAGCCGGGCTCTTCCCCCGCTGGCACTTCTCCGGCCAGATCACCCGGCTTCGCTCCACCACGAACAACGGGAGATCACCGGCACTCGCGCCCTCCGTGGCGCCAGAGAGCACGAGCCCGAGAGTGGCGAGCAGGAGCGAGTGCACGATGCCAGTCTATGTTCTGGCGGCGGCCCAGCTCCGCGCTCGTTCCCGGAGCCGTGAAGCCGGGGACACAGCGTGTATCCACGCGGCCTGCTCCCGAGGCGGGGGCCTGCGTCCGGACGACTCCCGCGGCCGCTGGCCGGGGTGTTCTCGCGATCATCACGCGGCCGAGGGTCCGTTTCGTCGTGCAGCGCCGGCGCCTGCGTTTGCCACGTCGAGTGGGATCCTGATCGGTACAGACGTTTTTGTCGGATCTCGATGGCATTCATACATTTCTGCCGCTTCGCCTCAGAGAGCGGAGCCTGGGCGGAGAACGCGCGGCGGCCGTCTCCTTCGCGACCCGATGTCGAGGTGACCGGCCAGAGAAAGTGTTCTGACAAATTTGTAGTGATTCATGTGTAGACCGACGATTTTGTCTGACGTTCTCGATGTCAGACCCGGCGTTCCGAGAGGGAACGCGCCGCGTCACGCCTGGCACCGGGATTGCTGGTGTGCGCCGGCCCATGACGAAGAAGAACCTCGTCGTGGTCGGGAACGGGATGGTCGGGCATCGCTTCCTCGAGCTCCTGCTCGAGCACGGCGAGACCGAGCGGTGGAACGTGGTCACGTTCTGCGAGGAGCCGCGGCTAGCCTACGACCGCGTCAACCTGACCAGCTTCCTGGGCGGCAAGTCCCCGGCCGAGCTCTCCCTCGTGGCGCCGCGGCGCTACGAGGACGCCGGGGTCACGGTGCACCTCGGCGATCGCGCTGCGGTCATCGATCGCCAGCGCAAGCGCGTCCTTTCCGCCGAGGGTCGAGGAATCCCCTACGACGTCTTGGTCCTGGCGACCGGCTCAGCTCCCCTCGTTCCGCCGATTCCTGGCCGCGACGCCTGGGGCTGCTTCGTCTACCGGACCATCGACGACCTGAAGCGGATCCGTCTCTGGGCCGCACAGATCCAGACGGGGGTGGTCATCGGCGGAGGCCTGCTCGGCCTCGAAGCGGCCCACGCCCTCACCCGCATGGGGCTCGAGACCCACGTGGTCGAGTTCGCGCCCCGGCTGATGGCGATGCAGATCGACGAGGGCGGCGCGCAGATCCTCCGCTGCAAGATCGAGGCGCTGGGAGTCTCGGTCCACACCGGCAAGAACACCACGCGGATCGTCTCCCGCGGCGGCCGGGTCACGGAGATCCGCTTCGCCGATGGCGGCGTCCTCTCGACCGAGATGGTGGTCTTCTCCGCCGGGATCAGCGCTCGTGACGAGCTGGCCCGGAACGCCGGCCTCGAGGTCGGAGAGCGCGGGGGCATCGTCGTCGACGAGCGCTGCCGCACCTCCGACCCCGACATCCTCGCCATCGGGGAGTGCGCGAGCTACCGCGGCCGGACCTACGGCCTGGTCGGGCCCGGGTACCAGATGGCCCGCATCGCGGTCTCCACCCTGACCGGCGGCGATGACCGGCTCGGCGTGTTCGACATGAGCACCAAGCTGAAGCTCATGGGCGTGGAGGTGGCGAGCTTCGGCGACGCCCACGGTACCCAGCCCGGGAGCCGCGTCGTCGCGTTCACCGACGCCATCTCCGGCGTCTACAAGAAGCTGGTCCTGAGCTCCGACCGCCAGAAGCTCCTCGGCGGCGTTCTGGTCGGCGAGGCCTCGAGCTACGGCCAGCTCCTGTCGCTGACCCAGAGCAGGGCTGCCCTTCCTCCCCGGCCCGAGCAGCTGATCCTCCCGCGCCTCGAGGGCGGAGCGGCGCTTCCCGGTGTGGATGGGCTCCCGGACGGCGCGACCATCTGCACCTGCCAGAACGTCGGAAAGGGCGTCATCTGCAAGGCCATCCGGAGCCAGGAGCTGACCTCGGTCGGAGCGGTCAAGGCGGCCACGACTGCCGGCACCGGCTGCGGCTCCTGCGTCCCGTTGCTCAACGAGCTCCTCGCCTGCGAGATGAAGCGTGCGGGCAAGAAGGTCTCCAGGAACCTTTGCGAGCACTTCCCCCACTCGCGACAGGAGCTGTTCCATCTCCTCCGGGTGCAGGGGATCCGCAGCTTCGATGAGCTCATCGGCAAGCACGGCCGAGGCCACGGCTGCGAGGTCTGCAAGCCGGCCGTGGCCTCCATGCTCTCCTCGACCTGGAACGAGCACGTCCTCGAGGACCGCCACCTCGGGCTCCAGGACACCAACGACCGCTTCCTGGCCAACATCCAGCGCGACGGGAGCTACTCGGTCGTTCCGCGGGTCCCCGGTGGGGAGATCAGCCCCGAGCAGCTCATCGCGCTCGGGTGGATCGCCCGGAAGCATGGGCTCTACTCGAAGATCACCGGCGCGCAGCGGGTGGATCTCTTCGGCGCACGGCTCGAGCAGCTGCCGCACATCTGGCGGGACCTCGTTGCCGCGGGCTTCGAGTCCGGCCACGCCTACGGCAAGGCCCTGCGCACGGTGAAGTCGTGCGTGGGGAGCACCTGGTGCCGCTTCGGCGTGCAGGACTCGGTCAGCTTCGCCATCCGCCTGGAGAACCGGTACAAGGGCCTCCGCGCGCCCCACAAGCTGAAGTCCGCCGTCTCCGGCTGCGCCCGCGAGTGCGCGGAGGCGCAGGGCAAGGACTTCGGGGTCATCGCCACCGAGAAGGGTTACAACCTCTACCTCTGCGGCAACGGGGGAATGAAACCGCAGCACGCGCAGCTCTTCGCCATCGACCTGGATGAGGACACGCTCATCCGGTACCTCGATCGCTTCCTGATGTTCTACGTGCGCACCGCGGATCGGCTGCAGCGCACGGCGGCGTGGTTCAACAACCTCGAGGGCGGCATCGAGTACCTGCGCCAGGTGCTCATCGAGGACTCGATCGGGATCTGCGCAGAGCTTGAAAGCGACATGGCCCGCATCGTCGACAGCTACCGCTGCGAGTGGAGAGCCACCCTCGAGGACCCGGTCAAGCTCGCGCGCTTCCGGACGTTCGTGAACTCCCCCGAGCCCGATCCGAGCCTGGTCCGGCTTCCCCAGCGCGCCCAGCACCGGCCCGCCACGTGGGAGGAGAAGCAGCTGAACCTCGTTCCCCAGGAGGCCGAATGACTGCCATCGCCCTCGAGCTCGACGGCGCTCCGTGGGAAGACGTCTGCGCCCTCGATGACATCGTCCCCTGGACCGGGGTCTGCGCGCTGATCGCCGGACGGCAGGTGGCGATCGTCCGCGCGGGCGACGCCGTCTACGCGCTCGGCAACCTCGATCCCTTCAGCAAGGCCTACGTGCTGTCCCGGGGAGTCGTCGGTGACAGGGGCGGGATCCCCAAGATCGCCTCTCCCATCTTCAAGCAGACCTTCGACCTGCGCACCGGGCAGTGCCTTGACAACCCGGCGGTGCGCGTCCCCACCCACGAGGTCCGCATCGAGCGCGGGCGGATCCTCGTGCGCCGCGAACCGCGCCCCGGAGACCACGATGGAGCATGAAACGATTGCCGCGGTGGCCACGGCCGCCCGGACCAAGGCCGGACTTCTCCGGCAGAGCCCGTGGCAGTACCTGGTCCTCTCGGCGCTGGCCGGCGCCTATGTCGGCCTGGGGATCGTGCTCATCTTCGCCATCGGCGCGCCGCTGCAGGCCGCCGGCTCCGGCGCCACCCGCGCGGTCATGGGTGCCTCCTTCGGAGTGGCGCTCACCCTGGTCATCTTCGCGGGCTCGGAGCTGTTCACCGGGAACAACCTGGTGATGACCGTCGGCGTGCTCTCGCGCACGGTCACCGCGGGAGCGCTGGCCCGCATCTGGATCGCCAGCTTCGCCGGGAATCTTGTCGGCTCGCTCCTGCTCGCCGCCGCGACCGCGAGCTCCGGCGTCCTCAGCAGGGCACCAGCGAAGGAGTTCGTCCTCGGTGTGGCCGCCGCGAAGATGGCAGCGCCAGCCAGCGAGCTGCTCTTCCGGGGCGTGCTCTGCAACGCCCTGGTCTGCCTCGCGGTGTGGATGGGTATCCGGACCAAGGACGAGACCGCGCGGCTGGTGCTCATCTTCTGGTGCCTCTTCGCCTTCATCGGCGCCGGCTTCGAGCACAGCGTGGCGAACATGACCCTGCTCGGCATCGGGCTCTTCCTGCCGCACGATCCGGCACTGGTCTCCTGGGCAGGCTTCGCCCGCAACCTCTCCCTGGTCACCGCGGGCAACATCGTCGGCGGGGCACTGCTCATCGGGCTGCCCTACTGGTTCGTGGCCCAGGGGCAGCGGCGCGTCCTCGCGGTCCGCCCGGTGGAGGAACCGGTGCCAGTCGTGGCCGTCCGATGAGAGCGTCTCTCGATGGGCGGCGCATCATCCTCTTCGAGGCCCGGCTCCAGGAGGAGCTCGCGGAGCTGGTGCGGCGGGGCGGCGGGTTCGCGGTGTGCGTTCCAGCGGTGGTCGAGCGGCGGCGTACGAGCGATCACGAGGTCGCGGCGCTGCTGGACATGCTCCGGAACGGCGACGGGGCGCCGCTGTTCATCTTCTCGACCGGGGTCGGCGCTCGCGCGCTGTTCGACGAGGCGCGCGCGCTGGGCCGCGTCCCCGAGCTGGTCGAGGCCATCCGGCGTGGAGGGTCCATCTGCCGGGGGCCGAAGGCCGTCGCCGCTCTTCACCGGGAGGGGCTCACTGCCACGGTGAAGGCGCGGACCCCGTACACCACCGTCGAGCTGATCGAGGCGCTCGCCGGGCTCGATCTCACAGGGCATCCCGTGGTGCTGGTGCACTACGGCGAGCGGAACGAGCCCCTGGTGGAGGCGCTCGTCGCGCAGGAGGCGGTGCTGCTCGAGCTGCTGGTCTACGAGTGGTCGTTGCCGGAGGACACCACGCCGCTGGCGCGGGCCGTGGAGTCGCTCATCCGCGGCGACTTCGACGCCGCCGCGTTCACCACCCAGGTCCAGGCCCGGCATCTCATGGCCATCGCCAGCCGGATCGGGCGCAGGAACCAGCTGGTCGACGCCCTGCGCTCACGGGTGGTGGTGGCCGCCGTTGGACCGACCTGTGCCCGGGTGCTCGACGAGCTCGGTGTTCCGCCGCACGTCGTGCCCGATCCCCCGAAGATGGGGTCGATGCTCGAGGTGCTCGCGGGCCGGCTCGCCGGAAGGAGCGCCGCGTGAGCCTCTACCCTGCCTTCCTCAAGCTCTGGGGCCGCCCGGTTCTCCTCGTGGGTGGCGGCAAGGTCGCGGCGAGCAAGCTGCGGGGGCTCGTCGAGGCCGGGGCGGTGGTGACCGTGGTCGCGCCCGAGATCTCCACGGAGCTCCAGCGTCCCTTCGTGCGCCTGCTGCGCCGTCCATTCGAGCCGCGGGATCTGGACGGTTGCTGGTTCGTGGTCTCGGCGGCGCCAGCCGAGGTCAATCGTGAGGTGGCCGAGGCCGCCCGGCTGCGACGCATCTTCGTCAACGCCGCCGACGACATCGACGCGGCGAGCGCGTACCTCGGAGGCGTCGTGCGCCGAGGAGGAGCCACCGTGGCGATCTCCACCGGCGGCCGGGCGCCGGCGCTGGCCGGCTTGCTCCGCGAGGCGCTGGAGCGATTGCTCCCGGACACCCTGAGCGACTGGGTCACCTTCGCCGAGCGCCTCCGCGAGCGTTGGCGCGACGAGGGGGTTCCGATGGAGGAACGGCGCCCCCTGCTGCTGCGCGCGCTGGACCAGCGATACGGGCGGATGGGATGAGCAGTCCGGGGCTGGTTTCCCTGGTGGGCGCGGGGCCGGGCGATCCCGAGCTCCTGACCCTGCGCGCGGTGGCGAGGCTCGGCGAGGCGAACGTGGTCTTCTACGACGCGCTCGTCGACCGCGCCGCCCTGCGGTACGCGCCGCGGGCGCGATGGGCGTACGTCGGGAAGCGAGCCTTCCGTCCGTCCATCTCGCAGG
>JBKPMY010000019.1:0-4926 GCA_046732375.1 Myxococcota bacterium
CCCTCGACGCGGTTGTCCACCGGCAGCAGCGTCCCGAGAAGCCCGAGCGCGAGTGGACCGACCAGCATCCAGCGGAGCACGTCCGCGAGCAGCACGAGGGCACCGGCACCGGCCGCGGCGGCCAGGAGGCCGCGCCACCCGGGGCCCTCGCGTCCGCCGCGCGCCACGGTCGTCAGCTCTGCGTGACTCGGACCGTGGTCTTCATCTTCTTGCCGGTGGCCGGGTCGAGCGCGCTCATGGTGAGGATGCCCTCGACGTTGACGTCGAAGGTGACCTCGACCTGGGCCTCGCCTGCCTTGCCGGGGGTGATGCCGGAGAAGACGAACTCGCCGAGCAGCTCGTTCCTGTTCGCCGCCTCGTTGTCCCCCTGGTAGATGCGCATCGCCAGCTCGGTCTGTCCGTCGAAGCTGGTGGTGGCCTGGATCTGCTTGGCGTTGGGGATCGCGGCGTTCCGGGGGAACACCACGTGGAAGCTGCCTCCCGCCTTCTCCAGCCCGATGGCCATGGGGATGACGTCCAGCAGCTGGAGCCGGAGGTTGGTGTCGTCCTCGAGCGAGTGGGCGTAGAGCGCCGCCCCGATGGCCACCGCCTCGTCGGGATGCACGCCCTTGGAGGGCGGCTTGCCGAAGAACTTGGTCAGCCGCTCCTGGATGACGGGCATGCGGGTCTGGCCGCCGACGAGCATCACCTCGTCGATCTGCTTGGTGCTCACCCCGGCGTCCACCAGCACCCGGGCGACCATCTGGAGCGTCCGGTCCACCAGGTGCTGGGTGAGCTCCTCCAGCTTCTTCCGGGTGAAGGTCATCTCGATGTTCAGGGGTTGGCCCTGGGCGGTCATCGTGATGAAGGGGATGTTGAACGGCGCCTGCTCGCGGGTGCTGAGGTCGCACTTGGTCCGCTCGGCCAGGTCCTTGATCCGCTGCATCGCCACCGGGTCGGTGGAGAGGTCGATGCCGGTCTTGGCCGCGAACTCGGTCAGCACGTGGTGGATCATCGTGTTGTCGAAGTCCAGGCCGCCGAGGAAGATGTCGCCCCCGGTGGCCTTCACCTCGAAGACCCGATCGCGGATCTCGATGATGCTCACGTCGAACGTGCCGCCGCCGAGGTCGTAGACCAGCGTCGTCTCGTGCAGCTTCTTGCCGATGCCGTAGGCCAGCGCGGCCGCGGTGGGCTCGTTGATGATCCGCACGACCTCGATGCCCACCAGCTTGCCGGCGTCCTTCACCGCCTGGCGCTGTCGGTCGTTGAAGTAGGCGGGGACCGTCACCACCGCACGGGTGATGGGCACCCGGAGGTAGTTGGAGGCGACGTCGCGGATCTTGTTCAGGATGCGTGCGGCGATCTCCTGGAGGTGGAACTCGCGGCGGGCCACGTCGATGACCACGTCGTTGCGGTCGCCGGGACGGACCTCGTAGCCGACGGTCTTGCGCATCGTCTCGACGATCTCGCTCGACCAGCTCCGCCCCACGAGCCGCTTGCTTCCGTAGACGGTGTTCTTGGGATTGAGCTGCCACTGGCGCTTGGCCTCGTGGCCGATGAGCTCGTTCCCCTTCTCGTCGATGGCGAACACCGAGGGGACGGTGTAGTCGCCACCTTTGTAGGGGATGAGCTTGACCGAGCCATCCGCGGTGACGATTGCGGCGCAGGAGTTGGTCGTGCCGAGGTCGATGCCGATGATGGGCGGCTTCTGCATGCGGTGGGCGTCGTACGTTAGCAAGCCGGGCTGCCGTGCGGGGCACCAGTGGCGCACCGGTCGGAAGAGGAGCGAGACTGCGGGTGCCGATGTGGGCCCGCCGGGGACCCACGCGACGGCGTCAGGAGCAGCCGAACGTGAGCGCGAAGGACTTCCTCAAGGAGGTGGGAGCGGTGGTGAGCCGCGACTTCCTCCAGGACCGCAGCCTCCTCTCCTTCGAGGAATACCTCGAGCTGTTCCTCCAGGGCCCGCACGCCCAGGTCCGCAACTCCGCCCAGTACCTCCACGACGTGCTCGACCACTTCGGCACCGCGCCCGTCGAGCACCATCCGGCGGGGCCGATGCGGCGGTTCAGGCTCTTCGACCTCACCGACGGCGAGCGGATGGGGCGAGTGGCGGGACAGGAGGAGGTCCAGAACGCGCTCTACCGGCTGCTGGGCAACTTCGTCCGCGCCGGGGCGGTGAACAAGCTCTTTCTTCTCCACGGACCCAACGGGTCGGCCAAGTCCACCATCGTGGACGCACTGAAGCGCGGCATGGAGCTCTACTCGCGCGAGCCTCAGGGTGCGCTCTACGAGATCGCGTGGATCTTCCCCTCGGAGAAGCTGGTGAAGGGGAGCATCGGTTTCGGGGACCGCACCGGCGGTGGCGAGCTGACCACCTATGCGCACCTCGACGAGGAGAGCGTGGAGGTCCGGGTCCAGTGCGAGATGCGCGACCACCCGCTCTTCGCGATGCCCCGGAGCGAGCGGCGAAAGCTCCTGGAGCGGGCCCTCAAGGTTCCCGCCCGCCCCGGCGCCGCGGACGGGGAGGCCCCGCTCGCAGACTGGATCGTCGACGGCGAGCTCTGCCACAAGTGCCGGCGCATCTACAGCGCGCTGCTCGCGGCGTCGAACGGCGACTGGCTCCGGGTGCTCCGCCACGTGCAAGTGCGTCGCTTCTACCTCTCGCGGCGCTACCTGGTCGGCGCGGTCACGGTGGAGCCGCACCTCAGCGTGGACGCCGCCTACCACCAGGTGTCGGTGGATCGGAGCCAGGCCAACGTTCCGGCCGCTCTCCAGAACCTGGTCCTCTTCGAGCCCCACGGGCCGCTGGTGAACGCCAACCGCGGCATCATGGAGTACGCCGATCTCCTCAAGCGGCCGCTGGAGGCGTTCAAGTACCTCCTCGGCTTCAGCGAGACCGGCGAGGTGCCCATGGAGCACTTCGTGCTCCAGCTCGACGAGGTGCTGGTCGCCTCCAGCAACGAGAAGCACCTCGCGGCCTTCAAGGAGCTGCCGGACTTCGCCAGCTTCAAGGGGCGCATCGAGCTGGTGCGAGTCCCCTACCTCCGCCGCTGGAGGTCGGAGAAGGAGATCTACGACGCGCAGGTCACCACCCGGACAGTGGGCAAGCACGTGGCACCCCACGCGACCGAGGTCGCCGCACAATGGGGGGTGCTCACCCGGCTGAAGAAGCCGGTGCGAGAGCGCTACCCTGCCGACGTCCGGGAGATCCTCGAGGGGCTGACCCCGCTGGAGAAGCTGTGGCTCTACGAGGACGGGACCGCCCCGGATCGGCTCAGCCTCGCCCAGGCCCGCGAGCTGAGGAAGTGGCTCCCCTCGCTCTACCAGGAGTCCGACGCGTACCCGAACTACGAGGGCCGTACCGGCGCCTCGGCCCGGGAGATCAAGACCGCGCTCTTCAACGCCGCGCAGAACCCGGATCGCCCCTGCCTGAGCCCCCTGGCGGTCCTGGAAGAGCTGACCGCCCTGACCAAGGACAAGAGCGTCTACGAGTTCCTGCAGGAGGAGGTGGTGGACGGCTACCACGACCACGAGGAGTTCGTGCGGACGGTGGAGCAGCAATATCTGGAATCAGTGGACGCCGAGGTGCGCGAGTCGATGCGGCTGGTCTCGGACGAGCAGTACGCCTCGCTCTTCGAGACCTACGTGCAGCACGTGCGGCACTGGGTGAAGAACGAGAAGATGCGCAACCGGCTCACCGGGGAGATGGAGCGCCCGGACGAGAAGCGCATGGCGGAGATGGAGGGCATCGTCATGCCCCGGGGAGACGACCCGGGCGAGTTCCGCCGAGGGCTCATCGGACAGATCGGCGCGCACCGGCTGGAGAACCCCGAGGGGGCGATGGATTACGCCCGCATCTTCCCCGACCTCTTCCGCCGGCTGCGGGGCCACTTCTTCGAGGAGCGCAAGCGGGCGCTGAGCCGCGGGGCGGAGAACGTGCTCAAGGCGCTCTCCGACGAGCGGGGTGGCCTCAGCAGTCGCGAGCTGGAGCAGGTGAACCAGACGCTTGCCGCGATGCGTGAGCGCCACGGCTACTGCGACGCCTGCGCCAAGGAGGCCATCCTCTTCCTCGTTCGCAAGCGCTACGGCAGCTGAGGGAATTGCCCCCCGGCGTGGGCGGGGGATGGTTAAGTCCTCCCATGGCCAGGAGCTCGTGGGACCAGTACTTCATGGACATCGCCAAGCAGGTCGCGACCCGGGCGACCTGTGACCGCAAGCACGTGGGCGCGGTCGTGGTGCGCGACCGCACCATCCTCTCCACCGGCTACAACGGCAGCATCCGCGGGATGCCTCACTGCGACGAGGTGGGGCACCTGATGGAGAACGGCCACTGCGTGGCGACCGTGCACGCCGAGGCCAACGCCATCCTCCAGGCGGCCAAGAACGGCGTCCGGATCGACGGGGCGACGCTGTACACGACCGCCAGCCCGTGCTGGCCCTGCTTCAAGCTGATCGCCAACTCGGGGTGTGTGCGGATCGTGTACGGGGAGTTCTACCGGGACCCGCGCATCTTCGAGGTCGCCTCCCAGCTGAAGCTGGAGCTGGTGGGCCTCGAGGCGGACGAGCCGGGGTCGTCCCGGACGGGCTGACGCCCCCGGACACTGTCACTGGATCGGCCGGGGGGAGCGACCGTCCAGCCGCCAACACGAGCGCCCCCCTCGTCGGCTCCGGGTGTCCCCCGACCGGCAAAAGTTACGGGACCTGCGTTGACGCACCCCCTCGAAGGCTCCTACCTGTCGTCCGCGTGTCCCCGAACGCACGTCCATCCCAAGCCCCATCGTCCGACCCGGGCGCCTCGGCGCTCATCCGCGCCGTCCGCTGGTCTGCCGCGGTGCGCCTCATGGACAGCCTGGTCCACGACGTCCGGAACCCGCTCAACGCGCTGGCGATCAACGTGGAGATTCTTCACGAGAAGCTGTCCCGCGCCTCCGGCGGGCAGGTGCCTGC
>JBKPMY010000020.1:0-13893 GCA_046732375.1 Myxococcota bacterium
ATCCGGTCGGGCAGCTCGCCGTTCCGCCGCCGAAGCACCGGGGAAGGCCGGAGCTGTCGAGCTTGCAGACGTCCTTATGGCCGTTGCAGCAGTCGTTCTGAGCATTGACGTCGACGGTTCCGCCGTCGGGGAGCGGAATCGAAGCGCCGCAGATGGTGCCGACGGCGACGCAGCCCTGGCCCTGATCGCAGCGTCCGGTGATCCCGGCACCCGCGTCCGCGTCCCGGCACTCGACGGTGCCGTTGGGGTTGGTCCCGCCGCCGCAGCAGCTCTGGTCGTCGGTGCACCACGTGCCGGTGATCCGGCAGCCCTCTGCCGCCTGGCAGACGGTCACCCCGGAGCCGGGGTCGATGCACATGCGTGAACAGCAGTTGGAGCCACCGCTGCAAGGCTCGCCGGCCTGATTGCAGCTACTGCCGCCGCCACCGGTCACCTGGACGCAACGGCCTGGATTCCCACCGCTGGCCGAGCAGGCGTGCCCGCAGCAGTCGTCGTTGCTCCAGCAGACGTCGCCGACGGGCTGGCAGGAATACGCCTTGGCGCAGAAGCCGCTCTGGCAGTTGGTCGAGCAGCACTGGGAGTCGCCCGAGCAGGTCTGGCCCAGGACCTTGCAGCTACCTCCCGCCAGGACGGCGCAGGTGCCTCCGCTGCAGGTTCCGGTGCAGCACTCCGTTCCCGAGCCGCAGGACTGGCCGACATCCTTGCAGATGCTGTCGGAGCAGGTGCCGTTGTTGCAGTTGTTGAGACAGCAGTCGGTGTCGCTGCTGCACGATCCGCCGTTCGCCTGACAGAAGTTCGCCGCGGCACAGACGGTGCCGTCGCAGATGCCGCTGCAGCACGGCATGCCCGAGACGCAGGCTGCGCCAGGCTGCACGCAGGCGAGAACGCCACCACCACCGCCGCCGCCACCCCCGCCGGAGCCGCCGTCGGTGCCCGCGTCGCCACCGCCGCCGCCGCCACCACCACCACCACCACCACCACCGGGAGATCCGCCCCCCGGACCTCCGGGAGTCGAGCCACTACACGCCGGGGCGCCCAGTGCGAGCAGGGCGCCGACGGCACAGAGGGCGAGGAACGCTCTCGAGGTCTGCATCGACGATGTCCTTTGAGGTCGGTCGGCGCGTGCTCGTCGCCGAGAAACCGGATCGATCATTCCGGCAATCGAGCCGGCTGTCGAAGATGTGGAAGTGCGCTCGTTGCGCATGCAATCGGCCAATCGGCGAGGAAGGCAGCGGCTGTGTGCCTGCGGTTCCGACGTGCCTGCCCCGCTCGAGCCTCATGCCGGTGCATCGGCCATGCTCGGCGCGTGCGCCCACGCTCCCACTGGGTCAATTTCTGAGGCGCGGTTCTTGAAGACCCTCGCCGCCATGCTCGCCTGGGTCGGTATCGCGGTGACGGTGCTCGCCTCTCCGGCCGGAACCGGAGCCACGCAAGCGCTGTCGCCGGAGGTCCTCTCGCCGACGCTGGTGAGGCACGCGCCCGAGCGCACCGCTACGGCAGTCCTGGAAGGCTGGCTGACGAACCTCGCCGTGGTCCGGCCGGCGCACCGCGGCGTCGAAACCAGCTCGATGCTCCTCTTCGTGGCGGGGGCGCCCGTGGGGCGTCACGGCATGGGGCTCCAGGTCATCGGCAGCTTCTGACGCGGTCCCACCGATCCTGGTGAACGTTCCGGGACAGGGTCTGTCCCGTTCGGGACTCCCACTCCTCGGCCTGCGGCGGTGAAGGTGCGAGCCGGGCCGTGCGGGGGCGCTGCATTCCTGTGCTCGTGCCGCAGTCGCGGGTCCTTACGACCCACCCCGAGCTCGACAGCCTCGCCGTCGACCGGCGGATGCACGCGCCGCTGCTGGAATCGATGAACGGCAAGCTCAACGCGCTGCTCGATGCAGAGGCGGGCCAGGACCTCGGGCAGATGCTGCCTCCGCGGGTGGACGGTGGCTGGGTGGCGACCGACGCGACGCGGGACGTGTGACCCGCTCGCCTCGCGAGGCTCGTTCACCGTACGGTGCCCGGTCGGGAGTGCCGCTCGTTCCGGGATCGGTTGTGTCAGCGCCATGGCACCTGCGCGAACCACGCAAAGACGTGATGGATGCGCTGAGGTTCGCTGCTGCTTGCGTGCGCAGGGGTTCACCGCGGCTGTTCTTCGCTCAGCACTCCTGTAACGCACCGCGGCGGAAACGTTGACTCTCCGCGTCATCGCTCGGAACACTGGAGAGATGGAGCAGCGACGTCCGGGCAACGAGGTGCATCTCGACGAATGGGTCAGCCCGCACATCTGCGACCCGGACGGCTTCCTTCAGCCGGGGAAGATCCTGGAGTGGATGGACGTGGTCGGGGTGCTCGCCGCCTCTCGCCACGCTCGGCGACCGGTGGTGACCGCATCCGTCGACGGCCTCGAGCTGCGCGATCCGATCCGGGTCGGAGAGCACGTCGCGCTCCGCGCGTCGGTTGCCTATACCTCCGAGCGGAGCATGGGGATCTACGTGGCGATGTCGAGCAGCGGTCCCGACGCGCTCCCGGCTCGCGAGGTACTGACCGCGTACATGACCTTCGTGGGACTCGACGAGGCGGGGAAGCCGGGTCTGGTTCCCCAGCTCCGCCCGGAGACGCCCGCCGAGCGGACGCTGTTCCGCGAGGGCCAGCTCCGGCGAGAGTTCCGGCGGAAGCTGGAGAAGGGAGAGCTGTCGGACGAGATCCCGGCCGGGACCTTCTCCGGGATCAGCGAGCAGGACCGGCCACTGCTCGTCCGCGAGGTCCTGAAGATGCTCCCCCGGAACTTCCGCCTCCCCTGGGAGCGGCCTCTGGGTCCGCCACGCGCGCCGCACCACTCCTACGTCCACTCGATCGAGCCCGTCCACGTGAGCGACATCAACTTCCACGGGACGCTCTACGGCGGAAAGCTGATGCGCTGGCTCGAGGTGAACGCGCACCTCTCCGCGCGGGCTTACCTCGGCGGCCGCCCGGCGCGGATGGTTGGCCTGCACGGGCTCACCTTCCTCCGCCCGGTCCAGCGCCACGTCTTCGTGCACATCCGCTCGATGGTGGTCCATGCCGAGCCCCACGCGCTCACGGTGCTGGTGAGCGTGGAGGCCGAGGACCCGATCGCCGCGGAATACGCGGAGACGCTCCGCGCCTTCCTCACCTACGCCCCGTCGGACCGGGAGGTCCGGGTGCCTCCGGTGCAGTGCACGAGCGACGAGGAGCACGCGCTCTTCAAGGAGGTCAGCCACCGGCTGGCGCTCCAGGTGGCGCTGCGACCGCGGGCCTGATGTCGTCAGCCCACGACCGCCAGCAGATCTCCGGCCTGGACCGCGCTCTTGAGCGCCGGGACGAGCTCCTTCACCGAGCCCGCCCGTGGCGCGCGGACCACCGTCTCCATCTTCATCGCCTCGAGCGTCACGAGCGGCGCGCCGGCGTCCACCCGTTCGCCGGCCTTGGTGTGCAAGGCGATCACCGTCCCCGGCATCGACGCACCCACGTGCTCGGGGTTGCCGCGGTCGGCCTTGCGCGCCTCCTGCACCGCAACCACGCGCGAGCGGTCGCGTACCATCACCTGCCGCGCGTGCCCGTTCAGCGCGAAGTAGACCGTGCGCATCCCCCGGTCGTCGGGCTTGCCCACCGCGGATAGCAGCACGACCAGTGTCTTCCCCGGCTCGAGCTCGACGAAGATCTCCTGACCTATCTCCAGCCCGTAGAAGTACGTGGGCGAGTCGAGGATCGACACGTCCTCGTACCGGCTCAGGGCATCGAAGTAGTCCACCATCACCCGCGGATAGAGCGCGGCGCTGATCGCCTCGTCGTTCCGGACCGGCCGCCCCGCCTTCTCCGCGAGACTTCGCCGGAGCCCGTCGAGATCGAACGGCGCGAGGCTCGCGCTGGGACGCCCCTCGACCTTCGGAAGCCCCTTCAGCACCGCCTCGCGCAGCTCGCCGGGGAACCCGCCCGGAGGCACCCCGATCCGTCCCTGGAAGTACTCCACCACGCTCACCGGGAAGTCGCGGCGTGAGGCCTCGGCGAGCAGCTTCGACTGAGTCGCGGCCGTGCTCGCCTCCAGCGTGTCCCTGCGGACCAGAAGGTCGTTCTTGAGGAGGAAGATGGCGAAGTCACCCACCATCTTCGACGTGGGAGTGACCTTGGGGACGTCGCCGACCAGGAGATTCACCACCGCGAAGGCGTACTTCACGTCGTTCCACCGCGCGAGAAGGCCCATCTCCGCGACCTGGGGTCGCAGGTTCGAGTACTGCCCGCCGGGGATCTCGTGGAAGTACACCTCGGAGGTGCTGCTCTTCAGCCCGCACTCGAAGGGGCTGTACACCTCGCGCACGTCCTCCCAGTAGTCGGCGAGCGGCTGGAGCTTCTTGTTGGTCAGCTGGGTGTCCCGAGGGTATCCGCGGAGCGAGGAGACCAGCGCGTTCAGCGAAGGCTGGCTGGTGAGCCCGGCCATGGGGGCGAAGGCACAGTCGACGACGTGCACGCCGTGGTCGATCGCCTCCAGGTACGCGGCGATGCCGTTCCCCGAGGTGTCGTGCGTGTGCAGGTGAATGGGCAGCCGCACCGTCTCGCGCAGCGTGTCCAGGAGCATCCCCGCGGCCCGAGGCCGGAGCAGGCCGGCCATGTCCTTGATGCAGAGGAAGTGCGCGCCCATGTCCTCGATCCGGCGCGCGAGGTCCGCGTAGTACTGCAACCCGTACTTGGGCCGCTTCTCGTTCGAGACGTCGCCCGTGTAGCACATGGCCACCTCGGCGACCTTCCCGGTCTTCCGGATGCGCTCGACCGAGACCTCCATCGACTCCAGGTCGTTCAGCGAGTCGAACACCCGGAACAGGTCCAGCCCTGCCTCGGCCGCCTGGTCGATGAAGGCCTCGACCAGGTTGTCGGGATAGGAGGTGTAGCCGACCGCGTTCGCTCCGCGGATCAGCATCTGCAGCAGCAGATTCGGGACCGCGGCCCGCAGCGCGCGGAGCCGGGCCCACGGATCCTCGTTGAGGAAGCGATATGCGGTGTCGAAGGTCGCCCCGCCCCAGCACTCCAAGCTGAACAGCTCGGGCGCGAGCTTCGCCGTGGCGGGAGCTATCTTCAGCAGGTCATAGGTGCGGACGCGGGTGGCGAGAAGGCTCTGGTGCGCGTCGCGCATCGTGGTGTCGGTCAGGAGAGTGCGGTTCTGCTGAAGGACCCAGGCTGCGAGGCCCTCCGCGCCGCGCTCGTCGAGGATCTGCTTCGTTCCGGGAAGCGCCACTCCCGGCGGCACCACCGGCAGCCGCGCGGGGACGAACTCCACCGACCTGCGGCGCTGCTCGGGCCTGATGGTGGGGTGACCGTTGACGATCACCTCCCCGAGGTACTGGAGCAGCTTGGTCGCGCGGTCACGCCTTCGCTCGGGAGCGATGAGCTCGGGCGTGTCATCCACCCAGCGGGTGAAGGTCTCCCCGTTCCGGAAGGTCTCGGTGCCGAGAACGTTCTCCAGGAACCAGAGGTTGGTCTTCACCCCGCGGATCCGGAACTCGCGTAGCGCCCTCAGGCCTTTCTGGATCGCGCCATCGAAGCTCGGCGCGTAGGCGATGATCTTCACCAGCAGCGAGTCGTAGAAGCGGCTGATGTGGGCGTTGGGGTAGCCATTCCCTCCGTCCAGCCGGATGCCGAACCCGGTCGCGGGCCGCCAGGCGAGGATGGTGCCCGCGTCGGGCAGGAAGCTGTTCGCCGGGTCCTCGGTCGTGACCCGGAGCTGGATCGCCGAGCCCCGAGGCACGATGGTCGACTGGTCGGCGATTCCGATCTCCGGATCGGCGAGCCGCCAGCCCTCCGCGATCCGGAGCTGAGCCTGCACCAGGTCGATGCCGGTGATCTGCTCGGTGATGGTGTGTTCCACTTGGAGGCGGGCATTGACCTCGATGAAGTAGATGTCGTCGCCGTCGACCAGGAACTCGACGGTGCCTGCGTTGCTGTACTCGGCAGCCTGCATCAGCGTGAGCGCGGCTTCGAACAGCTTGCGCCGCGCTCGGTCCGACAGATTCGGCGCGGGAGCGATCTCGATCAGCTTCTGGTACCGGCGCTGCACCGAGCAGTCGCGCTCGTGCAGGTGCACCAGGTTTCCGTGCTGGTCGCCGAGGATCTGCACCTCGATGTGCTTCACCCGGTCGAGGTATTTCTCCAGGAACACCGCGGGGCTTCCGAAGGCGAGCTTCGACTCGCTGCGCGCCGAGGCGATCGCCGACTCCATGTCCGCCGCCTGACGGACCACGCGCATCCCGCGTCCGCCGCCGCCGTGGGAGGCCTTCACCAGCACGGTGCCGTTCTTCTCGAGGAACGCGCACGCGGCCTTCACCACCTCCGGCTCCGTGCCCTCGAGGGTGATCCCTGGGACCACCGGGACACCCACCTTCTGGGCCAGCGTCTTTGCGGCCACCTTGTCACCCATCAGCCGCACCACCGACGGCCGGGGGCCGATGAAGCGGATGCCGCGATGCTCGCAGGCCTCGGCGAAGTCGCCGTTCTCGGAGAGGAAGCCGTAGCCAGGGTGAATGGCGTCGACGCCCGCGGCCTCGGCGACCTCGAGGATCTCCTCGATGCCGAGATATGCCTCCACCGGACGCTTGCCTCGGCCGACGAGGTAAGTCTCGTCCGCCTTGAGCCGGTGCTCGTTGACCCGATCCTCGTCGCTGTAGATGGCGACGGTTCGGATGCCCAGCTCGCTGCATGCCCGGAAGACGCGAATCGCGATCTCGCCACGGTTTGCGCAGAGCACCTTCTGGAGAGGGACCGGTCGGTTCATGGCACGCTCGGTCGGCAGCGTAGGACGTTCCCGTGCGGGCCAGGCGCACTCTCCACGCCGTTCTGTGCGCCGGTGACAGTCCTCCGCCTCGGGCGAGGGAACCGCTCGCCAGTTCCCTGCGAGCGAGCGAAATTCTCGTGGATTTCTCGCGACCTCGCTCGCTTCGCGTGGGACCTAGGTCCCATCGGCGCGGGCGGTACCCGCGGTTACGGTGCCGTGGGTTCGCGGAATCGCGAGAGGGGAGCGTGGTCATGGGAGCGTCGCATGAGAAGTACGACCAGCTGATCGCGCGCTGCAGGGAGCTCCCGCCGACACCTACCGCGGTCGCCCACCCCTGCGACGAATCATCTCTCAAGGGGGCGGTGGACGCCTCGCGGGTCGGCCTCATCACCCCGATCCTGGTGGGGCCCGCGGCGCGGATCCGCGAGGTGGCGGCGAAGTCGAACATCGACATCTCGCGCTGCCGTCTGGTGGAGGCCCAGTACAGCCAGGACTCCGCGGCAAAGGCGGTGGAGCTGGTCCGGAACGCCGAGGCGGAGGCCCTGATGAAGGGCAGCCTCCACACCGACGAGCTGATGGGTGCAGTGGTGAAGCGCGAGACCGGTCTCCGGACGTCTCGCCGCATCAGCCACTGCTTCATCATGGACGTGCCGGGTCACCCCGACCCGCTGATCGTCACCGATGCGGCGATCAATATCGCGCCGACGCTCAAGGAGAAGGTGGACATCGTCCAGAACGCGATCGATCTCTGCCGCGACCTCGGGGCGACCGAGGTCCGGGTGGCGATCCTGTCGGCGATGGAGACGGTGAATCCCGACGTGCCGTCCACCCTGGAAGCCGCCGCGCTGTGCAAGATGGCGGACCGCGGGCAGATCACGGGCGCGCTGGTGGACGGCCCGCTCGCGCTGGACAACGCCATCAGCCCCGAGGCGGCGAAGATCAAGAAGATCGACTCGCCGGTGGCGGGGCGGGCGAACGTGCTGGTCGTTCCGGACCTGGAGGCGGGCAACATGCTGGCCAAGAGCCTGACCTTCCTCGCCGGTGCCGACGCCGCGGGAATCGTGCTCGGGGCCAAGGTGCCGATCATCCTCACCAGCCGCGCCGACTCGCTGATCGCCCGCCTCGCCTCGTGCGCAGTGGCCGACCTGATTGCCCAGGCCCGTCGGTCCACCGCCGGCCGCGCGGTGAAGTGAGCCATGGCCGAGGCAATTCTCGTCCTGAACGCCGGCTCGTCGAGCGTGAAGTTCTCGGTCTTCCTCACGAAGGGCGCCGAGCTGGAGCTCTGGCTCCGGGGACAGGCCGAGGGTCTCCTCACCGCGCCTCGCTTCGTGGTCAAGGACGCGGACGGGAAGGTGGTGTCCGAGCGGAGCTGGAAGGAGGGGGAATCGCTCGGGCACGAGGGAGCCGTCTCGCATCTGATCGACTTCCTCCGGAGCAACCGCGCCGAGGACCGGCTGGTCGCGGTGGGCCACCGCGTGGTGCACGGGGGGCTCGAGTATTCGGAGCCGATCCGGGTGACGCCCGAGGTGCTGCGGGCGCTGGAGAAGCTGATCCCGCTCGCGCCCCTGCACCAGCCGCACAATCTCGGGCCGATCCGCCACCTGCTGGAGCAGGTTCCGAACCTCCTCCAGGTGGCGTGCTTCGATACGGCCTTCCATCGCACCCAGCCCGAGCTGGCCCAGGCGTTCGCGCTCCCCGAGGAGATCACCGACCGCGGCGTCCGGAGGTACGGCTTCCACGGACTGTCCTACGAGTACATCGCCAGCGCGCTGCCCGGGGTGGATCCGAGGGCAGCGGCGGGGAAGGTGGTCGTGGCCCACCTCGGGAACGGCGCGAGCATGTGCGCCATGCAGGCCGGGCGCAGCGTGGCGAGCACGATGGGCTTCACCGCGGTGGATGGTCTGCCGATGGGGACCCGGAGTGGGTCCCTCGATCCCGGAGTGATGCTGTACCTGGTGGACGAGCTGAGGATGGACGCCCGGGCGATCGAGAAGCTCATCTACCAGGAGTCCGGGCTGCTCGGGGTATCCGGCGTCTCGAGCGACATGCGGGCGCTGCTCTCGAGCGACGCGCCCCGGGCGAAGCTCGCCGTCGACCTGTTCGTCTACCGGATCGGGCGCGAGCTGGGCTCGCTGGTCGCGGCGCTGCGCGGTCTGGACGCCCTGGTGTTCACCGCGGGCATCGGCGAGCACGCGGTGCCCATCCGCGAGCGAGTGATCCAGGGTGCCGGCTGGCTGGGCCTGACCCTGGACGCCGCGGCCAACGCCAGTGGCGGCCCCCGCATCAGCGCCGGCAACAGCCGGGTTGCGGCGTACGTCATTCCCACCAACGAGGAGCTGATGATTGCCCGCCACACCCGCGGGCTCATCCTCCGTGCCTGAGCGGGTCGGCACCGCGGAGCCAGCCCCGGGCAGATTCGGCCTCGGAGCCGTGTGATTTCGAGGCTTTCGATGGGCATCGCTTCGAAGGGGCGTCGAAGGTGTCTGACACCGTCGCGGGGACCGGTCCCGGTTCCGATCCGGGACGGGGCCGGGAAGATCTCCATCCTGGGACGACAGTCCACCGAGGGAGACCCCGAGGAATCGGCCATGCAGTCGTTCCTGTCATGCCAGGACACCTTGCTCCGCACACCGCCCGGCCCGCCGGGTCAGGTGCTCGCCGAGGGGACCGTGCTGGCCGGGCGCTTCGAGCTGAAGCGCTTCATCGCCCGGGGCGGAATGGGCGTCGTCTACGAGGCAGAGGACCGCATGCTCCGCGCCCGCGTCGCGGTGAAGGTCCTCCTCGGAGCGGTTCCCGATGCCGAGGAGCGCATCCGTCGAGAGGTGCTCCTCGCTCGTGCCGTCGCCCACCCCAACGTCTGCCGCGTCTACGAGCTTTTCGCTCACCCATCCGAGCTGGGCCAGCTGCTCTTCCTGGTCATGGAGCTCCTCGACGGCGAGACCCTCACCGCGGCCATCGCCCGCCGCGGGCGTTTCCGCGCCGAGGACGCCGAGCCGCTCCTCCGCCAGATGGCGGCCGCCCTCGCCGCCGCGCACGCGCACGGCGTCCTCCACCGAGACTTCAAGAGCAGCAACGTGCTGCTCGTTCCCCGCTCCGACGGCGGGACCCGCGTCGTGGTCACCGACTTCGGAGTCGCCCGCGCCGTCCGCGAGGGCCAGCGCGCGCTCACCTGCACCGGAAGCTACGTGGGCACCCCCGCGTACATGGCCCCGGAGCAGGCCGCCGGCTCGCCTCTCGGACCCGCCGCCGACGTCTACGCGCTGGGCGTCGTCGCCTACGAGATGCTCACCGGCGAGCTTCCCTTCGCCGACACCCCCGTGGGGCCCGGCGCCGCTCGCTACCGGTGCGCGCCGCCCGACCTCGCCCGCCGCACGCCCGAGCTGCCCGATCGCTGGCGCAAGGCCCTGGCCCGCGCCCTCGCGCCGTCGGTGGACGAACGATGCCCGACGCCCGACGACTTCGTCCGCCTGCTCTCGGGCGAGCGCGTCCGCATCGCCGGGAGCCGCCGCCGGATCCGCCGCTCGCTCGGTCTGGCCGCGGGCTGCGTCGTGGCGCTCCTCCTCGGCGGGAGCTCGGCCGCCCTGGTCCGGAACCACCTCGCGTTCGCACGGCCCGCCCTCGTCACGTCCTTCTCGACCTCGGCGCCGGCCGATCCGGCGGCGGCAGGCCTGTGGAGGAGCGCGCAGCAGAAGCTCGACGCCGCCGACAACATGGGCGCGGCCGCCGCGCTCCGTCAGGTCACCGCGCTGGCCCCGGACTTCGTGCTGGCCCGCAGCGAGCTGGCCCAGGCGCTCGATCGCGCCGGCTTCTCCGCCGAGGCGCGGGACACCGCCCGGTTCGCCTTCGAGTCGGCGGGCCGGCTTTCCGAGCAGCAGCGCATGGCGGTGGAGGCCCAGCACCGCGCGCTCTCCGGCGAGCAGGAGCGCGCCGCCGGCCTCTGGGGAACCCTCTTCGACCTCTTCCCCGGTGACGTCCGCCTCGGGGTGCGCCTGGCCTCGGTGCAGACCGGCGACGCGCGCCGGAACACCCTGATGCGCCTGCAGCGGCTGCCCACCTCGCCCCTCGAGGCCGCCCTGGTCGACTGGGTCGCCTACGCCATCGCCTTCGACGATGGCCAGCTCGCCCCCGCGGACGCCGCGCTCGCACGCGTGGCCGACCGCGCCCGGGCACTCTCCCTTCCCACGCTCGAGGCGGCTGCCGCCTTCGAGCGGGCCGCGGTGGCGCTGGAGCGCGAGGACACCGACGCGGCGGACCGGCTCCACGCCGACGCGATGCGTGCCGGCGCAGGCACCGAGTGGGCATGGCGAGCGGCCAAGGACCGCGCCATCACCCTCCGCTTCGATCGCCCGCTCGCCGACGTGAGCGCCTGGCTTCAGGAGGCAGTCACGGGCGCGAGGCGCGCCGGTGACGCCCGGCTCCTCGCGGACGTTCTCTGGGACGTTTCCCCGCTCCAGCTCGCGCGCGGCAACCTCGCCGAGGCCGAGGCGGCCGCCCAGGAGGCCGAGGCGCTCGATCGTCCCCGTCCTCCCGAGGCACGCTCGCGCGGCGGCCTCACCCGGATGTACCAGTGGCGCGAGCAGTCCCGCCTGCGCTTCGCTCGTGGTGCGCTGGCCGAGGCCGCCCGTCTCGCCGAGCAGGCGCAGGAGGAGAACGTCCGGGTCGAGAACAAGGGCTTCCGGGTTCTGCCCTATCTCGCCGAGGTGCTCCGTGCGCAGGGCAAGAGCGAGCGCGCGGCGGACCTCCTGGCGGGGGCCATCAACGAGAAGGGCCTCCCCACCTTCATCCAGGTACGGGTGCTCGTGCAGCGCGCCAACGCGCTCCTGGATCTCGGCCGGGTGGCGGAGGCGCGCCGGCTCTTCGAGCACGCGCGGGCGGCCCACCGCACCCGCTACGACGAGGCGCTCGCCGCCCTGGTCCAGGCCCGGCTGCTTCGCCTCGAGGGTCGTCCTTCCGCGGCGCGACTCGAGGCGGTCCGAGCGAGCAACGTCGCCGAATCGAACGGCTTCTTCGACTCCGCGGTGCTCGCCCAGCTCGAGCTCGCGCGAGCCGAGCTGGCCCTCGGGGCGGACCCGCGGGCGAGGGTGCTGGCAACGCGCGCCCGCGCCTCGGCCGCCGGTGTGGTTCCTCTCGAGCTGGAGGTGGAGCTGGTGCTGGGGGAGATCCTCTCCCGGGGGTCGACCGGCTCCGCCCGCGTCCTCATCGAGCTCCAGCGCGACGCGCAGGCGCGGGGATTCCTCCGCATCTCGGGCGAGGCCCGCCGGCTCCTCGCCGAGTCCTCGAGTGCCCGACTCGCGAGCCGGCAGCCGGTGCTCACCCGGCGCTGAACCGTCGCGCGCGCTCGCCGCGGATCGGGTGAGTCACTGGCGGGTTCGCCGGTGCGCCGCGCCGGCGGTCAGCCCGTCGAAGAGGGGCGAGCGCGGCTGGGGACGGAAGCCCCGAGGACGAAGGCGCTGGCGAACGTCCGTGCCGCGGACGTGCGCAGTCGCTCGAGCGCGTGCCGGTTCATCAGGTCGAACACGTAGAGCGGGTCGCCGTCGAGCGTCTCCGCCAGCCGCTCGGTGAGCTCCGACAGCGCCGGGGACGATGGGCGATAGGTGAACCGCTTCTCCGAGCCGCCGTCCTCGACCGTCCAGAGAAAGCCAGCGGCCAGGAGGCAGGACAGGGCCTCGGTCAGCGCCCGTTCATCCAGGTGCAACCTGCGCGAAGCGTCCTGCAGCGACCAGGGTCCGGGCTGTCCACGGGCGTAGAGGAGCAGCTGCAGCTCCTCGTACGATCCGAGCGCCTCCTTGAGCCGTTCCTGGAGGTCCGGCGACAGTTCGTGGGATCCCACGGAGTTCGAAGGCGGCTACCCGCCATCGGGCTGAGGGTCAACGCCCGGGGTCGCTGCGCCGCGGCAAGTGTCCGGAACCCCGCGGTCGTGGAGGAAATGTCGGATGGTCGGCGGTTCCTGTCCCCTGTTGAGCGGCAGACGAGGGTCACGCTTACCCCTCGCAGTTCCCATACCTTGGGCGGGTACAACCATGGGTCGCGCCCCGGGGCCGGAGCTTCAGGCCGGCCGTTCCCGGGAACCCCGGAGAGGCTCCCGACCGCCGTGACCGTCGAGCAGAGGAACGAGAACGCGCCCCCCACTTCCGAGGTGACCGGCGTTCCTCCGGGCGAGACGAGCATGCGCGCCAACGAGGCTATCGGCATGGTGCCCGAGGCCGGCATCGCTCCCGTCCTGGCGGAGCTGCTGCGGACGTTTGGCCACGCCGAGACCACCGACGCGCTGCTCACCGGAGTCTGCGAGGTCCTCGCGCGGCAGCTCTCGCTCGAGGGCGCGATGCTCCGGCTGCGCGACGGAGACGGGTTCCGGGTCGCTGCCGGTGTCGGGCTCGGGGTGGAGCTCGAAGCCCTTCCCGTCGTGGCGGGTGAGCTCCCTCCCGCTCCGGCTGGCTCCGGGCCCTTCGTCCTCAAGCCCGAGGCCGTCGCGCGCCTTCTCCCGGCGGTTCCGGCGCGGTGGCGCGCAGTGCACTACGTCGCCCTCGGCGCCCCTTCCGCGCTGCTCGGAGCCCTGTACCTCGCCGCCGGCCCGGGGCGAGCGCTGGGCGCGGCCGAGCAGGAGCTGGTGCGCACCGTGAGCGAGGCGCTCGGACCCGAGCTCGAGCGCCGCCTGGAGCAGGACCGGATCCGCGACGGCCTTCGTGCTCGTGAGGACGCGCTGGCGGTGGTGGTCCACGACCTTCGCAACCCCCTCCACGCGGTCACCGTCGGGGTCGGCACGCTCCTCCCCCGCATCACCGAGCCCACGCTCCGGCGTCCGGTGGAGCGCATCCAGCGCAGCGCACAGCGGATGGAGCGCCTCCTCCAGGACCTGCTCGACATCCACGCCATCGAGGGCGGCCGGTTCACGGTCAGCCAGGGGGTGGTGGCCCCCACCGCGCTGATCCTGACCGCTCTCGAGTCCCAGCAGGGCCTGGCCGGCCAGACCTCGGTCATCATCAACACCGACGTGGCGCCCTTCCTGCCCTCGGTCGCGGCGGACGAGGAGCGGGTCCTCCAGGTCCTGGAGAACCTGGTGGGCAATGCCCTCAAGTTCACCCCGCCCGGCGGCGTGGTGACGGTCGGGGCCTCGCGGTCTCCCGAAC
>JBKPMY010000021.1:0-7896 GCA_046732375.1 Myxococcota bacterium
GGGTGAACCCGGCCGACGCCGAGGTGCTCGAGGCCAGCCTCGACTATCGGGACGAGCTCCTCCTCGAGCCGAACACCCTGGTGGACCACGGGGCCACGTTCTCGCAGATCGCGCGGGTGACCTTCTCCGGGCCCCGGGGCCAGCGGATCCCGGTCGAGTTCCGCACCCTGCTCGAGCAGAGCTCGATGTTCCCCTGAACCGGTGGGCGCCTTGCCGGGATGCTGACGGCCGGCGGGCCGGTCGCGCGCGGTCTCGGGCGGCGCCGGAAACTCCGGCCCCGGGTGGCTCCGCGGTAGGATCCGTTGCCACGTGCGGCGCGAGGACCGGCTTCCGCTGTTCCTGCTCGGGGTGACCCTCCTCTCCCTCCTCGTCTCGGGAATCGGGCCGAAGGACCGGCTCACCTGGTGGCTGGAGGTGGCGCCGTTCCTGCTGGCGCTCCCGGTGCTCCTCGTCACCTACCGCCGGTTCCGCCTGACTGACCTGGTCTACGTGCTCATCGCGGTGCACGCCTGCGTGCTGTTCCTCGGCGGTCACTACACCTATGCCGAGGTCCCGCTGGGGTTCTGGGCCCAGCGCGTCCTCGGTCTGGCGCGCAACGACTACGACCGGGTCGGCCACTTCTTCCAGGGCTTCGTGCCGGCGCTGGTGACCCGCGAGGTGCTCCTCCGGAAGACGCCGCTCCGGCCGGGCGGCTGGCTGACGTTTCTGGTGGTATCCGTCTGTCTGGCGATCAGCGCGCTGTACGAGCTCGTGGAGTGGGGCGCGGCGGTGCTCCTGCACCAGGGCGCCGAGGCGTTCCTCGGGACGCAGGGAGACCCGTGGGACACGCAGGAGGACATGGCCACCTGCCTCGTGGGAGCCCTCCTGGGCCTGGCCCTGCTCTCGCGGTGGCACGACCGGCGGCTGGCGGCCCTCGGAGGGGCCGGCGAGCCGGCGCCGTCGCTGGCCGCCTGAGCACGGTTCCCCGCGCCACGGCTCCGCTCGGCTGCATCCGATCAGCGAGCGGTGACCGCACGCCCGCCAGCGGCGAGTCGCCGCGGCCGTGCGTGGCGGTACCGTCTTGCGTGATGCGTTGCCCGCCACCCCTCCGGCATCCTTGCGGCTCGCGAACCCGGGCTGCGTGGCTCCGGGGCCCGAGCGTGGGATCGGCCACGCTGGCCGCGGTGCTCGCTGCGCTGGTCGGGTGCGCCACCCCGTCCCCGGCGAGTGGGTCGGCTGGGCCTGAAGCGCGGATTCTTCCGCTGGAATCGCCCGAGGGCCTCACCCTCCTGCGCGCCCGGGCCGAGCCGGTGACCCACCAGGGGCGTCGCGGGTTGCGGCTGCATCCGCTCGATCGGGAAGGGCCCATCGACGTCCTGCTGGCCATCGTCGAGGGGATGGAGTTCCGGGATGGGGAGATCGAGCTGGAGGTCGCCGGTGCGCCCTTGCCCGATGCGCCTCCCGACATGCGCGGCTTCATCGGGCTGTCCTTCCATGTCTCGCCTGATGGTTCCCGGTCCGAGGACGTGTACCTGCGTCCGTCCAACGGACGCGCCGAGGACCAGCTGCGGCGCAACCACGCCGTCCAGTACCAGTCGATTCCCGGGTACGGATGGAAGCGGCTCCGCGACGAGGCGCCCGGGCAGTACGAGAGCTACGTGGACCTCCAGCCCGGGGTGTGGACGCGCATGCGGGTGAAAGTCTCCGGCACCCGGGCCGAGCTGTACGTGAACGGGGCGGAGCAGCCCACGCTCATCGTCCGCGATCTCAAGCACGGGGCGATCGGCGGCGGCGTGGCGCTCTGGGCCCACCAGACCACCGAGGCATACTTCCGTCACCTCGTTGTGACGGTGCGCTAGGGGACTCCGTGCGAACGCCCGGGGCGGGTGCTAGTTTGGTGCCAATCGAACTGTGGCCACCAACCCCCGACCCGCCCTGACCCTCCGGCAGTTCCAGACGGTCTCCAGGGCCCTTTCCGACCCCCGGCGCGTGGCGCTGCTGGAATCGATCGGCAGCGCCGCGGAGTACTCCTGCCAGGAGCTGTGCCGGGAAGCCGGGGTGTCGAAGGGGACGGTCTCCCACCACATGGACATCCTGGTCAAGGCGGGCCTCATCGTCGAGCGCCGCCGTGGGCAGTACATGTTCTACGAGGTCAGGCGGGACGTGATCGCCGCCTACGCAGCGGAACTGATCCGACGCGTCGCGCCGACGGCTCGTACCTAGCGGGAAACAGGGCAGCTCCCCACGTTTGGTGGCGACCGCAGTTTGATGGTCTTAGAACTGCCGGCGAGCTGAACCCGAGGAGCTTTCCGCATGCTGCCGCCGCCTGCCGTTCTCCGTCGCCGCCGAGTCGCTCCCCTGGTCCTTGCCGGTGTCCTCATGGGCACCGGAGTCGTGCTTGCGGCCTGGAAGCACAACAGCCTTGCCGCCGAGAGGGCCGCCGTTCAACCCGAGCCGGTGGAGGTGGTCACCGTCGCGGTCGCCACTCCCACGTCGCATCAGGAGACCACCACCGCGATCGGCACGGTGCTGGCGCTGGAGTCCATCACCCTGCGAAACGAGCTCGCCGGCACCGTCCGGAATGTGTCGCTCACCCCGGGGGCGATCGTCGAGGCCGGCACGGTCCTGGTGGCGCTGGACTCCTCCGTGGAGGCGGCAGAGCTCCGCGCGCTCGAGGCACAGGCCACGCTGGCCGAGACCACGCTCCGGCGCCACGTGCACCTGCGTCAGTACGAGGCCACGGCGGAGGCCGAGGTGGATCAGGCCCGGGCCCAGCGAGACGTCTCGAAGGCGCAGGTGGAGCGGCTCAAGGCCATCATCGCCAAGAAGACCATCCGTGCGCCCTTTCGCGCACGGGTCGGCCTGGCCGACATCCACCGCGGGCAATACCTGAACGAGGGGGTGCAGCTCACCACGCTCCAGGGAGTCTCGGACGAGGTGAACGTGGACTTCTCGGTGCCGCAGAGCGTCTCCGCGGCCCTGCCCCTGGGCTCGACGGTGAAGGTGATCACCGCCGAGGGGGCCGAGCCGATCTCCGCCCGCATCGTGGCCGTCGACGCCAAGGTGGACCCCGCCACCCGCAACGCCATGGTTCGCGCCCGGATCACGGGGAAGGAGCCGGCTTCCCCCGGCGCCTCGGTGCGGGTCGAGGTTCCGCTGGGTGCGACGAACAACGCGGTCGCCGTCCCGGTCAGTGCGCTCCGCAAGGGCCCGGGCGGGGATCACGTCTGGGTGATCGCTCCGGACGGTGGGGGAGCGCCCCGCGCGCACGAGCGAGTGGTCTCCAGTGGCCCCGTGGTGGGTGACACGGTGCTCATCATGAAGGGGCTCTCGGCGGGCGAGCAGGTCGCGGCGTCGGGCTCCTTCAAGCTCCGCGAGGCGGTGAAGGTCCGGCCCTCTCCGACGGCCACCACCGCACAGCGCTGAACGTTCGAGAGAGAGGCCCCCGTGCGCTCCTTCACCGACGTCTTCATCAAGCACCCGGTCCTGGCGATCGTCGTCAACCTGGTCATCCTCCTGGTCGGCTGGCGTGCGCTGAGCGGCCTTCCGGTCCAGCAGTACCCGAAGATCGAGAGCTCCTCGGTGGTGATCACCACCGTCTACACCGGGGCCAGCGCGGAGACGGTTCGTGGCTTCCTGACCACGCCGATCGAGCGCGCGGTCTCGGCGATCAGCGGAGTGGACTACCTCGAATCCACCAGCCGGGCCGGGCTCAGCACGGTCACCGTACACCTCAAGCTCGGCCACAACAGCGTGTCCGCGCTGGCCGAGGTGACCGCGCGGCTCCAACAGGTGAGAACGGAGCTCCCCGGAGACGCAGAGCCGCCGGTGGTGGAGATCCAGCGCGCCGACCGGCCCTACGCCTCGTTCTATCTGAGCTTCACCTCCACCCAGCGCGACGGGCCGGCGATGACCGACTGGCTCCTGCGAACGCTGCAGCCCCAGCTCTCGACCCTGCCGGGGGTCCAGCGAGTCACGTTCGAGGGCGGCCGGCAGCTCGCGATGCGGATCTGGATCGATCCCGCGCGCCTGTCCGCGGTGGGGCTCGCGCCTGGTGACGTGTACGCGGCACTTCTTCGAAACAACTTCCTCGCGGCTGTGGGCCAGACCAAGGGGAACCTGGTCCAGGTCAATCTCCTCACCAACACCGACCTGCGCTCGCCCGAAGAGTTCCGGGACCTCATCGTGGCGGATCGGAAGGGCGCCATCGTCCGGCTGAGGGACGTGGCCACGGTGGAGCTGGGCGCCGAGGAAGCGACGACCGTCGCCAAGTACGGCCAGAAGGAGGCGGTCTACCTCGGGGTGTGGCCGCTGGTGGGGGTGAACGAGATCGACGTCGCCCACCGGCTCCGCGCCGAGATGGACCGGATCCGCCCCACCCTTCCTCCGGACGTCGACATGCAGATGGCCTACGACGCGACCGTCTTCATGGAGGACGCGCTCAAGGAGATCTCGAAGACGCTGACCGAGACCATCCTCATCGTGGGCATCGTCGTGTTCCTCTTCATGGGCTCGGTCCGTACCGCGCTGGTGCCCCTGGTGGCGATGCCGATCTCGCTGGTGGGCGCGGCGATCGTGATGTCCGCCGCCGGATTCAGCCTCAACCTCCTGACCATCCTCGCCATCGTGCTCTCGGTGGGTCTGGTGGTCGACGACGCCATCGTGGTGGTGGAGAACGTGGAACGTCACGTTCGCGAGGGTCGAACCCGGAAGGAAGCCGCCCTGCTGGGTGCGCGCGAGCTGATGGGGCCGATCCTGGCGATGACCGTGACCCTGGCGGCGGTGTACACGCCGATCGGGTTCCAGGGAGGCCTGACCGGGTCCCTGTTCCTCGAGTTCGCGATCACGCTGGCGGCTGCCGTGGTGGTGTCCGGGATCGTCGCAGTTACCCTCTCGCCGGTCATGAGCTCGCGGTTCGTCCAGGAGCACGGCCATGAGACCCGGCTCTCCAGGCTGGTGAATCGTGGCTTCGATGCAGTTCGTCGGACCTACGCGCGGCTGCTGGACGGTGCGATCGGGATGCGCTGGGCGGTGGTCGCGGCGGCAGCGCTGGTGATGCTCGCGGCCTGGCCGCTGTTCGCCTACTCGCGAAAGGAGCTGGCACCGGTCGAGGACCAGAGCCACATCAGCCTGTTCATGCTGGCGTCGCCGGACTCGTCGCTGGCCGCCACCAATCGCGCGACGCTGGACGTGGTGAAGACCATCGAGGCCTTCCCCGAGGCGAAGTTCATGTGGTCCCTGACCTCCAACTGGGGCGCGTTCGGCGGGATGGTGACGAAGGACTGGAAGGAGCGTCCCCGGTCCACCGAGCAGATGTATGGCGAGGTCTTCGGGAAGGTGTCCCAGATCCCGGGCCTCCAGGTCTTCCCTCGGCTCGACCCGCCGTTGCCGACGCCGGGCCAGTACGACGTGGAGCTGATTCTCCAGTCCGCCGTGCCCGTGGAGCAGCTGCAGGACGCGGTCGGCCAGGTGATCGCCGCGGGGTTCAAGAGCGGCAAGTTCCTCTACGTCGACAGCGACCTGAAGGTGGACTTGCCGGAGGCACGGGTGGTCATCGACCGCGAGCGGGTGGCGGACCTGGGGCTGGACCTGGCCGGCGTGGGTCGGGAGCTGGGAACGCTGCTCGGCGGGGCGTACGTGAACCGGTTCAACTACTTCGACCGGAGCTACAAGGTGATCCCGCAGATCGGGGACGCCGAGCGGGCAACGGTCGGGCCCCTGCTGGATCTCAAGATCAAGACTCCGCGGGGTGAGCTGGTGCCGGTCTCGTCGTTCACCCGGGTGGAGACCTCGGTGGCGCCGCGGACGCTCCAGCGCTTCCAGCAGCAGAACTCGGTCCGGATCTTCGGTGGGGTGAAGCCCGGCATCACCAAGGAGGAGGGGCTCCGGGTCCTGGAGACGGCTGCGAGCTCGCTGGGTGCGCGGGGCATCATCCTCGACCATGCCGGCGAATCACGGCAGATCCGTCGCGAGGGCGGAGCGCTGACCACGACGCTCGGGTTCGCGGTGATCCTCATCTACCTGGTGCTGGCCGCGCAGTTCCAGAGCTTCCGCGACCCGCTGATCGTGCTGCTGGGCTCGGTGCCTCTCGCCATCTCGGGCGCGCTGGTCTTCAGCTTCCTGAACCTCACGACGATCAACATCTACTCCCAGGTGGGGCTGATCACGCTGGTGGGTCTCATCGCGAAGAACGGCATCCTGATCGTGCAGTTCGCGAACAAGCTCCAGGAGGAAGGGGCGGCGAAGCTGGCGGCCATCCGGGAGGCCTCACTGACCCGGCTCCGGCCGGTGCTGATGACCTCGGCGGCCACCGTGTTCGGTCACCTGCCGCTGGTCTTCGTCAGCGGTCCGGGCTCGCAGGCACGGAACAGCATCGGGATGGTCCTGGTCACGGGGATGACCGTGGGAACGCTCTTCACGCTGTTCGTGGTGCCGGTGTTCTACCTGCTCATCGCCGCCGAGCACCGGAAGGAGCCGGCGGTCGAGCTCGAGCCAGCGGGCAAGCTCGCGATCGCGAAGTGAGCCGGCGTTCCGGCCCGCGCACCAGACCCTGGATGGCTCGGGGGTGCGGGAGCTCCGAGACGTTGCAGGCAGTGCAGCTGAGCGAGTCGCACGACGACGGCGCCTCGCTCGCGCAGTTCTGGTCCGCCTGGATGGTCGCGCCGCGAGGCCAGGCGAGCGACGGATGGATCGTGTTTTCGCTGTCAGGCCACGGTGCGCGCGGAGATGCTGGTGGGCAGGCGGCGCATGTCCTCCACCACCTGCGCAGCCACGTCCGAGTCGAGGTCCATGATCAGGTAGCCGATCGACGCGTTCGTGGAGAGGACCTGAGCGTGGATGTTCGCGTTCCGGTCGGACACGAGCCGGTTCAGATCGCGCATCACCCCGGGCACGTTCTGGTGCACGTTGATCAATCGCCAGGTGTCGGGCGTCCGGGCGAGGTCCACCGGTGGGAAGTTGACCGAGCTCACGGTGGCCCCGGTGTGAGCGAAGCGAGCCAGGCTGGCCGAGACCTCGCGGCCGATGGCCTCCTGGGCCTCCACGGTGGACCCACCGATGTGCGGGGTGAGGATGACGTTGGGTAGCCCCCGGAGCGGGGTCTCGAAGCCCTCGGAGCTGCTCGACTCTGGCTCCTCCGGATAGACGTCCAGCGCCGCGCCGTCGATCCGTTTCTCCTGGATCGCCCGGGCGAGAGCCTCGAGATCGACCACCGTTCCGCGGCTGGCGTTGATGAGGCAGGCGCCCTTCTTCATCCGGGCGAGCTGGGCGGCGCCGATCATTCCTCGGGTCTGGGGCGTCTCCGGCACGTGGAGGGTCACGAAGTCGCTCACTTCCAGGAGAGCCTCCAGCGACCTCACCGCCTGAGAGTTGCCGAGGGGGAGCTTGGCGGAGAGGTCGTGGAAGATGACCTTCATCCCCAGGTCCTCGGCGAGGATGGACACCTGGCTCCCGATGTGCCCGTAGCCGACCACGCCCAGGGTCTTGCCCCGCACCTCGCGGGAGCCGGTGGCGACCTTCTTCCAGACCCCGTGGTGCATCTCGCGCGACCGGTCGCCGAGGTGCCGCGAGAGCATGACGATCTCGGCGATCACCATCTCCGCGACGCTGCGGGTGTTGGAGAACGGGGCGTTGAAGACCGCCACCCCACACTTCATCGCGTGGTCGAGCGCGATCTGGTTGGTCCCGATGCAGAAGGCGCCCACGGCGATCAGCGAGTCGGCTGCGTCGAGGACTCGCCTGGTGACCTGGGTCTTGCTGCGGATCCCGAGCAGGTGGATGCCCTTCAGCCGCTCGCTGAGCTGGTCCTCCTTGAGGGCGCCATCGGCGCGGTGGACCTCGAACCCCTCCGCGGCGAGGAGCTCGTCGGCGATGGGGTGAATGGACTCGAGCAGCAGGATCTTCAGCTTCGACATGGAG
>JBKPMY010000022.1:0-6224 GCA_046732375.1 Myxococcota bacterium
CGTGCAGGCTCATCGTCCCGACGCAGGCCTCTCTCGCTCGCTCCTGCTGTGCGCCCTCTCACGTGGGTCTCACCCGCCTCGCAGCGCTCACCAGGTCCCGATCGGAGCACTGATTCAACCCGCCCTCTCGAGCGCCGCAGCCAGCGCGCGCCGGGTGTAGGTCACCGTGAGGGCTCTCCAGTAGCTGGGGTCCATCCGCGGGTCGGAGCGTACGGTGAGTCCCTCCACGGCTCGCTCCGCCGCAGCAGCCACCACCGCCGCCTCGGCCCCCTGCCCCATCAGCGCCGCCTCGGTCGCGCTGGCGCGAACCGCCTTCGCCGCCACCCCGGTGATCGCCACCCGCGCCCCGGTGATCTTCCCGCCGGAGACGTTGACCATCGCCGCCACCCCCACCACCGCGTAGCGAGACGCCGGATGCGGGAGCTTGGCGTAGGCCCCGCCCGATCCGGGGGGCGGCAGGGGAACGCGAATCTCGGTCAGCACCTCGCCCGGCGAGAGCGTCGTGGTGAACAGCTTGACGAAGAAGCGGTCCACCGGAATCGCATGCCTGCCCTTCGGCCCCACCGCCACCAGCTCGGCATCGAGCGCGAGCATCACCGCGGGGAGGTCCGCCGCCGGGTCGGCGTGCGCGAGGCTTCCCCCGATGGTGCCCATGTTTCGCACCTGGGCATCGCCGATCTGCGCCGCCGCCTCGGAGACCATGGGAAGCCGCTCGCGAATCAGGGCCGAGCGCTCGAGCACATGGTGTGGGGTGGCCGCCCCGATGATCAGCGCGCCTCCTTCCTCGCGCACGCCGGACAACCCGGGAATGCGCCGGATGTCCACCAGGTGCCGTGGCTCGGCGAGGCGGAGCTTCATCAACGGGAGGAGCGAGTGTCCGCCGGCGACGAGCCTGGCCGACTCGCCGAACCGACCGAGGAGCGCCACCGCCTCGTCCACGCTCCCCGCCCGGTGGTACTCGAACGGAACCGGGTACATGGGCTACCTCCTCTCCCCGCCGCGGGCTGCCTGCACCGCCTTCCAGACCTTCTGCGGAGTGAGCGGAAGATCGAGGTGGGTGATCCCGAAGGGCGAGAGCGCGTCGATGACCGCGTTGGCCACCGCGGGAGTCGAGGCGATGGTTCCGGCCTCGCCCGCCCCCTTTACCCCCAGCGGGTTGACCGGCGACGGAGTCACCGTCCGGTCGGTCTCGAAACTCGGAAGCTGATCGGCGCGGGGCACGCCGTAGTCCATCAGCGAGCCGGTGGTGAGCTGCCCGGCCTCGTCGTAGTCCGCCCACTCCCAGAGCGCCTGCGCAATGCCCTGGGCAATCCCTCCGTGCAGCTGCCCGTCGACGATCATCGGATTGATGACGTTCCCCACGTCGTCCACCGCGACGTAGCGGAGCACCGCGGTCCGGCCCGTCTCCACGTCCACCTCCACCACGGCGATGTGCGTGCCGAAGGGGAAGGTGAAGTTGGACGGATCGAAGAAGCTGGTCATCTCCAGCCCGGGCTCGTGCCCCGCCGGCATCTTGTGCGCCAGGTAGGCCGCGAGGCTCACCTCGGCGAGAGTCTTTCCGCGGTCAGGCGAGCCCTTTACCGAGAAGCGGCCGGCCTTGAACTCCACGTCGTCCGGCGCGGCCTCGAGCAGGTGCGCGGCGATCGCCCTGCCCTTGTCGATGACCTTTTGCAGGCTCATGTGAATGGCGGTGCCACCGACGGCGCCACTCCGGCTCCCGTAGGTGCCCATCCCGAACGGAACGCGGCCAGTGTCGCCGTGCACGATGTCCACGTCGGTCATCGGGATGCCCAGGGTGTCCGCGACCAGCTGGGCGAACGTCGTCTCGTGGCCCTGGCCGTGGCTGTGCGAGCCGGTGAGGACCGTCACCTTTCCGGTGGGATGCACCCGGACCGTCGCGCTCTCGTAGAGGCCAGCCTGCGCGCCGAGCGAACCCACCACCTGGGAGGGAGCGAGGCCGCACGCCTCGATGTAGCAGGACAGCCCGAGCCCGAGGTACCGGCCCTTCTTGCGGGCCTCGGACTGCTCGGCGCGGAAGCGCTCGTAGCCGACCATCTGCAGCGCACGGGCGAGTGCCGGAGCGTAGTTGCCGCTGTCGTAGGTGAGCGCGACCTGGGTCTGGAAGGGGAAGCGCTCCTTGGGGATGAGATTCCTCCTGCGGAGCTCGGCGGGGTCCACGCCCAGCTCACGGGAGGCGATGTCCATGGTGCGCTCGAGGAGGTAGCAGGCCTCGGGCCGTCCGGCGCCGCGATAGGCGTCGACGGGGACGGTGTTGGTGAAGACTCCGTCCACCTCGCAGTGGATCGCAGGAAAGTCGTAGAGGCCGTTGAGCAGCGTTCCGTAGAGGTAGGTCGGGACGCAGGGGGCGAAGAGCGACAGGTACGCGCCGAGGTTCGCCACGGTCCTGACCCGGAGACCGGCCACCTTGCCGCCGGTATCGAAGCCCATCTCCACCTCGGAGACGTGATCGCGGCCCTGCATGTCGGTGACGAAGCTCTCGCTCCGCTGGGCCGTCCACTTCACCGGCACCCCGAGCTTCTTGGCCAGCCAGGCGACGACGACCTCCTCGGGGTAGACGAAGATCTTCGACCCGAAGGCGCCGCCCACATCCGGGGCGATGACCCGGAAGCTGTGCTCCGGCAGCCCGAGCACGAAGGCACCCATGATCAGCCGGTGCACGTGCGGGTTCTGCGAGGTGACCCAGAGAGTGAGCTCGTCGGTGCCAGGGTGGTAGCTGGCGAGCGAGGCACGGGGCTCGATGGCGTTGGCGATCAACCGCTGGTTGAAAAGCCGGGTCCGCACCACCTTCGCCGCGCCGCGGAGCGCAGACTCGGTCCGGTTGCGATCGCCGATCTCCCAGTGAAAGCTGCGATTGTCGGGAGCGCTGGCGTGGACCTGCGGTGCACCGGGCTTGAGCGCGGCGACTGCGTCCACCACGACCGGCAGCTCCTCGTAGTCCACCTGGATCAGCTCCGCCGCGTCGCGGGCGACGGCCGCCGACTCGGCGACCACCACCGCCACCGCCTCGCCGACGTGGCGCACGCGGTCCACTGCGATGGCGCGGAAGTCAGGAGTCTTCAGCCCGGGGAGCAGCCATCCGACGGGGATCGGATTGACTCCTCCATCTGCCAGATCCTTGCCGGTGAACACCGCGCGCACTCCGGAGTGCGCCATCGCCCGCGAGGCATCGATGTTCACGATGCGGCCATGGGCCAGCGAGCTCCGGACGAAGGCCGCGTGATGCGTCCCGGGGAGCTTGACGTCATCGGTGAAGGTGCCTCGCCCGGTGATGAACCGGGGGTCCTCTCGCCGCCTGACGGACTTGCCGAACAGGCGCTCGACGGTCGAGGTCGCCATCGGTGTTCCTCCTATCGGCCCTGGGTCCGGGTGGGGCCGGCTTCGGCCGGCGCCGTGGCGAGCTTCCGAGCCGCCGACTGCACCGCCTTCACGACGTTGTGGTAGCCGGTACAGCGGCAGAGGTTCCCCTCGATGCCGGCCCGGATGGCGTGCTCGTCCGGATGCGGCTCGTCCCGCAGCAACCCCACGACGGAGAGGATGAGCCCCGGGGTGCAGAAGCCGCACTGCAGGCCGTGCTCCTCCCAGAAGCTTTCCTGCACGGGGTGGAGCTTTCCGCCCGAGGCGAGCCCCTCGATGGTGAGAACCTCGCTTCCGTCGGCCTGGACCGTGAACATCGTGCACGACTTCACGCTCCGACCGTCGAGCATGACCGTGCAACTTCCGCACTGGCTGGTGTCGCAGCCGACGTGAGTGCCGGTGAGGCCGAGCACGTCGCGGAGGTAATGCACGAGGAGCTGTCGGGGCTCGACCTCGTGCGAGTGCTGCGTCCCGTTCACTTTCACCGAGATGCGCGCCATCGGGTCACCTCCGCGAGCGGCGCCCCAGGACAGCACGAGGCCGCCCGGGACATTGCCGAGCACCGTCGCCACGGGTCAAGCACGCGTGCAGTCGACACAGGGTCCCGACGCAGCGTGGCATCCAGCCGTGTGTCGTTGACACTGCAATCGGGCCGAGCCTTCATTCGCGCGGTTGGCCCCAGGCATCCGCGGAGGTCGCGGTGGATCGGCGTGACAGCGTCGCCGGCGTGGTCCTCGCCGCGGGGACCTCCAGCCGGATGGGTCGGAACAAGCTGCTCCTCGAGGTGGCGGGGCAGAGTGTGCTCCGCCGAGCAGTGCTCACCGCGGTGGAGGCGGGGCTCGATCCGGTGCTGGTGGTCCTGGGGCACGAGAGCGAGCGCGCGCGCGCCGAGATCGAGGCTCTTCGCTGCGAGGTGGTGGTCAACCCCGGATATCAGGAAGGGATTCACAGCTCGCTGCGGACGGGAATCGGCGCGGTGCCCGAACGTTGCGAGGCGGCGGTGGTCCTTCTGGCCGACATGCCGCTGGTCGAGGCGCGGATGATCCGGACACTGGTACAGCGGCACGAAGCCGAGCGGCCGGCGCTGGTGGTCTCGGACTACGAAGGCGTGGATGCGCCGCCGATCCTCTACGACCGCCGGCTCTTCGGCGAGCTGCGCGTGCTCGAGGGCGAGGGCTGTGGGAAGCGGGTGGTGAAGCGCCACACCGCCGAGGCGGTGCGGGTCCGCTGGTCGGTACGTGCGCTCACCGACCTCGATCGCCCCGAGGACATCGAGCGCATCCGGGCCGAGCTCGGAGGTGAGCGATGAAGGCAGACCTCCTCCGGCTCGCGGCCGATCTCGCCTCGCGACGCCAGCCGTTCGTGCTGGCGATGGTGGTCCGCCGTCAGCCCTACACCTCGTCTCACCAGGGTGACATGGCGATCATCACCGGGGACGGCGGCTACCACGGCTGGCTGGGCGGGAACTGCACCCAGCCGGTGGTGCGGCGCGAGGCAGTCCGCGCGCTCGCCGATGGGCGGCCTCGGCTGCTCTCGCTGTCGCCGGAGGCCGGGACCGCGGGGCGGCCCGGGGTCACCGTCCTTCCGATGGTCTGCCACAGCGGGGGAACCGTGGACGTCTATCTGGAGCCGATCCTTCCCCCGCCCCGGCTGGTGCTGTTCGGCCTGTCGCCGGTGATCCGGGCGCTGACTCAGCTTGGCAAGGGGCTCGGGTACTCGGTGGACGTGGTGGATCCCGAGGCATCACCGGCGCTGCTTCCTTCGGCCGACCGGACCTTCGTGGACTGGGCGAACCCCGAGCTGCGGGAGGCCGGCGGGACGCCGAGGACCTACGCGGTCGTCGCCACCATGGGTGAGCACGACGAGGAGGCGGTCACCGCGGCGCTCGGGCTCCGTCCGGCGTACCTGGGGGTGGTCGCCAGCCGGACCCGCTTCGGAGAGCTCCGCGAGTCGCTACTCGGCCGCGGCATCTCCGCCGAGCCCCTGGATCGCATCCGGAACCCGGCCGGGCTGGACATCGGCGCTCGGCAGCCCGAGGAGGTCGCGCTCAGCATCCTCGCGGAGATCGTGCAGCTGAGCCGGTCGGCGGCGGCAGAGGAGCCGGCCCCGGCGCCTCGACCCGAGCGCGAGGAGGCGCTCGATCCGGTCTGCGGCATGACGGTGGTGGTGGCCACCGCGCGGCACCGCGCCGAGCACGACGGGCGGAGCTACTTCTTCTGCAACCCGCGGTGCCGGGAAAAGTTCCTGCTCGCTCCAGAGCGCTACCTTTCCGCAGCCCCCGCCCAGCCCTGAGACCTCACCGATGGCCCTGGAGATCGCCAAGACCTTCGTCGTCAACGCCGCGCCCGAGCAGGTGTGGAGCTTCCTGGTCGACCTGCCCCGCGTCGCGCGCTGTCTGCCGGGGGCGGCGATCGGAGAGAAGGTGGACGAGAAGACCTCGATGGGGACCATGACCATCAAGGTCGGTCCTGTCTCGTCCACCTACCGGGGCAAGGTGGTCTTCGAGCGGCTCGATCCGGCAGCTCGCACGGCGGAGCTGAGCGCGTCCGGCCAGGACGTCCGCGGCAAGGGCGGAGCGGACCTCAGGCTCACCAGCAGCCTGAAGGCGCTTCCTGGCGGGCAGACCGAGGTCACCGCCGTCTCGTTGGTCAATGTGACGGGGATCCTCGCCCAGATGGGGCGGGGGATGATCCAGGACGTCAGCGACGAGATGTTCCAGATCTTCTCCGAGCGGATGCGCGCGGAGCTGGAGTCGAGCGGTGGGGCAGCCGGCTCCGGAGGCGCGGCGGGCGGAGCGGAACCTCCGGTGGGGGCGCCCGGGGCGGGACCGGCGCCGGGCGGAGCGGGAA
>JBKPMY010000023.1:0-14443 GCA_046732375.1 Myxococcota bacterium
GACCTTGATCGCGTGGGTGATGTCCCCGCTCAGTGGTCCCTGCTGGTTCAGGAGCAGGGTCCGCAGGTCGAAGGTGGAGTTGATGTTCGGGTCGAGCTGTGGGGCCCCCAACGCGTTCAGGCCCTGGGCGTTGAAGAGGCCGTCGTAGTTCCCCGTCAGCTTGGACCAGGTGTAGCTCACCTGGGCCAGCCAGAGATCGGAGAAGCTCTTGGTGAAGAGGACGGTGACCGCGTGGTACGTCCGCTCGGCCTTCGGGAACGCGTCGGCGATGCCCGATCCGGGGTTCCCGATGAAGTAGCTCTGCCCGTCGTTGTTGGACATGTCCTCCACCGTGCGGACCAGGCTCCGGTAGGTGTAGGTCAGTCCGGCCCGGGCGTTGGGCAGCACCTCGTATTCGCCCCCGGCCACCACCTCGTCGTTCGCCGGAGACTTGAGGTCCGGATCGACGTACGAGGCGTAGGGCCCGCCGGTCACGCCCCACTTTCGGTTCGGACCCTGCGTCACCCCGTTGATCAGCGCGGTGCTGTCGGTGCGGGTATTGGCATCACACCCGGTCCGCCCGACCACCAAGGGGTTGCAGTTGTGGACTGCCTGGAGGGTTCCCTGGGAGCTGCTCAGGGCCCGGTCGGAGATGTCGAGCGGGATGTACTCGTAGTAGCGACCGTAGTTGGCGAAGATCTTCGATCGGCCCTGCTGCGTGGGGTCCCACACCACGCCAATTCGGGGGCTCCACTGGTCCTTGAGCACGATGCGGGTCTTCCCGTCCTGCCCCTCCATGGTGAGCGCGTCGTAGCGGAGGCCCAGGTTCAAGGTCACCTTGTCCATGATGCTCCAGCTGTCCTGGATGAACCCGCCGACGATCGTCGACTTGGTGGCGGTGAACGGCCGCGGCTTGTCGCTGATGGTGTCGGTGTCGACGATCTCCCCGAAGCGGCGGTAGTCGTAGACCGAGCCCGGATCCGCGCCGAGATCCTGGCCGTCCCGGTAGACCACGCCACCGGTATAGGTCTCGTCGTGCTTGTACTTGTTGATCTGCCCGTCGAACCCGGCCTTCAGCACGTGGTGGCCGGCCCCCTGGACTAGGAAGGTCAGCACCGCTCTGGCCTGGTAGCTGTCGAAGTCCAGGTACTCGATGAGTCCACCGGGGCCGCCGGTGAAGTAGCGGACCACGTTGCAGGTTGCCCCGGGCTCGCTGCAGGCCTGCGTGACCGAAGCCGGGACCCCCGTGTCCAGCTGATAGACCGGCGTCGGTACCCCCGCGGGTGAGCGCACGCTGGGCACGCCGGCCAGGACCGCGGGGTTGTCGATGTCGTCCAGCGTGCTTCCGTCGCCGGGGAGGTACGAGTCACGTTGCAGGTGTACGCCGAGCCTGACGTCCAGGAGAAGGCGCTTGTCCAGGAACGAGCTGTTCAGCTCTCCGACGACGTCGACCGAGTTGAAGCTCGATTTCGTCCAACCGGAGTTGTACGTACCGAGGGTGAGAAGGTTCGGTGTGAACGGGTTCCGGTTGTTGGACCGGTTCCGGAGCGCCACTCCCCCCTCACCACCGCCGGTGGTCGGCGTTCCGGTGACGGTCAGGCTCACGCGATGGTCTCCACTGATGAGGAAGGTGAGCTTGCCGATGTAGTTCCAGCTCCGCTCGTCGCCGTTGCGGTGCTGGGTCGAGTCGGGAATGGCCTCGAAGGCGCCGTTGATCAGCCGATTGAACGAGCGACCGTAGATGTAGCGCTGCGCCGCCCACTGCACGCCGGCGAAGAACCACAGCTTGTCCTTGATGATGTACCCGCCGATGGTGGCGCCGACGTCGCCGAAGTTCCCGAGCTCGCGCGTGCCCACGATCACCGGGGTGGCGCCGGTCACCGAAGCCGGGGCACCGGTCAGGCTTCCGGGAGTGAAGGTGCCCCACACGGATCCGTGGAACTCGTTCCCGCCGGACTTGGTGACCGCGCTGATCGCTCCGCCGCTGGTCCGCCCGTACTCGGGCATGTACCCGCCGCTGACCACGTTGATCTCGTCCATGAACTCGGCGGTGAGGGGTGAGCCCAGCGTGCCGAATCCGGGGTTGTTCACCGAGAGCCCGTCGATGAGGTACAGGTTCTCCGGCGAGGTCGCGCCGTTGATGCCTACCCCGTAGTAGTCACCGGAGGCCTGCGGAGCAGTGGTCGCCAGCGAGTCGAAGGAGCGGTTGGCGCCGGCGAGACCGCCGGGCCGCGCCACCGCCAGGTTCCGGACGAACTCCTGGTTGATGGTGGTCCCGGTGGCGCTCGAGCCGATGTCCACCGTGGGCGGCGTCCCGACCACGGTCACCGTCTCGCTCCCCGCGGTCTCGGGGAGCAGCTCGACGTTGAGGCGGAGCGTGCGGTCCGCCGCGACGTCGATGCCGGCCCGGGTGTAGGGCCGGTAGGTCTCCTTCTCGAAGCGCAAGGTGTACGTCCCCGGCGGCAGCTGGGGAACTCGGTAGAGCCCCGTGGCGTCGGTGACCACCACCTGCTCGCCCTGAAGCCCGGGCGAGGTGGCAGTGACCACGACGTCCGCCACCGGCGCCTTGGTCGCGGTGTCGATCACGTTTCCGGTGAGCACCGAGGTGCTGGTCTGCCCCAGCGCCACGGCGGGCACGAGCGCGAGCAGCAGCGCGCACGGCCATCGTTTTCCTGTCGTTCCCAGCTCGGCTCTTTTCAAGAGCAGCCCTCCTCACGACGCGGTGATGGAGGGAACTGTCGGCGTGGAATGGCCGGGCGGTCATGATTGCAGCTGAACCACCGGGCCTGTGGTGTCCTCGCACCACACCGCTCGCTGCGCTCCGTTCAACGTTGGCCGTTGTTGGCCGTTGCGTCGCGCTGCGGACCGGCGATTCGCAGGCTGCGTCTAGAGAGTCACCTGGACCGAGGAGATGCCCCAGATGTCCTTCGCGTACTGGTGGATGCTCCGGTCGGAGCTGAACCGGCCGACCCGGGCCACGTTGAGGAGCGCCTTCCTCGACCAGCCCTCGGGATCCGACGCGTAGGCCCTTGCCACCTCGAGCTGCGCGTCGGCGTAGGAGCGGAAATCCGCCAGGACCAGGTACTGGTCCTCGGTGAGCAACGCATCCACCAGCGGATGGAACAGCTCCGGGTCCTCGGGAGAGAAGAAGCCCGAGCGGATGAGGTCCAGCACCGCCTTCAGCTCTGGGTCGCGGGCCACCACCTCTGCCGGGCGGTACCCGCGGCGGAGCGTCTCCGCCACCTGCTCGGCGGTGAGCCCGAAGAGGAAGAAGTTCTCGGGCCTCACCGCGTCGCGGATCTCGATGTTCGCCCCGTCGAGCGTTCCTAGCGTGAGGGCCCCGTTGAGCGCGAACTTCATGTTCCCGGTGCCGGAGGCTTCCTTGCCCGCGGTGGAGATCTGCTCCGAGACGTCCGCGGCCGGGATGATGATCTCGGCCAGGCTCACCCGGTAGTTGGGGAGGAACACCACCTGGATCCCGGTGCGGCCCGAGTCGGCGTTCACCACCTCGGCGATTCCGTTGATCAGCCGGATGATGAGCTTGGCCAGCACGTAGCCCGGCGCGGCCTTCGCTCCAAAGAGGAACACCCGGGGGTGGATCACCGCCGCGGGGTTCTCCCGGGCCCGGATCCACAGCGCCACGATGTGGAGCGCATTGAGGAGCTGCCGCTTGTACTCGTGGAGCCGCTTCACCTGGACGTCGAAGATCGCCGAGGGGTTCAGGTTCAGCCACAGCGTGTCCCGCACGTGGTCCACCAGGCGCTGCTTGTTGAGCTGCTTCACCGCGCGGAACTCCTGGAGGAACCCGGCATCCTTCGTCAGCGGCTCGAGCCGCTGGAGCTGATCGAGGTCCCGTACCCACCCGTCACCGATCCGCGAGGTGATCAGCGCCGAGAGGGCGGGATTGCAGAGCAGGAGCCAGCGCCGGGGCGTCACCCCGTTGGTCTTGTTGTTGAAGCGCTCGGGGAAGAAGTCTGCGAAGTCGGAAAGCACGTCGCGCTTGAGGAGCTCGGTGTGCAGCTCGGCCACGCCGTTCACGCTGTGGCTCCCCACCACCGCCAGGTGCGCCATGCGCACCTTCTTCTCCGGCCCCTCCTCGATCAGCGACATGCGCCGGAGCCGCTCGGTATCGAAGGGGTGCCGGATCTGCACCTGGCGAAGGAAGCGCTGGTTGATCTCGTAGATGATCTCCAGATGCCGGGGGAGCAGCCGCTCGAAGAAGCTCACCGGCCACTTCTCCAGCGCCTCGGCGAGGAGGGTGTGGTTGGTGTAGCCGAAGGTCTTGACCGTCAGATCCCAGGCCTCGTCCCAGGGAACGTTCTTCTCGTCGATCAGGAGCCGCATCAGCTCGGCGATGGCTACCGCGGGGTGGGTGTCGTTGAGCTGGATGGCGACCTTGTCGGGGAAGGCACGGAAGTCCGCATGGTGCCGCACGTAGCGTCGGATGATGTCCGCCAGGCTGCAGGCGACGAAGAAGTACTCCTGCCGGAGGCGCAGCTCCTTCCCGGCCTGGTTCTGGTCGTTGGGGTAGAGGACCTTGCTGATGACCTCCGATTCGTTCTTCTCCACGACGCTGCGCTCGTAGTCCCCGGCGTTGAAGAGCCGGAGGTCGAACTCCTCCGAGGCTCGCGCTTGCCAGAGGCGCAGCGTGTTGACGTTGGCCACCCCGTACCCTGCGATCGGCATGTCGTAGGGAACGCCGAGCACCGTTTTCCCCCCGACCCAGCGCGAGGTCGGGATGCCATTGCGGCCCGAGCCGCGCTCCACCGAGCCGTAGAATCGCACCGCCACGACCCTGTCGGGTCGGACAATCTCCCAGGGGTTGCCGAACTTCAGCCACTCGTCGGCGCGCTCGACCTGATGTCCGCCGATGAAGTCCTGACGGAAGATGCCGAACTCGTAGCGGATGCCGTAGCCCATCCCCGGGTAGCCATGGGTGGCCATCGAGTCGAGGAAACAGGCCGCCAACCGGCCGAGACCGCCGTTGCCCAGACCGGCGTCGGGCTCGAGATCGATCAGGGCGTCCAGATCCACCCCCGCGCCCCGCAGTCCCTCGCGCGCGGCGTCCAGAAGCCCGGTCGCGATCAGGTTGTTTCCCAGGGCGCGGCCGAGGAGGTACTCGGCCGAGAGGTAGTACGCGCGCTTGGGATCGAGCGCGCGATGAGTCCGCTTCGTCGCCACCCAGCGCTCGGCAAGCCGATCCCGGACGGCCATGGCGATGGCCTGGAATCTGTCCCAGGGACTCGCACGGTCCGGCCCCTGGCCCCGGGTGTACTGGACGTGGGCCAGGAACGAGCGCTGCAGCGCATGCGGGTCCCGGCGGAGGTGCGGCACCTCCGGGGTGGGCAGGGGCGTCTCGGGAACCAGTCGCACGGGGCTGTCGCTCATCGGGTCCCCGGACTCTACCGCCGGGACGCCGCGGTCGGGCGCCGAACCGGGACCCTCCGACCGGAGGCTCGCCGCACGCCGCGGCCCCAAGGAAATGGACGGGGAGGGTGACCCGACCGGGGCCGGCCTGTCGGACGTGGGACCAAGGTCTCATCCCCTGGTTCCGCCGGGCAATCGATAGTTCGGAGGGTCAGCTCCGGGGCTCGCCCGTCCCGGCCTTGGAGGTGCGGTCATGGGAGCGACGGTCAGCCGGCGAGACCTCCTCCGGCTCGGGTTCCGCGGCGCCGGAGGTCTCACGCTCGCCGGTCTGGTGGATGTCCCGGCGGCGCGCGCGGCGACCGGGTCGATGAAGCTCTCCGAGGTCAGCGAGTTCACCACCTCCTGCAACTTCTGCTCGTGCGGCTGCGGGATGGTGGCGACGGTCCGCGACGGGAAGCTCATCACCATGGAGGGCGACGTCGACCACATCGTGAGCCGCGGCTCCCTGTGCGTCAAAGGCATCTCCATGTTCGCGACGCACGCTTCGCCCAAGCGCCTGACGACCCCGCTCTATCGAGCGCCGGGCAGCGATCGGTGGGAGGAGCTGAGCTGGAAGGATGCGGCCGAGCGGGTCGCCCGGAAGATCAAGAAGGTTCGCGACGAGACCTGGATCGCGACCGAGAAGGTCGGCGGCGTGGAGGTTCCGGTCAATCGGACGGACGCGATGGCCTTCCTGGGGGGCGCCCAGAACACGAACGAGGAGTGCTACCTCTTCCAGAAGGCGGCTCGCCTCCTCGGGATGCCCTTCGTCGAGCACCAGGCTCGACTTTGACACAGCCCTACGGTCCCCGGTCTGGGGGCCGCGTTCGGTCGCGGGGCGATGACCAACCACTGGGTGGACATGCAGCACGCGAGGACGATCCTCGTCGAGGGCAGCAACGTCGCCGAGAACCACCCGATGGCCTTCAAGTGGATCCGCGTTGCCCAGGAACGCGGGGCGAAGATCATCCACGTCGACCCCCGGTACACGCGGACGTCCGCGACGGCCGACATGTATGCCCGCATCCGCCCGGGCACCGATGCGGCGTTCCTGAACACCATGATCAACCACATCCTCGTCCACAAGCTCTACGACGAGGACTTCGTCACCACCCACACCAACGCGCTCTTTCTGGGCGACGTGGAGTTCGGGTTCAAGGATGGGCTCTTCTCCGGGTTCGACGAGGAGAAGCACGCCTACGACACCCGGACCTGGGGATATCAGCTCGACCGTCAGGGCAAGCCGCGGCGGGCCAAGAGCCTGGACGACCCGCACTGCATCTTCACCAGACTGAAGGCGTTCGTCTCGCGGTACACCCTCGAGGTAGGTGAGCAGGTCACCGGCGTCCCGGCGGCGCAGATCCGCGAGATCGCCGAGACGATGGCGAAGAACCGGCCGGGAACGGTCCTCTACGCGCTCGGAATGACCCAGCACACCACCGGGGTGCAGGGGATCCGCGGGTTCACCATCCTCCAGCTCCTGCTCGGCAACCTCGGAAAGCCGGGCAGCGGAGTCAACGCGCTGCGGGGCGAGCCCAACGTGCAGGGCGCCTGCGACATGGGCGTGCTCAACAACTACCTGCCTGGGTACATGGACTACCCGTCGGCCACGGAACCCACGCTCGAGGCCTGGACGCGGAAGAACGGGACCGGGGACCGGCGCTTCCTGGTCAACATGCTCAAGGCCTTCTTCGGAGATGCGGCCAGCCCCGGCAACGACTTCGCCTACGCCTGGCTGCCGAAGAAGGGCGTTGGAAAGAACTACGACACGCTCTCGATCTTCGAGGACGCCCTGGCGGGCAAGATGAAGCTGCTGTGGATGATCGGTCAGAACCCTGCCGTCACCACACCCAACCTGAGCCTGACGTTCGCCGGGCTGGACAAGGTCGAGACGCTCGTCCTCCAGGAGATCTGGGAAACGGAGACCGCGGCGTTCTGGAAGCGCCCGGGCGCGGATCCGAAGTCGATCCAGACCGAGGTCTTCCTGCTGCCGGCCGCCTTCTTCATGGAGAAGAACGGAACGATCACCAACTCCGGCGGCCTCATCCAGTGGCGTCACGCCGCGGTCAAGCCGCCAGGGAAAGCTCTCCCCGACGGCGAGGTGGTCGACTACATCTTCCGGCGCGTGCGCGACCTCGTCCACGAGTCGAGGGAGCCCAAGGACGAGATCATCAAGAAGGCAGCCTGGACGTACCTCTCCGCCGAGGACGTGCTGAAGGAGATGAACGGGTTCGCGCTGCGCGACCTCCCGGAATCGAAGCTCAAGGCCGGCGCCCTGGTGACCAAGGTGGGGGACCTCAAGGCCGACGGATCGACCTCTTCGGGCGCCTGGCTCTATGCGGGAATCTTCGCCGGGGGGGTCAACCTCTCGAAGCGCCGCGACTCGAAGACCGATCCCGGAGGGCTGGGGATCTACCCGAACTTCGCCTGGACCTGGCCGAACAACATGCGCGTCCTCTACAACCGGGCGTCCTGCGATCGGCACGGCAAGCCATATCCGGACTCGAAGCCCCTCGTCTGGTGGGACGAGAAGGCCAGGCGCTGGACCGGATACGATCTGCCCGACGTGCCGAACCTGACCGATGGCCCCGACACGCCGAACGGCCAGCGCGCCTTCCACATGAATGCCGAGGGAGTCGGCCGGCTCTTCGCCGCGGTCTACAAGGATCCGGACCTCTCCGTCGACAACAAGAACCGGGACAGCCCGGTCCCGCGCGACGTCGGTTACGTGCCCAAGGACGGACCGCTGCCGGAGATGTACGAGCCGGTCGAGAGCCCGGTCGACAACGTCCTGCATCCCAGGGTCAAGCACAACCCGACGCTCAAGTACCCGCGTGTCAAATCCCATCAGCGCATCGGCACGGCGGCGGAGTTTCCCTACGTCCTCATGACCTCCACCGTCGCCGAGCACTGGTGCGCGGGGTCGACCACCCGGAACATCCCCTGGCTCAACGAGCTGGTGCCGGAGCCGGTGATCGAGCTGCCGGAGGGTCTGGGACGCAAGCTCTCGGTGAAGAGCGGGGACTGGGTGAAGGTCTCCTCGGCCCGGGGAGAGCTCACCGTCAAGGCGGTGGTCACCCCGCGGATGAAGCCCATCCGCTCCAATGGGCGGGAGGTGACCATCGTCTGGATGCCCTACAACTGGGGTTTCCAGGGTCTTTCCACCGGCGCCAGCGTCAATCACCTCACCATCGACGCGGGAGACCCGGGGGCCGGGACCCAGGAGACCAAGGCCTGCCTGGTGAACGTGGTGAAGGTGCGTGACGGCGTTGTCCCGCCGAGCGCTCCGAGAGGGAGGGTGTGATGTCCGAGCCAGCCTCTTCGAGCTCGATCAAGACCACCCTGATCGACATCACCAACTGCATCGGCTGCCGCGCCTGCCAGGTCGCGTGCAAGCAGTGGAACGATCGGGAGGGAGAGCAGACCGAGCTGCTGCCCGAGCTCGGCTTCCAGAACCCAGCGGTGCTGAGCGCGAAGACCTACACCCTCATCTCCTTCCACGAGTTCGCCGACCAGACCGCTCCCGGAGGTCTGCACAACTCCTACGTGATGCGGAGGTGCCTGCACTGCCTGCAGCCGGCGTGTGTCTCTGCCTGTCCGACGACCGCCCTGTTCCGGCAGGAGGATGGACCGGTCGTCTACGACGCCGAGAAGTGCATCGGCTGCCGGTACTGCATGCTGGCCTGTCCGTGGGACGTGCCCACCGCGCAGTGGAACTCCGTGAAGCCGGAGATCCAGAAGTGCACCCACTGCGCGGATCGGACGAATCAGCCCCTGCCCGAGGCGCGCAACGGCTTCCCCCTGACGGTCCTCGAGACGCAGACGTTCAAGGAGACCACGCCCGTCCCGGCCTGCGTGAAGGCCTGTCCCGCGGACGCGCTGGTCTACGGTGACCGCGACAAGATGCTGGCCGAGGCCCGGCGGCGCATCGCCCACCGCCCCGGGCGGTACGTCGACCGCATCTACGGCGAGAAGGAGGCCGGCGGCACCAGCGTCCTGTATCTGTCCGGGGTTCCCTTCGACAAGCTCGGCTTCCCCGAGCCGGGAGAGAAGCCGTTTCCGGCGTACTCGAAGGCGGCGCTGACCGCGGTCCCTCCGGCGGTGATGGCGCTCGGGGCCACGCTCGCCATGGCCTACGCGTATTTCCGGAAGCGGGTCCGGGCGGTGGCCGGCGCGGCCGCGCACGACGAGCACCACCCCGAGTTCGAGCGGCTCGGCCAGAAGCTGCTCACCCCGGTCAACTGGGTGCTGCTGCTCCTGATGGCCTTCTGCGGCGTGTCTCTGGTCGCGCGCTTCTTCCTCGGCCTGGGGGGCAGCACGCATCTCTCCGACACCTTCCCCTGGGGGCTGTGGATCGTCTTCGACCTGGTGTGGATCGCCGTGGCCGCCGGCGCCTTCGCGATGGCCGGGCTGATCTACGTCTTCCAGCGAAAGGACCTCTACTCGCTCGGTCGAACGGCGGTGCTGATGGGACTCCTCAGCTACTCGTTCGTGACCGTCACCCTCATCGCCGACCTCGGTCTGCCCTGGCACTTCTACCAGCTGGGCCTGCAGGCGCCGGAGCACTCGGCGATGTTCGAGGTCTCGTGGTGCGTCGGTCTCTACGTCACCATCCTTCTCCTCGAGTTCCTGCCAGTCCCGCTGGAGTACCTCGGCCTCACCCGGGCGGTGGCCGCCTGGCGGCGCTGGTCCGGTGCCTACGTCGCGCTGGCGATGACACTCTTCGTTTACATGCTTTCGCGGAACCCGCTCTATGCGGCGCTCACCCTGGTGATCTTCGGCGCGGTGGCCTGGAGGTTCCGGACCAGCACCGAACCGGTCATGCTCGCCATCGCGGCGGTGACGCTCTCGACCATGCACCAGAGCTCGCTCGGCTCGCTGTATCTCCTGATGCCGAACATGCTCGCCCCGCAGTGGTGGTCCCAAGTGATGCCAATCTCGTTCTTCCTCTCCTCGATCGTCGCCGGGACCGCGCTGGTGGTGCTGGTCGCGATGTGGATCGAGCGGGTCTGGAAGCGACCGTTCCCCGGCGAGGCGCTTGCAGCGGTGGGGCAGATCACCTTCTGGGCGCTGGTGGTCTACCTGGCGTTCCGGCTGGGAGACATGGCCGGCCACGGGCAGCTCTCGAGCGCCTTCTCCGGCAAGCTCGGCCTGGCCTTCGCGGCGGAGATCGTGCTCGGAGGATTCGTTCCTCTCGTCCTCCTCTCCCGCCCGGCGCTCCGGGCGCGGCGCGGCGTGCTCCTGGTGGCCTGCCTCCTCGCGGTCCTGGGGGTGATCTACAACCGGACCAACGTCGTCCTCTTCGCGATGGACCTGCGGGGCCGGATGCCCTGGGTCTCTCCGGAGACCTATACGCCGTCGGTCGTCGAATGGGGCATCTCCATCGGTCTGATCGCCGCGACCCTCTTTCTCTTCGGGCTCGGCGCGCGCTGGGTGCCGGTGCTTCCGAAGCGGGAGGCGGGCGAGGGTCATTGAGCGGCCCGATCCCGGAGAGCTGGGTGCTGGTGCATCCCTATCTCCGCCCGATGGCGGATCTCTGGTCCCGCCTCGAGGCCGCTCTGTCACAGCTCCCGGTGCCACCGGTCCCCGTCCCGGTGTGGGAGGCGTACCGGGCCGAGTACGAGGAAGGAGTTCCGCTCCTCGCGAGCGCGAGCGCACCGGTGGACCTCGCGCCGGCAGGCCCGCTGATCGCGGCGCTGGTCGGCAAGCTCGGAGCGGACCCTCTGCCGGGGCCGCTCGGCGGCGAGGTGGCGAGCCTCTCCACGGAGCTCCTTCGCGACCCCGAGCTGTCCCGCCGCAGCGTGGCCTGGCTCGTCGGCGACGATGGCTGGCAGCCACCTTCGCCGGGGCTGGTCCGCTTTTTCGGCTGGACGGTGCTCGCTCGGTACCTTGCCCCGGTCGTGGAGGCCTTCGGGGCCTGGAGGAACGAGGAGCGGTGGCTCCGGCGGTACTGTCCGACCTGCGGCTCCGCGCCGGCGATGGCGCAGCTGGCCGGGGTGGATCCGGCGCGGCAGCGGCTCCTGTCCTGCGGCTGCTGCGCGACTCGCTGGCGCTACCGCCGCACGCAGTGTCCGTTCTGCGAGAACGACGCCCACCGCCTGTCGGGCATCAAGGTCGACGGGGAAGCCGGCCTGCGGATCGACCACTGCGAGGCCTGCGGCGGGTACCTCAAGACCTACGAGGGGCAGGGACAGGAGCCGCTCCTCCTCGCCGACTGGACCTCGCTCCACCTGGATCTGCTGGCGCACGAACGCGGCCTGAAGCGCCAGGCAGCGTCGCTCTACGACGTGGAATCGCTCGTCGGCGCCTGACCGGCGCGCCGGCTCAGTGAGCGGGCGAGGTCACCGTCGCCAGCGAGGGTGCGTCGAGGCTCGCTGCGATCGGCGTCACCGCCTCGCGGAACCGCGCCAGCAGGGAGGCCGGGACCGGCTCGTTGCGAGGGAACTTCTGGTTCAGCGGGTTGACGTAGGCGCCGCCGCGCTTCATCGCGAAGTGCAGATGCGGCCCGGTCGTCCGGCCGGTGTTCCCCGAGTAGCCGATGACCTGCTTCTGCGCCACGCGGGCCCCGCTGCGGACTCCCGAGCCGTAAGACGAGAGGTGGAGGTAGCAGGTCTCGAAGCCGTTGCGGTGCCGGACGCAGACACTGTTGCCGCCCGCTCCGGTGTTGCCGGCCATCGTGACGGTGCCATCGGCGACCGACCACACCGGGGTGCCAACGGCCGCGGCGTAGTCCACGCCCTGGTGCGCCTTCAGGTACTCGAGCACCGGGTGGAAGCGCATCCCGAAGCGGCTGGTCACGTGGGCGAACTTCAGCGGTGACTTGAGGAACGCCTTCCGGGCGCTGGTCCCGTCCTCCTGGAAGTACGACCACTCACCGTCAGGGAGCTGCCAGCGGAAGACGCGCTTGGTGCCCACCGACTCGCCCTTGTACTCGGCGGCGAGCACCTCGCCGTAGCGGAGGAGCCGGCCCTTGCTGAGCACCTTCTCCACGAGGCAGCGGACGCGGTCGCCCTTGCGCACGTCCACGTAGAAGTCGATGTCCCAGGCGAAGACGTCCGCCAGCGCCATCGCGATGGTGGGGTCCTCCTTCGCGATCACCGCGGCGTCGTAGAGGGAGCTCGCCACCTCCAGCTCGACGCGGGTGACCTGGGTCTCCACCTCCACCTCGCGCTTGCGGGCGACGTAGCGCTCCCCGTCACGCCGGACCTGCCACTCGTCCACCGGGCTCTGCCGGTAGTCGAAGTGGTCCAGCTCGCCGCCCCGGAAGACGAGGCGGAGCTGGTCGCCGACCCGGGACTTCCGGAAGTCGAACACGCCCTGCAGCGCAGCGACGACCCGATCGGTCTGCCCGGCATCGAGCCCCGCCGAGCGGAGCGCGGTGGCCAGCACCTGATTCCGCTCGATGCGGCGATTGAGGATGCGGACCTGAGGGCTGGACGGCGCAGCAGTCAGCAGCGCGGCGACGAGGGCCGGGGCGAGGACGGTCATCGGGGTGGGAGTGGATCAGCCTACCAGTCTCCTCGGGGAGGCCAAGGCGACATCCGCACACCTCCGGATGTCCCCGCCGCTGCTCGATCAGGCAGAGGCGAGGCAGGCGCCCTCACCAGCCCGGGGGACCACCACCACCGCCGCCACCGCCACCCCCACCACCGCCTCCGGTGGTGGTCCCGCCGCCGCCTCCTCCGCCGCTGGTTCCGCCAGTCCCGCCACCGCCTGGCATCCCGCTCACCACGCCCCCGTCCGGCAATATCTGTTGCTCGCTGCCAGCGGGCGTCGGCCGGACCGCCGTGTCTCCGCCACAGCCGGCGGCCGTCAGGGCGCCACCGCCGACCACGAGGACCTGAAACAATCGACGGAGATTCATGGCGTGCACCCGGCCTCGGTTGGAGACTCGCCCGGAAGACACCCGCGGCCTGCCGCGTTGCGGACCGCTCCCTGCGAGGGGCCATCGCGGACGGCCTGCACCGTGGCAGTCTCCGGACCCTTCATGCACGTTTCCGTCGCTCTCCGAACGATCGTCTCCCGGCTGTCGCGTCGGCGAGGTTTCCTCGCGCTGACCATCGCGGTGCTCGGGCTGGGGCTCGGCGCGGCGCTCACCGTGCTGGAGATCGCCGATGCGCTGTTCTGGAGACCGCTTCCCTACGCCGATGCCGAGCGTCTGGTGTTCGCCTGGCAGGTGGACTCCCGCGGCACTCGCCTGACCGTCACCGGGGGAGACGTCCTGTCCTGGTCGGGGGAGGACGGTCCCTTCGCGGCCATCGCGGCTTTGAGCGCCCGCGGCTTCAACCTCGCCAGCGACGGCGAGCCCGAGCGCGTGGAGGGGGCCCTGGTGTCCGCGGACTTCTTCCAGGTGCTCGGGGCACGGCCGCTGCTCGGCCGCGTCATCGAGCCTGGCCCGCCCGGACCACGGGCGGCGGTGCTCTCCGAGTCGTTCTGGCGTCGGCGCTTCGGAGCCGATCCCACGGTGCTGGGCCGCACCCTCTCGCTCGATGGGGAACCGGTCCAGGTCGTGGGGGTGGTGCCGGCGACGTTCCGGCTCCCGTTCACGGCGCAGCTCTGGGTGTCTGCCCGGGCCCGCGTTCCCGAGCACCCGACGTACCCCATCGATCCGGAGACCGATCGCGCCCGGCATTTCCTGACGGTGGTCGCCCGCCTGCGACCGGGGTGGTCGATGGGGGCGACCAACGCGGCGCTGTCCACCCTCCAGGCGCAGCTGGCCCGCGAGTTTCCCGACGAAAGGGGAGAGGTCCGCGCGGCGCTGCTCACCCCGTTTCGCGAGCAGCTCTTCGGCGCTGCGCGCCCTCAGGTCATGATCCTGCTCGCGGTGGCCGCGCTCCTGGCGTGCGTGGCCTGGGTGAATGCCGCGCACGTCTTCCTCATCCGGCGCACCCGCCGGACTCACGAGCTGGCCGTGCGGCTGGCCCTCGGCGCGAGTCGCCGGTCTCTCTGGCTGCTGTTCCTGCGCGAGGCGGCGCTCATCGCGCTGGCGGCCGGTGTCCTGGCGATGGCCCTGGCCGGCTGGGCCGCGCCGGTGCTGGTCGCAGCGAGCCCGCAGGCA
>JBKPMY010000024.1:0-2663 GCA_046732375.1 Myxococcota bacterium
GAGCCTCGGCGCTCACCACCCCGGGCGAGAGCCCGTGCAGCGCCGCGTAGTGGGGCAGCCCGTCGAGATCGATGGAGATGGAGGCGAGGCCCGGCATGCGCTCCTCACCCGCCCCGCACCCGGATGACCCACACCAGCTTCGCCACCTGCCGGAGCACATTGGGCACCCGCTTCAGCAGATTGATCGACGGCTGGCGCTTCTCCTCGAGCTGGATGGGGATCTCCAGGACCCGGAAGCCGTCGCGCCAGGCACGCACCACGAACTCCGAGGCAAAGACGTCGCGGTCCACCACGCACGCGCGCGCCACCGGAACCAGCCGCTCGCGGCGGAAGGCCTTCAGCCCGTGGGTGTCCGTTCCCTGGAAGCCGAGCACGAGCCGGAGCAGGCCGTTGTGCACCCGGGTCGCCAGCCGGCGGATCAACGGACGGCGATCCACGGCTCCCCGCGCGGCCTTGCTCCCCACCACCATGTCCAGCGTCGGATCGCCGAGCAGCTCCAGGGCGCGGTCGTAGAAGCGCAGGTCGCAGAGGTCGATCTCGTCGCAGAACACGAGCTCGCCCCGAGCCTCGAACATCCCCTGCTTCAGCGCTGCGCCGTAATTGGGAGTGTTGCAGTGGAACCAGCGGAGCCGGGGGTTCCCCGCCGTCAGCCGCTCCAGCAGCGCGGGAGTGCCGTCGGTGGAGCCGTTCTCGGCGAGCAGCACCTCGTAGTCGAGCCGGCGGGCATCCAGCCCGGCCGTGAGATCGGCCAGCGCCGAGGGCAGGATGCGCTCCTCGTTGTAGACCGGGATGACCACGGTCAGCCGCGGGCCAGCCATCACGCGCGCTCGACCTGCTCCGCGGCCGCGCGCCCCCCGAGCAGCGCGTCCTCCATCGACGAGTACTCCCAGTTGCCGTAGCGCCCCGCGGTGCGGATGCCCACCTGGCCGAGGAAGTCGACCACCGTCTGGCGGGCCTCTCCGTACTGTCCGTCGTAGAGCACGTAGGCGTTCCGGATGACGCGGGGCTCGGCGAAGAGCACATCCGCCGCGGAGCGAATCATCCTCGCACGGACCAGGTCCTCCACCGCAGCGCGCGCGCAGGCCTCGGGGGAACGCGGACCCGAGTACTCCACGTAGAACGAGGAAGTCCCGGGCGGCGCCGTCCCGGGGAATACCGCCGACGGGGAGCCGATGCGGTAGGTCGTGAACTCGGGCTCGGGCGTGTACACCCAGTGCCAGGGCTGGAGATTCGGCGCCCGCGCGCCGACTGCCACCCAGGTCACGTCGGTCGCCCGCAGCATCCTCGCCGCCGCGCGCACCTCGTCCGGAACCTGGTGGAGCAGGTCGACCAGCGCCGGGAGCGGGACCGTCGAGACCAGCGCCGACCAGCGCACCTCGCTGCCGTCCGAGAGCCGGGCCGACCGGCGCTCCCAGTCGAGGGCGACCGGCTCGGTCGAGACGCGCACCTCCCCTGACCCCTCGGGGAGCGCGCCATGCAGCGCCCGCGCGAGCGACTCGATCCCGCCCTCCCGGGGATAGACGAAGGTGGCGTTGTAGCCGAGCGCGTCCGAGCCCAGACCCAGCGCCCCGTCCACCACCTCCTTGAGGGTGGGCTTCGGCACGAACCGGCCGCACCAGGCAGCGCTCAGCTCGCGCGGGGGCACGCCGAAGAGCTTGGTGTTGTAAGGCACCATGAAGTTCTTCGCGAAGCCCGCGCCGAGGTGGCGGAGGATGAACTCCTCGAAGTTGGCCGGCTCGCGCTCGCGCAGCGCCCGACCTCCCTCGCCCACGGTGGCCTCGACGAAGCCCAGGAGGTTCTCGGCCACCACCTCGGCCGGCAGGCCATGGGTGTTGACCTGGTAGGGAAACCGGGTGAACACGCCCCGGGTGAAGACTGCTGCTCTCCGGGCGACGGTCACCAGCCCGCCGGGGAGCAGTCGCTCGTGCACCAGCGCCTTCATCCCCGGATCTCTCAGGTGTAGCCAGTGCCCGGTGGGGTCGAAGCGGAAGGCGCCGTGCATCGTCTCGGTGCGAACCAGCCCGCCCACCCGCGATTCCTTCTCCACCAGGAGCCAGGGTCGCCGGAGGTGAAAGGCAGTGGAGAGGCCCGCGAGGCCGCCGCCGAGGATGAGCACGGGCTCGATGTGGGTGTGTGGGCTCACGCTCGGAGGGTCCGCCTACCACGTACACCCCGGGGCAGTCTGCTAGCCTCCAGTGCTCTCCCCATGCGCGTCACGTGTCCGTCCTGCCAGACGGCGTACAACATCGACGAGCGGCGCATTCCTCCCGGTGGCGCCAAGCTCAAGTGCAGCAGCTGTCAGACGCTGATTCCTCTGCGTCCAGCCGAGGCCGCGGCGCCGCCCGCGCCATCCGCGGCCGGCGTTCCGCTGCGCGAGGGAGCGGTGCCGCTTCCCGGGCTCGGTCTCGGCGCGGCATCGAGCTCGCCAGCCTCGGGTCTTCCGCACCTGAGCGCGCGCGTTCCCGAGCCACCCCCGACCGTCCAGTCGCTCACCACCGGTGTCATCCCACTGCCCCCGCGCGCGCCGACCCCCTCGGGAGTTCCCTCGCTCACCGCCGCGCCGCCCGCTCCGCCGCCACGGCGCAGTCATGACCGGACCCTCATGGCGTCGGCACCGGTGGAGCTGCCCGCTCCTTCCGTCCCGCCTCGCGCGGCCCCGATGG
>JBKPMY010000025.1:0-7766 GCA_046732375.1 Myxococcota bacterium
CGACCATCGCGGTCACCACCTCGTCCCGGATGACGTCGAGCGGCTGCAGGACGTAGAGCGGGAGGGAAGCCGGGTACATACCGCAGGTACCCGAGGCGACCACGGTGGTGCCGCGGTCCCGCGGCAGGTTGGGCAGGAGAAGCTCCCAGATGGTGCTGTCGCTCCCGTCGAAGGTGGCGAAATAAAGCTGGGCCTGGCGGTCGTCGGTGGTCAAGCGCGAGGTGAGCGCGGTCACCACCGAGTCCGGGCGCGGGGCGATCCGGCCGAACTCCTTCAGCTGCTGGGGGCAGTTCACCGCTCCGATGATCGACACCGCGGAGCCGCCGGCGCCGCGGGCGAAGACCCAGTCACCCTGCAGTGGCTGGCCGAGCGGCCCGTAGCGGGTCGGGGTGGAGAGCTCCACCGGCGAGGGCAGCGTGGGAACGGAGAGCGGAGAAAGCGGGTTGGGGGCACGGACGAAGTCGCGGGGAAACCCGGGCCGGGGCTCGAGGTCGAGGACCCGCAGCTCGTTGCTCCGGGTGCTGGTGACGAAGAGCAGCGAGCCCGACACCACCGAGGAGTTGGTGCCGCTCAGGCCGGTGGGCGGTGGCACGCTGCTCTGGGAGCAGGCGGCGCCGAGGCCGAGCGTGAGGAAAGCGAGGAGTCTCTTCTTCACGGGGCGGTGTCCACGCAGTTGCGGTCGTCGGTGGCCAGCAGGCAGTACTGCTTCTGCCCGACGTGTCCGACCAGGTGAGGCGAGAAGCGGCCGTCGGCGGCCCCCGCCGAGAGCGGCACGTCGACGATGGCGATTCGCCCATCCCCGAAGTTGCTGACGTAGAGCCGCGCGAACTGGTCCCGGAGATCGACCCCGATGGCGAACGGCACGGCGCCCACCCCCGAGACCAGCGCGGCGATCTGCCCGAGGTCGTCGTCGTAGAAGGCGAGCGACCCGTCGACGGCGCAACTCACCACCACCAGCGGCGCGCGGCCGGTGCGCGGAATGAGCTGCACGTCGTTGGGGCCCGCTGGAAGTGGAATGCCCCGGACCAGGACGAAGCTCGGCGGAAGCAGCTCCCCCACCGGCTCGATCACGTCGATCACCAGCAGCGACGCCGGATTGTCCACCGCCAGGTAGAGGCGCGGCGGACGGAGCCCATCCCCCGGCCGGAGCTGCAGGGCACGTGCATCGAGCGACGCCCAGACCAGCTGCAGCTGCGGGAAGGCCACCAGGTCGGCGCTCCGGTCCACGACGCGGAGGAGGACGTCGGGATCGGTGCTGACGATCTTCGCCCGGCCCGAGACGTAGAGGAAGTCGCGGGTGACCACGACGCTGTTCGACGATCCCCTGCCGATGCTGGCGAAGGCCGAATCGGGGACCAGGTACGGGCCATTGGAGGCGAAGCTGGCCCGGGCCGCGTCAAGATCGGCCTGGTGCAGCGTGACCAGGAAGTTCTCGAGATTGTTGTTGCTCCCCGCGGGGCTGCCGGCCGGGCGCAGGTGAGTGACGTAGATCTCGTCGGTGTCGGGGGCGAGCGCCACGCTGTAGGGCTGGGGCGCCGCGGGCTGTCCCGCCTGCCCGGGGTCCTGGGCACGGGCGAGCCGGATCGCATCGACGGTGCAGTCCGTCCCGCCGGAGAAGAAGCAGCGGATCGGGCTGCCGCCGTCGGTGGAGGGGGTGATGTCCATGATCGACAGCTCGTCGCCCTCGGAGCGGGAGGGCACGAAGAGTCGGGTGCCCGCGTCGTCCACCGTGGCGAGCCCCGCGAAGCTCGCGATCTTCACGATGCTCCCCTCGTTGGTCGCGAGATCGACGAACTGAACCGGCCGGCCCTGGTCGGAGCCCCCGTCCGGAGGCGGCGGCACCGGCTCGCCGGGGAGCGGGAGCGCGCGCGCACCGTCGTCCGCGCCGGTCCGGACCTGGGCGAGATCGATCGCGGTGACCCAGCCGATGTCGAACCGCCGGTCGAAGTTTGAGTTCGCAACGTAGAGGTGGCCCAGGCCGCCGTCGGTCGCGGGAGCGAACGCCACGCCGGACGGGTAGTAGAGGCGGCTCTCCACCGGCGGTCGCGCGGTGAGGTCCCGGTTGCACGCGACGGCGAGGAGCAGGAGCGAGGCCAGCGCCGAGACCACTCGGATCGACCGGATGATCGCCACGCAGTCGCGGCCGAGGCCTAGGAGCGACGACGGAGCGTGGCCGTCGTCACGTGACGGAGGAGCGACGACGGGATCGGTCGTGAGGCCGAGCGAGGGACGGATCGATCCAAGTGGTTTCGGCGTCAGGGTGAGGCGCATCAAAAGGGCGCGCATCCTAGAGATCCGCGACCCGGCGTCGCAAGGACTAGTGGCGAGGCGGAGAACAGCCAACCGGCCAGAATTGTTCCTCAACGGCGGGGCGTGGGGTCGTCCTTCCCGCCCGTGGCCCGCCAGTAGTCGGTGAGGATCCGCTGCACCCGGTCGGCGTTGGGGTACGTGCGGCACGACAGCAAGTAGGTCTCGTAGGCCCGCGTCCCGGCCCGTGGATCCCCCAGCTTGGCGTGGGCACTGCCGAGGATCAGGTAGGCCCAGCCTGCCTTCGGGTCGAGCTCCAGGGCCCGCTGGAGCTTGGGCAAAGCCCGCTTCACCTCCGCTGGGTCCTTGTTCTCGGTGAGCCGGGTGCCCTCCTGGAGCAGCTTCTTCACCGAGGCGTTCTTCACCTCCGGACCGCAGACCAGGCCGGAGAGGGTCTTCCCCTCGAAGCGCGGGGTGTAGGGCAGCACCGAGGACGGAGGGAGCTCGTCGTCCTCCCGGGTCTGGCTGTCGATCTCCGCCTCCAGGACCGGTTGCGTGGCGAGCATGACGAGGACGAGCAGGGTCACCGCGCCCCTCCGGCCTCGGCCTGGATGCGAGAGAGGTCCGCCAGCGGAGCGAAGACCTGGGCCACCTCGCGTAGCAGGCGCACCCGGTTCTCTCGCAGGGGGCGATCGTCCGTCATCACCAGCACCTGGTCGAAGAAGGCGTCCACCGGTCCCTTCAGGCTCCGGGCGGCGGCGAGCGCCGCGGGGGCGTTCTCGGCATCCAGCGCCCGGTGCACCTCGGTCGAGGCCCGGCGGGCAGCCTGGGCCAGCGCAGTCTCCGAGGGCTCCTGGAACAGCCGCGGGTCCGCCGGCTCGGACGAGACGTCGCTCCCCTGCTTCTCCACGATGTTCGCCACCCGCTTAAAGGCGATGGCCAGGGGAGTGAAGTCCGGCGCACCCACGACCTGGGCGAAGGCGTCGAGCCGGGCCCGGGCCTGCCGGAGGTCGTCGAACCCCGCGGCAAGCACCGCCTCCACCACGTCGGCGCGGGCACGGTCCGCCCAGAGCGCGCGCAGGCGGCCGCGGAAGAACTCCTGGAGCTGCGCCTTGGCCTCGGCGACCTGCGCCGCCCCGAGCCCCAGCTTCTTCCCCACCCCATCCAGGGCCTGATGCATGGCCTCGCCCAGCGACAGCCGGTAACCGCGGCCGAGGATCAGGTGAACCACGCCCAGGCAGGCACGGCGGAGCCCGAAGGGATCGGCCGACGCCGTCGGAGGCTTGCCCAGGGCGAAGAGCCCGGCGAGCGTGTCCAGCCGGTCCGCCATGCCCACCAGGGCCCCCGGATCGTCGGCGGGCACGGGGTCCGAGGCGCCGCGCGGCAGGTAGTGATCGGCGATGGCTTGAGCGACCGCCGGCGGCTCGCCGGAGGCCAGCGCGTACTCCCGGCCCATGACTCCCTGCAGCTCGGGGAACTCGCCCACCATCCCGGTGGTGAGGTCGGCCTTGGCCAGCAGCGCGGCCCGGTCCACGACCGCCAGCAGCTCGGGGCGCCCCACCGCCCGGGTGAGCGCCGCGGCGAGGAGCCGGATCCGGCCCACCTTCTCCGCGTAGGTCCCGAGCTTGCCCTGCCACACCACTCGCTCGAGCGCGGCCACCCTGGCCGCGAGCGGGACCTTCCGGTCCTCGTCGAAGAAGAAGCGGCCGTCGGTGAGCCGGGAGCGGAGCACCCGCTCGTAGCCACGGAGGGAGAGAGCCGGATCCCTCACCGGGGTGTTGGAGATGGCCACGAAGCGCGGGAGCAGCTTTCCGCCCGCGTCCACCACGGGGAAGTAGCGCTGGTGCGAGGTCATCTCCTGCACCAGCACCTCGGACGGCAGGTCGAGATCGCGCTCCTCGAAGCTGCCCAGCAGCGCCGTCGGCCACTCCACGAGCTCGGTGACCTCGTCCAGGAGCGCCTCCTCGTCGCGGATCCGCCCTCCGGCCTTCCGGGCAGCCTCGGCGGCCTCGGTCCGGATCCGCTCCTTGCGCCGGGCGACCTCGGCCATGACCTGCGCGCGCTCGAGAAGGCCGGGGTAGTCGCGAGGATGCGCGACCGGATGCGGGCCGGGCGAGAGGAAGCGGTGCCCGAAGGTCATCCGCCCGCTCTTCACGTCGGCGAACACCACCGGGACCACCTCCTGGCCGTGGAGAGCCAGCAGCCACTGCACCGGGCGAGCGAAGGTCTGCTCCACGTCGCCCCAGCGCATGCTCTTCTTGAACTCGATCCCGTGCACCGCGGCACCGAGGATGCCCGGCAGGAGCGCGCTCGCCGCCCGTCCGGGCTCGGTCACCTCCGCCGCCAGGTACTCGCCCTTCGGGGTCTGCACCCGGCGAAGCGCCTGGACCGGCACCCCTTGCGCCTCGGCGAACTTGATCGCGGCCTTGGTGGGCGCCCCGTCGGGACCGAAGGCCGCCTTCACCGACGGCCCGAGCGCCTGTCGGGTCACGTCGGGGCTGCGGTCCTCGACCGTCTCCACCAGCACCGCCAGCCGCCTCGGGGTGGCGAAGGTGCGGGCCGCCCCGTGGCCGAGCCGCGCCCCGTCGAGGCCGGAGAGCACGAGGGTCCGGAGCTGCTCGACCGCCGGTTCCACCGCGGCCGCCGGCAGCTCCTCGGTGCCCACCTCGAAGAGGAGACCCTCGCTCATCCCTTCTGCTCCGCGAGGAAGGTGTCCCAGGCCCTGCTCGCTGGCGCTCCCTCGAGCAGCGGCGGCTGCTGTCCCACCGTCCACCCGGTCTTCCGCAGCGGGAAGCCGAGCGCGGAGCGGACCTTCAGGTAGGCCTCGGCGCAGGCCCGGGCGTTGTCACGCACGCGCTTGATGAACCCGGCGCGCTCGGTGACGCTGATCGCCCCCCGGGCGTCGAGCAGGTTGAAGGTGTGGGAGCACTTCAGGGCCGACTCGTAGGCCGGCAGCGGCAGGCCCTGGGCGAGGAGCCGCGCGCACTCCTTCTCGTACGTCTCGAACAGCTGAAAGAGCACCGTCGGATCCGAGGCACGGAAGGCGTAGGTGCTCATCTCCACCTCGTTCCGGTGGAAGACCTCGCCGTAGCTCACGCCCTTGACCCACTCCACGTCGAAGACGTTCTCCACGTTCTGCAGGTACATCGCGATGCGCTCGAGTCCGTAGGTGAGCTCGGCCGAGACCGGCCGGCACTCGAAGCCACCGCACTGCTGGAAGTACGTGAACTGGGTGATCTCCATCCCGTCGCACCACACTTCCCAGCCGAGCCCCCAGGCGCCGAGGGTGGGCGCCTCCCAGTCGTCCTCCACGAAGCGCAGGTCGTGGTCCAGCGGGTCGATGCCGATGGCCTTCAGAGAGTCGAGGTAGAGCGCCTGGACGTCCTTGGGCGCCGGCTTGAGGATGACCTGGAGCTGATGGTGCTGGAAGAGCCGGTTGGGGTTGTCCCCGAACCGGCCGTCGGCCGGACGGCGCGAGGGCTGCACGTAGGCCACGTTCCACGGCTCCGGGCCCAGCGCGCGGAGGAAGGTGGTGGGAGCCATGGTGCCCGCGCCCACCTCGACATCGTAGGCCTGGGCGAGGATGCAGCCCTGGGCCGCCCAGTGCTGCTGGAGCGCGAGAATCAGTTCCTGGAAGGTCATCGCCAAGCGGTGCACCTTGAAGCACAAACCAGCTCGATCAGTCGACTCCCACGCTCCGCAGGAAGTCGACGCTCTTCAGCCGCCGCCCGAGCTGTGCCTCGATGAACCGGGCCAGGAGCCCCCGGGCCTCGGCGCGGAGAGCGGCGGGCAACGGCTGCCGGGCCCCCGCCTGGATCGCCGCGAGCCCCTCGAGCACCGCGGGGTCGATGCGCGGGCCCGTCGCCCGGGGCGAGCAGGCGGCGCACACCGCTCCGCCGTGGTCCACGTCGAACCGGGGCGTCTCGCCCGGGGGCCGGCCACAGAGGGCGCAGGCATCGAACCGGGGCATGAGCCCGGCGAGTGCGAGCGCCTGCAGCTCGAAGGCGAGGACCGAGGTGGGTCCGGCCTCGCCGGCGTCGAGGCGGCCCAGCCACTCCACGGCGAGGGAGAGCAGCTCCGGCGCCGGCTCGTCGTCCCGGAGGAGCTCCCGGCAGAGCTCGAGCGCGTAGAGAGCCCGGGCGATCCGCGGCAGCTCCTCGCGGATGCGAGGGAAGGCCTGCACCACCTCCACCGCGTCGAGGCGGACCGTGGAGCCGTGGCGCTCGACGAGGCGCGCCCGCAGCAGGGTGCCCGGCTCGAGCGCACCGGCAAAGCGGCGACGGCTCTTGCGCGCTCCGGCGGCGAAGGCGGTGAGCTTGCCCCGGCTGCGGGTCAGGAGCGTCACCAGCCGATCCGCCTCGCCGTAGTCCAGCGTGCCCAGGACCAGCGCCTCGTCTTCCCAGCGATCCACGGCCGAGTGCTCCTACTGAGGACGGCTGCCCTGCCCTCCCAGCCCGTCGCGGAGCCGGATGCACTGCTCGCGCATCCGCTGCTGAGGCGCGCCGGTGGCGTTCTCCACGCAGGCATCGAAGCTGGCCCGGGCCTCCGAGGCGCGCCCCTGCCGGACCTGGCAGCTGCCCAGGAGCTGGTGGGCCTCGGCCACCTTCGGGCACGCCTGGACGAACCGCGTGAACTCGGTGCAGGCCGCGGCGAGGTCCCCGCGGGCGTCCTGGACCATCCCGAGGTCCTTGTAGGCCAGGCAGAACTGCGGGTTGTGGTTCACCGAGGCCCTGAGGTGCTCGATGGCCTGAGGGGTGTTGCCCTTCTTGAAGTACGCCCAGCCGAGATTCGCCTCGGCGATGTAGGGCGTGGCGTAGAGCATGTCGTTCAGCGCCTGCTCGTAGAGGGCGATTGCCTCGTCCAGCCGTCCCTGGTCCAGATAGAGGTTGCCGAGATTGACCTTGGCCTCCGAGAACGCGGGGCGGATCTCGAGCGCCTGCTTGTAGTGCTTCTCCGCCTCGTCCTTCCGATCGAACGAGAGGTGGAGGAGCACGGCGATGGCGTTGTGGGCCTCGGCGAAGTCGGGGTCGAGCTTGAGCGACTCCTCGAACTCCTTCAGCGCGCTTCGGACGTCGCCGGAGGTCTGGGCGTTGATGCCCAGGTCGTAGTGGGCCTCGGCGCCCTGGCGCTCCTTCTCGGTGGGGATGTGCACGCAGGAGCCGAGCAGGCCTGCAGCGGCGAGGACGAGGACGAGGACGGGGGCGCGGAGCATTCGGGACAGGTGGCTAGAACGATGAGAACAGCCGGGCCAGCGCCGCTCCGGTCTGCGCGGCGGGCGTTCCCGTCTGCCCGGGCGGGGACACGGTGGGGGTGCTCCCGGTGGCCGCTCGTCCGCCCCGCCACACCGGGACCGACTGCAGCAGCTCGGCCTGGTGCTCGGGCGACAGCGAGCGGAAGTTGAGGTTGTCCATCATGAAACCCATGGACTCCACGAAGCCCAGGGCCTCGGTCTGCAGCGCGCGGTACTCCTCCGGAGTCTGCGCGGTGGCGGGCGTGGTGTAGACCGCGCACTCCTTGGT
>JBKPMY010000026.1:0-2530 GCA_046732375.1 Myxococcota bacterium
CGCGGTCGCCCAGATCGGCCTGCACGAACTCGCCCTGCGCCAGGAGGTCCGGGCCGGGCGTGCTGCGACCCAGCATCCGCACGCGGTGCCCGGCCGCCACCAGCCGGGGGACGATGGCCTTGCCCAGGAACCCGGTCGCGCCGGTGACCAGGACGCTCCGGCCGGAGCTCACCTCGGGCCTCCGCCCGAGCTCTTCCGCGGACGCACCGGGGCCGGAGCGAGCTCCACGTCGGGCTCGAGCCAGAATATCCCGCCCTCGCGCAGCCGCTTCACCGCCTCCTCCGCGATGCGAGTCACCAGCCGGTAGCTCTCGCTCCGGGCCAGGCCGTGGGCGCGCCGCCGCAGCTCGGCGATGCCCAGCGCCGGTCCGAGGCGGACGGAGATCTCGGTGTGCTTCGGGACCACGCTTCCCTTCGGCAGGGCCTCGAACGCGCCCTGGATGTAGAGAGGGAGGATGTCCACCCCGTAGGTCAGCGCGAGGTAACCGAGCGTGGGGTAGAACTCGCGCATCTGCCCGTCGGGCGAGCGCGTGCCCTCGGGGAAGATGAGCAGATGGTACCCGTTCTTGATCGCGTCGCCGGCCAGGCGCAGCGACTCGCGCAGGCTCCCGTGGCGGTCCATGGGGATGAGATTGGTGAAGTTCTCGAACCACGCTCGCTTGAGCGGGGTGTCGAAGAAGTAGTCGCGGGCGGCGAGGGAGGCCATCCGGCCACCCTGCTCGCCGAGAGCGTACTTCACGAGCCCCATGTCCAGGTGCGAGCTGTGATTGGCGATGACCAGGAAGTTTCCGCTCTGCGGAACGTAGGCCTGGCCGGTCACCTTCACGTCGAAGACGCCGCCGAACATCACCTTCTGCCAGAGGTCGACCATCGTCCGGCCGAGGGTCGCGACGGGAGCCGGCACGGGAATCTCACGGTCCTCGGCCTCGGCATCGCCAGTCGAGGGCTGGACGCCCTCGGCGGGCTGGGCCAGACGCCGGCCGGCGCCCCCCAGGAAACGAGCGAGGTCCTTCACCGTCTCCACTCCCGAGAGGTCGCCGGCCTCGGGCAGGGGGATGCCCGCCGCCTCCAGCGCGACCGACAGCTCGGTGAGCATCAGCGAGTCGAAGCCGAGGTCCGCTGCCAGGCGTGACTCCGGCCGCACCTCGCTCGCCGGCTTGCCGATGACCTCGGCGACGAGTCGCTGCAGCCACTCGGTGGAGCTACCGTGCGCGGCGGGACGGACCTTCTCGCCGGTGGCGGCGAGCTTCTCCAGCTTCCGGAGCTCGTCCAGCACCAGCTTCCGCTTCACCTTGCGAGTGCTGGTCTTCGGCAGGTCGGCGTCCCAGAAGCGCAGCACCTTGATCCGCCGGTGGAAGGCGAGCTCGGCCGACACCCGGCGGAAGTGCTCCTCCAGCTCGGCTCGAACCTCCTCGCGGCGCCGCTCTCCGTACTCCGGCACGCAGAGGCAGGCGACGATCTCTCCACCGGCGTCGTCCGGGAGGCCGACGACCGACAGCTCCTTGATCGACGGGTGGTCCCCGTAGAGCTCCTCCAGCTCGTCCGGGTAGGTGTTCTTCCCGTTGGCGTCGATGATGACGTCCTTCTTCCGCCCCACCAGGTAGAGCTGTCCGTCGGCGTCGATCCGTCCGAGGTCCCCGGTGTAAAGCCAGCCGTCCCGGAGGGTGGCCTCCGTGGCCTCGCGGTCGGCGAAGTAGCCGGCCATCACGTTGGGGCCCCGGGCGCACACCTCGCCGATGCCCTCGTTGTCGGGGTTCTCGATGCGCAGCTCGATGCCTGGCAGCGCCCTGCCGACGCTTCCGGGGATGCGCTTGTTCCCCGGCGCCTGCACGCTCAGGACCGGCGCGGCCTCGGTCAGGCCGTAGCCCTCGGCCAGGTCGAAGCCCAGGTCGTGGAAGGCACGGTGGACCTCGTCGGTCAGCGCCGAGCCTCCCGACACGAGGAACTTGATGCGGCCGCCGAACTTCCGGTGCACCGGCCAGAAGAGGATCTTGCCCAGGTTGAGGTTCTGCCGGTTCCGGAGCGCGCCGTGCGCGGACATCAGCGCGCGGATCCCCTGCTCGACGATGGCCGGCCTGGCGGTGAGCTCCTGGGTGATCTTCCGGTGGAAGAGCGTCCAGAGCGCGGGCACGCCGATCATCGCCGTCACGTGACCGGACTCGAGCACCTCGCCCAGACGGTCGGTGGTGAGCTCGTCGAGGTAGGTCACCTCCGCGCCGCGGCTGAAGGGGGTGAGCATGCCCGCGGAGAACTCGAAGGTGTGGTGCAGCGGGAGCACCGAGAGCAGGCCGTCGCCCACCCCGAAGTCGAACGAGGCGGCGAGCTTCGGCACCAGCGAGGCGAAGTTCCGGTGGGTGAGCATCACGCCCTTGGGCGTGCCGGTCGTCCCGGAGGTGAAGATGAGCGAGGCCACGTCGTCCGGGGCGGCGCCCTTCCGCACCGCGCCGATCCGGCCGGGCTGCGACGGGTCACCCTCCATGGCCTGCGCCAGCGTCGCGAGGCTCACCGGCAGGGACTGATCGGACAACGTC
>JBKPMY010000027.1:0-7769 GCA_046732375.1 Myxococcota bacterium
ATTCAGGGGTGAGCATCCGGGTGGGACGAGGTCTCGGTTGGGAAGAGGAGCGCCGTGGCCAGCGCGATCCCGGCGACGATCACGGCGGCGACCACGGCCGACAGCCGCAGCGCCCCGATGAACGCCTCCTGCGCCCTGGCGATCAGCTCCGGCCCGAGATGATCCGACAGGGTCCTCCCGACGGCCAGGGCAGCGCCCAGCGTGTCTCGCGCTGCCTCCACCGCCTGCGCGGGGATTTCCGAGTGGAGGGAGTCGCTCATCCGGTGCCGGTAGAAGGCCGTGCCCAGGCTCCCGAGCAGGGCGATGCCAAGGGCGCCGCCCAGCTCCGATCCCGTCTCGGAGAGCGCTGCCGCCGCTCCCGCGCGTTCGGGCGGCGCGCATCCGATGACCACGTCGTTGGAGAGGGTGAACACCGGAGCGAGCCCGAGGGAGTAGGTGACGAGCCCGGTGACCAGCAGCGCCAGCCCAGAGGCGCTGTCCACGAGGGCGACCACTCCGAAGCCGATTGTCGCCAGTAACAGGCCAGCGGTCATCACCCAGCGAGGGGAGACGCGTCGGACGATGGCCGGAGTCACGAGGGAGCCCACGATGAAGGCGAGGGCGAACGGGGCCGTCCACAGCCCGGCCTGAAGCGGCGACAGCCCCACGACGAGCTGCAGGTACTGCCCGATGAAGACGTACACCCCGAAGCCAACGAACGTGGCGAGCGTGTAGGTGACCAGCGCCGCGGTGAACGCACGGGAACGGAGCAGCCCGAGGTCCAGGAGCGGGTGGGCCAGGGCGCGCTGCCGGCGAACGAAGACCACGGCGGTGCCCACCCCGATGACGACGGAGAGGATCGCCGGCCAGGGCCGGGTCGTCTCGGCCATCCGCTTCAGCCCGTAGATCACGGAGAGGACGCTTGCCAGGGAGAGGGCGGCGCTGATCAGATCCAGGCGGCCCGCCCCGGGGTCCTTGAACTCGGGGAGCAGCACCGGGCCGAGCACGATCAGCATCAGCATCACCGGAACGCTGATCAGGAACACCGATCCCCACCAGAAGTGCTCGAGCAGCACTCCCCCGATGAGGGGGCCGATCGCGGCGCCGGCCGAGTAGCTGGAGATCCACACCCCGATGGCCACCCTGCGCTGGGCCGGATCGTGGAACATGTTGCGGATCAGGGAGAGCGTCGACGGGGCGAGGGTGGCGCCGGCGATTCCAAGCAGGGCCCGGCTGGCGATCAGCATCAGTGCGGTGGTGGAGAAGGCGGCGACGATCGAGCCTGCCCCGAAAGCCGTTGCGCCGATCAGGAGCAGCCGCCGGCGGCCGATCCGGTCGCCGAGGGTTCCCATGGTGATGAGCGATCCCGCGACCAGGAACCCGTAGATGTCGATGATCCACAGCAGCTCGGTGCTGCTGGGGCGGAGGCTGGCGCTCAGTGCAGGGACGGCGAGGTTCAGGACGGTGAGGTCCATCGAGTAGAGCAGGCACGGGAGCGCGATGACGGCGAGGCCGATCCACTCTCGCCGCGTGGCCTTCGGTGGGCCGCGCGGCGACGCAGCGTCGAGCACCACCTGGGATCGTCGCAGCGGCCCGTCCATGTCCGTCTTGCTCGCTTCCATTCTCATGATCTCAGAGAGAGTCTGAACCTTGGACGGATCGTGACACGCGGATTCAGCGGAGCTTCCGGAAGACAGTTCGTCCGGGCAGAGGTGACCGCCTCTTGATGCGGCGAGAGGCTGCGCCGGCGCTGGGAACGGACCGGGCTCCGGGTTCCGCGGTCAGCTCTTGACCAGCCGGAATCCGAGGTGGTTCGTCCCCGTGTCCGGCGCGCCCTTCCCGCGCCCCCCGGGCATGTAGCGGGCGCAGTACTGGTCGGTGCAGAGGAACGAGCCACCCTTCTGGACTCGCTTCTGCGCTCCGGGCTCGGATGGGTCGAAGCTGTCCGGCGGGCCGGCAGGGTTCCGGGCCGTTCCGCCGGTGGACGCCAGCCGCGCGTAGTAGTCGGGTCGGTACCAGTCGGAGACCCACTCCCAGACGTTCCCCGCCATCCCGTAGAGGCCATAGGCGTTGGCCGGGAACGCCTTCACCGGATTGGTCGCGACGTACCCGTCCTCGGCCGTGTTCCGCTCGGGGAAGTGACCCTGGAAGGTGTTGGCCATGAACTTGCCGCGAGGCCGGAACTCGTCACCCCAGGGGTACTTCTTCCGCGCGAGCCCACCTCGCGCGGCGAACTCCCATTCCGCCTCGGTGGGAAGGCGCTTCCCGGCCCACTTCGCGTAGGCCTGCGCATCCTCGAAGGCGATGTGGACCACCGGATGGTCCATCCGCTTTGCAAGGGAGCTGCCCGGTCCTTCCGGATGACGCCAGCTCGCGCCCTTCACGTAGTTCCACCACTGGAAGTGGTCGTTGAGGGGCACCGCCTTCTTCGGAGGTGAGAACACCACCGAGCCGGGGACGAGCATGTCTGGAAGCGCGCCTGGATAGTCCTCCGCCCGCGGAACGCGCTCAGCGACGGTCACGTACTTCGTCTCGTCCGCGAAGCGCTTGAACTCCGCGTTGGTCACCTCGGTCGCGTCCATCCAGAAGCCGTCGACGCTGACGTGGTGAACCGGCCGGGCGTCCCGGAACATCTCCTCGTCGGAGCCCTGGTCGAACTCGCCGCCGGCGATCCAGACCATTCCCGGCGGGGCGACCACCGGGGCCTCCGGTTTCGCCGTCCCGGCACTCAGGATGGGGCTCGACGGCGCCGCTCCCCTGCCGCGCGCCGCCGAGATTCCCGTGTCACACGCCTCGTGGTCGCCGGACGAGGTCCCTGTTTGCGTGGCCGCCGCCGGGCTCGACCGGTCCGGGGTGGTCGCAGTCGGAGCAGGGGAAGGCGGCGAGCCCGGGGCTCCGGCGTTCCCTCCGCCCCGCGTACACGACGGGGCGAGTGCGAGGAGAAGCAGAGCGCAGGCGACGAGCTCGCGAGGCACGGGGGCGCACACCACTCCAACCAGGGGCGCCACGCAAGGACGCGGGCTAGGGTGAGGGCGGATGGAGCAGCCCTCCGCGGAACCGAGCCGGCTGGACCCCTGGACGGTGGGCGCCATCGCGGTCGTCGCCTACTCCATCGGCAACGTCGTCCACGAGGGGCTGGGGCACGGCGGAGCCTGCGTGCTGGTGGGTGGCCGGCCGGTGGAGCTGAATGCCATCTTCTTCGAGTGCTCCGAGGGGCTCTCCCCGGGTGACCGGCGATGGCTTGCGGCGGGGGGAAGCATCGCCAACCTCGCCGTGGCCGCGCTGGCCTGGATCGCCCTCCAGCGCGTCCCCCGCGCCTGGGGCCGGGTCCGTGCATTCACCTGGCTGCTCCTCGCGGTGAATCTCCTGACGCCCTTCGGCTACCTGCTCTTCTCGGGCCTGGGCAACATCGGCGACTGGGCAGTGGTGGTCCGCGGCCTGGAGCCATCGCTGGCCTGGCGAGGCGCGCTCAGCATCGCCGGAGCGCTGCTGTACTTCCTCCTGGCTCCTCGCGTGCTGATGCCGCTTCTGGCCGTTCCTCGGTCCTGGAGCGGAGGAGCGGCAGGTCCGGGCCCGGACCCTCTGCCTGCTGCCCTACGTCGTGGGCGGCCTCACATTCGTCGCCGCGGGCCTTCTCAACCCGCACGGCCTGTACCTGGTGCTGATCTCGGCCGCCGCGGCGTCCTTCGGGGGAACCTCGCTCCTCGCCTGGTATCCCGGGCTGTGGGCCAGGCGCCCGCCGGCCAGCGCGCAGGCTCTGCCGCCCGGTGTGCCGCGCAGCCGGGCGTGGCTGGTCGGGGCGGCCATCACGCTGGTGTTCTTCGTGGGAGTCCTCGGACCGGGCATCAGGTTCGGGGGACGCTGACTCGGAGCATGGGCTCGCCCGCGCCTGGAGCAGAGAAGCTGCGGTCATCGGAACGAGCGCTCGCTGGTGACGGCAGGCAGTGCGATCCATTCGCCGGGGGGCCATACGAGGCGCATGGACCGAATCCTTCTCACTGGCGCCACCGGGGTGGTCGGCCGCCGCATCCTCCCGCTCCTGGTCTCAGCCGGTCACCCGGTCTCCGCGGTGAGCCGCAGTGCCGAACAGGCGGAGCTGCTCCGCGCCGTCGGCGCGACCCCGCTCTCGATGGACCTGTTCGATCCGGCCTCCGTCCAGTCCGCCCTCCAGGGCCACGACGTGGTCATCAATCTCGCGACGCACATGCCGTCCTCGTTGTTCCGGATGCTGTTTCGCCGTTCGTGGCGGGAGAACGACCGCATCCGACGTGAGGGCTCTGGCATCCTGGCCAGCGCGGCGGCGACTGTGGGCGTTCGCCGCCTCATCCAGGAGTCCTTCGCACCGATTCACGAGGATGGAGGAAAGGACTGGATCGACGAGCGGTGGCCGATCCGTCCCGTACCCTACAACCGCACGCTGGTCGACGCCGAGGCTTCTGTGGAGCGGTACGCCCGGAACGGAGGGGACGGTGTGGTGCTCCGGTTTGCTGCGTTCTACGGGCCGGATCCACTCCTCCAGCAGATGCTCGCCGGGGTGCGCAAGGGCTGGGCACCCCTCCCAGGATCGCCTGGAGCGTACTTGTCGTCCGTGTCACACGAGGACGCTGCCACCGCGGTCGTCGCTGCGCTGGGCGTCCCCGGGGGGATCTACGAGGTCTGCGACGACGAGCCCGTGACCCGGAAGGAATTCGGCGAGATCTGCGCGCGAGCCCTCGGCATCGCCGCCCCGAGGCCGATTCCCCGGTGGATCACCGCGCTCGGCGGCGGCTTGGTCGAGCTGCTGTCCCGATCGCTCCGGCTGAGCAACGCCAAGTTGCGGGCGGCGAGCGGGTGGGCACCCCGCTGGCGAAGCGTCCGGGAAGGTCTCCCTGAAGCCATACGCCAGCTCGGCCTCGCTCCGGCACCTGCGGCATCCGAGGCGCAGGTCAGAGCGCACGGCTGACGGGCTCCGAGCCGAGCCTGGTGAGCAGCGGGTATCTCGCGCTCGGGGCGTTCGCTCGTGCCACGGTCAGACGGGCTGTACCGTCAGGAGGTTGGTGTTCCCCGGCTCGTTCAGGGGCACTCCGGCGACGATGGCCATCTGGTCTCCTGGAGAGGCGAGCTTTCGGCGGCGCACCTCCGTCCGGGCACGCGACATCACCGCGTCCGTGGAGCGGACCCGGGGCACGAGGTGCGCCTCCACGCCCCAGGCGAGCGCGAGCTGACGGACCACGCCCTCGTTGGGGGTGAGCGCGAGGATCGGCATCGGCGGACGAAACGCTGCGACCAGCCGCGCGGTGTAGCCGCTCTCGGTGTAGGCCACGATGACCTTCGCCCCGCAGCTGCGCGCGGCCTCCACCGCCGCGGCGGCGATCCCAGGAGAGACGTCGCCAGGCCTCGACCCGCCGCGCCCCCGGGCCGCTCCGCGCGCGTCGCCGCGGTGCAGGGGGCTCCCGGCCAGGTCCGGGCGAATGCGGGCCGGGACCGACCGCTCGGCCTCCTCGACGATGCGCGCCATCGTCTCGACCGCCGCCACGGGGTCGTGGCCCACGGCGGTCTCCGCGGAGAGCATCACGGCGTCCGCGCCGTCCAGTACCGCGTTCGCCACGTCCGAGACCTCGGCGCGCGTGGGGCGGGGCGCCTGGATCATGCTCTCCAGCATCTCGGTGGCGACGATGCAGGGCCTTCCGAACAGGTTCGCCTGCCGGACCAACCGCTTCTGGAGCCCCGGAACCTGCTCCAGGGGCAGCTCCACCCCGAGGTCCCCGCGGGCCACCATGATCCCGTTGGCGGCACGCAGGATGGCCTCGAGGTTGTCGATGGCCTGTGGCTTCTCCATCTTGGCGATGAGAGGTGTTCCGGGCGCGAGGTGACGCCGGGCGTGTTCCACGTCTCGGACGGTGCGGACGAAGGACATCGCCACCAGATCGACTCCCAGCGCACGCCCGAGCGCCGCGTCCCGCCTGTCCTTCGGGGTGAAGGCGGGGATCGATACGGTCGAGGCGGGGAGAGCCACCCCCTTGTGGTCGGAGAGCGGCCCGCCGATCGCCACCTCCGCCTCGAGATCCCGACCCCGCCGCCGCTTCACACGGAGACGCACCCGGCCGTCGTCCAGCAGAACCGGGTCTCCTACTCGGCAATCCCGGGCCAGCGTCGGAAGGGGCACTGGAATGACCCGTGGGCTTCCCACCACACCCGGTGCAGTGGCGAGGAGTACCGTCTCGCCAGGGACGAGCTCGATCCGGCCCTCGGCGAACGTGCCCAGACGGAGCTTGGGTCCCTGGAGATCCTGAAGGATCGCCACGTTGCGCCGGGCCCGGCGCGACTCCCGGCGAACTGCCTCGAAGCGGGCCCGGTGCTGGGCGGCGTCTCCGTGCGAGAAGTTGAGGCGCGCGACGTCCATCCCGGCGGCGATCATCCCCGCGAGCACGCGCGGGGCATCCGACGCCGGGCCAAGGGTGCAGACGATCTTCGAGCGACGCGTCACGGCACGGATCCTGTAGCGCAGACCGCGCCTTGACACTTTGTCATCGAGCAGAATACGAACAGGCTCCCACGTTGGAGCAGGGCCGACGCTGTTCCACCTGACTCGTCACCCCACCGGCTGCACGGGGTGGCGATGCCCCATTGGAGTTTGCCTCGCGAAAGCCCGGCTTCCCTTGGGAGGGGGGGCCGGGCTTTCCAGTCTCCAGCGTCGAGGTTCAGCCCCCCGAACCAGGGGGACGCCCGAGGAAGCGGGCAGGAGCGGGCCAGCGTCCAGGCTCAGAGCTCGACGGGCTTGCCCACCGGTGACTTCTTGGCCGGAGGCGGACCGGGCGCGCGCGCGTCCTCACCCGGTGCCGTCCCGGCATTGCCGCTCCCGCCAATGCCCGGTGCCGGAGCGGAGGAGTCCCTGCCGTACGCATCGATCTCCGCCCGGGAGATGCCTCCCTCGGCCATGACCTGACGGGTCGTGTAGACCGGCACCCTCGCCGCCAGCGCCATCGAGACCGCGTCCGAGGGTCGGGCCTCGATGACGAGCTTGCGGTCCGCCTGCTGGATGAAGACGTGGCTCTGGTAGACGTGGTCCTTCAGTCCGTCGATCCGGACTTCCGTCAGCCGCCCGCCGAGGCTCGGGATGAGCCGGTCCAGGAGGTCGTGGGCCAGGGGATGAGGGGTGGGCCGGCCCATCAGCCGGAAGGCGATGGCCACCGCCGCGGTCTCGTCGACGAAGAGGGGCAACACCGTCCCGTCCTCCTTCGAGACCAGCACCACGGCATGCTGCTTCAGCTCCTTGAGGGGGACGACGTCCTTGACCTCCATCCGCACCAGTGGAGGGGGCGCCGGGTCGGCGGAGAGCAGCAAGGGGACGAGGAGCAGGAGGGAGCGCACCCCTGGACGGTCCTCACGGGACCGGAGTTCTGCCACTGAATCGGCTCCGGGGTGACAGTCGGGACGTCCGCGACCGCTCAACGTCCTCGTTCCCCGGTGCTCCCGGTCAGGGCCCGGCAGTCCCCCGCACGAGGGAGAGCCCGAGGAACCCCCCGGCGGCACCAAGGGGACGCCCGGGGAACCCCCCGCCCCAGGGGAGGCTCGAGGAGCGGCGCAGGAGCGCCCCCCGTCCGTGCTCACGCACGCGGGGCGCGCCAGCGGTCGGGCTCAGCCCCCCGCACCAGGGGGACGCCTGAGGAAGCGCGCGGGACGCGCCAGCGATCGGGCTCAGCCCCCCGCACCAGGGGGACGCTTGAGGAAGCGCGCGGGAGCGCGCCAGCGATCGGGCTCAGCCCCCGCACCAGGGGGCCGCCTGCGGTAGCGCGCGGGAGCGCGCCAAC
>JBKPMY010000028.1:0-7023 GCA_046732375.1 Myxococcota bacterium
CTGGCGTGCTGCCCTGAGCCAGAGTGGCAAGAGCGAGAGGGACGCCTCACGGCGCCCGTCTTGTGCGAGGCTGGACCTCGCGTCCCGGAACCTGCGTCCAGGGTCCAGCGCTCCCATGTCTCGGCAGGGCCGGAGGTCGTGGCCGTCGCCAGCCTCCATTTCGACGGGAGTCGCACCCGTCCCTGCGGTCTTGGACCAGGGGGTTCGCCGGGGGGCTAAACCCCGGCGGAACCGGCGCATCTAGCAAGGGGTGGGCCGGATGTCAAAGCCCGCCCGGGCGGTCGGTCGATCACGGGTTCCGACCGCGGAGTTCCAGCCGAAGACATCGAGGCGTCGACGCAACCCGTTGGGCGAGACGAGGTCGAGACGAGGTCTCAGAGAACTCGTTTCCGCCGGTCGTTCCCCGGGGAGCAAGCAGGCGAGCACGGGGCGATGTCGCTCCGCGATGTCTCCGAGACCTCGTCCATCCGGGGGTCTCAGAGAATTCGATTGCTCGGGAGTGAATTCGCTTCGCCCTCTCAGTCCAGGTCCTTCGCATGCTCGGTGCCCTCCCGTCCTCGGGCCCCGGGCAGGTGACCGGAAGGCGCGTTCGCGCGTACCTCTGCATCATGCGCCCTGTCCTGCTCGTCTCCCTCGCCGTGGTCGCCGTCGCGGCGGTCGTGTTTCGAGGAGCCTTCGCGATGGAGAAGAAGGTCGTTCCCCTCCCCGTTGGCACCAACCCCGGAGGGGCCGGCGCCGGGACGCCCCTGAAGCCCGGCCCCGGACACCAGCTCGCCAGCTTCGCCCAGGGCTGCTTCTGGGGAACCGAGTACCGCTTCCGCCAGGTCCCGGGCGTGCTCGCGACGGCGGTCGGATACACCGGCGGGCAGACCAAGAATCCGTCTTACGAGCAGGTGAGCGATCACGGCACCGGCCATGCCGAGGCGGTGCTCATCGAGTTCGACCCCGCGAAGGTCAGCTACGCGCGGCTGCTGGAGATCTTCTGGAGCTCGCACGATTCCACCAGCGGGAACCGGCAGGGCCCGGACGTCGGCTCGCAGTACCGCTCCGCGATCTTCACCTTCGGCGCCGAGCAGCAGGCCCAGGCGCTCGCCTCGCGCGACGCCGAGCAGAAGAAGCTCGTCGATCGGATCACCACCGAGATCGCTCCCGCCGGCCCGTTCTGGAAGGCCGAGGAGTCTCACCAGCAGTGGGACGAGAAGCACGGCTACGAGTCGTGCCCGCTCCCTCGCCACGCCCGGACGAAGAGCGGCTCGTGAGCCTCTCCCGTCGGACGCTGATCGGCGGCGCGTTCGCCCTCGGGACGCTGGGCCTCCTCCGCCCGAGCCGGGGCGCGTCGCCGGCGAAGGGGAAGTTCGAGGTCGAGAAGACCGATGCGGAGTGGAAGGCGCTGCTCTCGCCCGCCGCGTACGACGTCCTCCGCAAGCACGGCACCGAGCGTGCGGGGACGAGCCCGCTCCTGAACGAGCACCGCGACGGGACGTTCCTCTGCGCCGGCTGCGCGCTTCCGCTCTTCTCCTCGAAGACGAAGTTCGACAGCCACACCGGCTGGCCGAGCTTCTGGGCTCCGCTTCCGGACGCGATCGGGACGACCGAGGACCGGAGCTTCCTGATGGTCCGCACCGAGGTGCACTGCCGCCGCTGCGGAGGACACCTGGGGCACGTCTTCGACGACGGGCCGCGGCCGACCGGCCTCCGGTACTGCATGAACGGGGTCGCGCTCACCTTCCGGCCAGCCTGAGACGCTGAGCCGCCGCATCCCCGAAGCTCGGCGGCTGGCTGCCGGGGGATCCGCCGAGAGCAGAAGGCTTCCACGGGGCGCCGGTCCTCCGACCGCCGCGCGACTGAACTTCCTCACAGATTTTGACAGGCGAGCCCGCGCCGGACTGCTACTGGAGATCCCCGTGGCTCCTCCCGACGATTCGATCCCCGAACTTCCCAAGCTCCCGCCAGGCTCCGACTTCGCATTCCTGGAGGGACGGCTCCACGAGATCTTCGACCCGCTGCCCGAGGCCGACATCCCGCGGGTCGCGCGGTTCGGAGCGAGGTGCTCTTACCCCGACGGCGCGATGCTCTTCGAGGTCGGGAAGCCCGGCCCGGGGATGGTCCTCCTCCTCTCTGGTCGGGTGGAGTTCAGCCGGCGAGACGCGCTCGGGCGGAGGATTCCGATCTGGGACCGTGAAGGACCGGGTCATCTGCTCGCCGAGGTGGGGCAGCTCTCGGGAGCCCTGTCCCTGCTCGACCTTCAGGCCCGCGGACCCGTGGAGGGAGTCCTTCTCCGCCCCGAGGATCTCCGGGCGCTGCTGGTCGCCGAGGTCGAGCTCGGGGACCGGATCCTGCGGACCCTCACCCTCCGGCGACTGGGTGTGCTGGCGCTCGGCTACGGCGGACCGATCCTGATCGGCTCACTCACCGATCCCCGGCTCCGGACACTCCAGGAGTTTCTCCTCCTCAGCCGCCACCCGCACTCGGTCCTCGATCCGGAGACCGACAAGGACGCCGCGGAGCTCGTGGCCCGGCATGCTGCAGGCCCGGACGATCTCCCGCTGGTCGTGTGCCCGGGCCTCTCGGTGCTCAAGAATCCGGGCGACGTCGCCCTGGGTCGGTACCTGAACGTCCTCCCCAACTCCATCCGGGAGCGTGGCTACGACGTTGCCGTCGTCGGTGCTGGGCCGGCCGGGCTGGCCACCGCGGTGTATGCCGCGTCCGAGGGCCTGTCGATCCTCGTCATCGACGCCCGCGGATTCGGGGGTCAGGCGGGCGCCAGCGCAAGGATCGAGAACTTCTTCGGGTTCAGCACCGGAATCACCGGACAGGAGCTCACCGGGCGCGGCTTCACCCAGGCACAGAAGTTCGGCGCGGAGTTCGCGATTCCGGCGCTGGTGACCGCTCTCTCCTGCGAACCCCGCCGCCCGCCGGGACAGCCACTCGCGCTCCAGCTCGAGGACGGGCGGACCGTGTTCAGCCGTGCGGTCGTCATCGCCTCCGGCGCCCGCTACCGTCGCCCCGCCATCCAGCAGCTGGCTGCCTTCGAAGGGCACGGGGTCTCCTACTGGGCCTCGCCCATCGAGGCCCGGGGGTGCCGGGGAAAGGACGTGGTCCTGATCGGAGGGGGGAACTCCGCCGGGCAGGCCGCGGTGTACCTCTCCGGCCACGCCGCACGGGTCCTCCTGCTCGTCCGGGGCCCCGGCCTCTCGCAGAGCATGTCCCGCTATCTCGTGGACCGGATCGCTGCGACCTCCAACATCCACGTCCACCCCTCCAGCGAGCTCACCGCGCTGACGCCCGACGACCGGGGAGAGCTCACCAGGGTCAGGTGGAGGGACAACCGGGCAGGCCGCGAGCAGGAGATGCACGTCGAGCACGTGTTCCTCTTCGTCGGAGCAGACCCTGCGACCGAGTGGCTCCGGGGCTGCGGCGTCACGCTGGACCAGAAGGGCTTCGTGAAGACCGGCTCCGATCTCACTCTCGAGGAGCTGGTACGCGCCGGGCGGAGTGACGTTCCCCGGTCGCTGGAAACGAGCGTTCCCGGCGTCTTCGCGATCGGCGACGTACGCTGCGGGTCGGTGAAGCGCGTGGGAGGCGCCATCGGCGAGGGCGCCGTCGTGGTGGCCCAGCTCCACGCCTACCTGGCGGACCTCGAGGAGCGGGAGCGTGCCGGGTCCGCAGAGCGCGCCACGGCCGGCTGACCGGCCCCCAGGAGCAAAGGGGCTTGCAACTTCCGCCCCGGTCGTGGTGGGGGTGTGCACAGGAGGCCACCGCCATGTCGAGTCCCGAGCAGGACTTCCTCGTCGGCATGCCCCACTTCCCCGACCCGGAGCTCGAGGCCAAGCGCGAGCTCATCTATGCCCCCCTCGGCGATCGAGACATCGCGCGCCTGGAACGATTCGGGGAGCGACGGACCTTCCGCGACGGCGAGCACCTCTTCGAGATCTCGAAGCCGAGCCCGGGGATGTACGTGGTGCTCTCCGGGACCGTGGCCGCCTACCGGCGGGACGTGCTCGGCCGGAGCCTGCTCATCACTCACCGGGGATCGGGGCACATGCTGGCCGAGCTGGGTCACATGTGGGGGCACCGGGCGCCCTTCGAGGGTGTTGCCGAAGGTGAGGTGGAGGCACTCCTGGTGACTCCCGAGGGTCTGCGGACCCTGATGGTCACCGACGTGGAGCTCGGCACGCGGCTGCTCGAGGTGCTGATCCTCCGGCGGAAGGCGCTCGCCTCGCTCGGGCTCGCCGGTCCCATCCTCGTCGCGCCCGCGAGCCATCCACGGCTGCACCGCCTCCAGGAGTTTCTGCTCCGCAGCCAGTATCCGCATTCCGTTCTCGACCCCGCGGTGGACTCCGATGCAGCGGCACTGGTCGCCCACCACGCAACAGGGCCAGAGGACCTTCCCCTCGCCATCTGTCCCGACGGCACGGTGCTGAAGAATCCCGGCGACCTCGCCCTGGGGCGCTACCTCGACGTGCTTCCGAACGCGGTTCGACGGCGCGGCTACGACGTGGCCGTGGTGGGCGCAGGGCCCGCCGGCCTGTCCACGGCGGTCTACGCGGCCTCCGAGGGTCTCTCCGTCCTGGTGGTCGATTCACGCGGCTTCGGAGGTCAGGCCGGAGCCAGCGCGCGCATCGAGAACTACTTCGGCTTTCCGATCGGCCTCAGTGGCCAGGACCTCACCAGTCTCGGCTTCGCGCAGGCCGCGAAGTTCGGAACGGACTTCGCCATTCCCGCGCACGCGACCCGCCTCGACTGCCGCGGTCCCGGATCCTTTCGCCTCACGCTCGACGACGGGCGCGAGGTCTCCGCGCGAACCATCGTTCTCGCCTCCGGTGCCCGGTACCGTCGCCCCGACCTCCCCGGGCTGGAGGCCTTCGAGGGGCGGGGAGTCTCCTACTGGGCCTCCCCGATCGAGGCGCATCACTGCCGCGGGAAGGACGTCGTGCTGGTGGGAGGGGGGAACTCTGCGGGACAGGCGGCGGTGTTCCTCTCCCGGCACGCCGCGCGGGTGCTGATGCTGGTCCGGGGGAAGGGGCTCGCCGATTCGATGTCCCGCTACCTCGTCGACCGGATCGCCGCGACACCCAACATCCACGTCCATGCTCGAACCGCGCTGAGCGGCCTGGAGCCGGACGGGAACGGCGACCTCGGCTTCGCGCGCTGGAAGCACCGTGACGGAGGCGACGAGGAGCGGCACGAGGTCGGCCAGGTCTTCCTCTTCGTCGGCGCCGACCCTGCGACCGAGTGGCTTCGAACCTGCGACGTCGCGCTCGACGCCAAGGGATTCGTCAGGACTGGCCCGGACCTTTCGCGCGACGACCTCGCCCGCAGCGGCCGGCGAACCATCCCTGCCTCGCTGGAGACCAACCTCCCCGGCGTCTTCGCGGTGGGTGACGTCCGGAGCGGCTCTGTGAAGCGTGTCGGCGGAGCCATCGGAGAGGGCGCCGCAGTGGTCGCCCAGCTCCACGCTTGCCTGGCCGAGCTCGCTCCGATGACGGCACCCGCCGGAACCTCCTCCTGAACGCGGCCCGCCACGCCCTCGAAGATGGCGGCGCTTCGTCCTAGCCCTCGAGAGCAGCGAGCCGCGACCCCGCGGACCCGCCGGCACTGGCCCGGCGACGAGAGCGCGTAGCTCCGCGGCGGTATCGCCAGCACGGATGAGCCCAGGTCCGCGCACCGCGTCGGGCGACAGGATGTCGCTCGCTCCCACACGCCTGAAAGACGAAGGCGGCGAACACACGGTGGTGTCCGCCGCCCGAGGCCGATGCAGCGCCGCCGTCGCCGCTACTTGTGCCGCGCGCCGATCTCCTGCACGTCCAGCTTGATGCCGGGGGTCATCGTCGCGCTGATGGTCGCGCCCTTCAGGTAGACGCCCTTCGCCGTGGACGGCTTGAGCTTCATCACCAGCTCCATGAGCGCGTTGAAGTTCTCGGCCAGCTTCTCCGCCGGGAACGACGCCTTGCCCACCGGCGCATGGACGATGCCCGCCTTCTCCGCGCGGAACTCCACCTTGCCGCCCTTGGCCTCGCGGATCGCCTTGCCCACGTCCGCGGTCACCGTCCCCACCTTCGGGTTCGGCATCAGGCCCCGGGGACCGAGCACCTTTCCGAGCCGGCCCACCACGCCCATCATGTCCGGCGTCGCGATCACGGTGTCGAAGTCCATGAAGCCCTCTTCGATCCGCTTTGCGAGGTCGGCCTCGCCCACCACGTCGGCGCCCGCGTCCTGGGCCTCGCGCTGCTTCTCGCCCTTGGCGAACACCGCCACCCGGACGGTCTTGCCGATGCCGTTGGGGAGCACCACCGCGCCACGCACCATCTGGTCGGCGTGCTTCGGATCCACGCCCAGGTTGATGGCCACGTCCACCGTCTGATCGAACTTCACTCCGCGCTTGGCCACCGTCTCCTTCAGGAGCTTGAAGGCCTCGTCCACGCCGTAGCGCTTGTTGCGGTCCACCAGCTCGGCCGCCGAACGGAACTTCTTCGCAGTCTTGGTCGTCATGTCAGGAGTCTCCGGGCAGGCCGTCAGTCGACGATGTCGATGCCCATCGAGCGGGCGGTTCCGGCGATGGTGTTCATCGCCGCCTCGAGCGAGCCGGCGGTCATGTCCGGCATCTTCAGCCGGGCGATGTCCTCCAGCTGCTTGCGCTTCACCTGGCCCACCTTCTCCTTGCCCGGCTTGTGCGACCCCGACCCCTTCTTCTTCTCGGTGTGCAGCCCCGCGGCCTTCTTCAGCAGCACCGCCGCCGGCGGCGTCTTCAGCACGAAGGTGAACGAGCGGTCCTGATACACGGTGATGATCACCGGGATGATCAGGCCCTCCTTCGCCTGCGCCTGGGTCTGGGCATTGAACTGCTTGCAGAACTCCATGATGTTGACGCCCTGCTGGCCAAGCGCCGGCCCGATGGGCGGGGCCGGGTTGGCCTTGCCCGCAGGGATCTGCAGCTTCACCTGTCCGGTGACCTTCTTCATCGCTTCACCTCACCGTGGTGCATGCGGGCGGGCTGCCCTCCCACGGCCGAACACGCTGTCC
>JBKPMY010000029.1:0-18836 GCA_046732375.1 Myxococcota bacterium
TCCTCGGGGAGGAAGACGACGTTGGGGCCAGAACGGGTGATCAGGAGCAGATGGTCCTTCTTGCCGACCTTCACCGTGTACTCGGAGATCTCCACTCTCTCGTGCACCTGCGCGAGCCAGACCTTCGAGGCCGATTTCGCCCCGGCACGGTGAGCCGGATCAGGGCGCGCTTGGGCTCGGAGGGACGGACGGCCGCCAGCGCAACCTCGATTCCCTCCGTCGAGATGAAGACGTGCCCGGTCGAGTCGACTTCCAGCTCGGCTGTTCCAGTCATCGCCAGCGCCATCAGGAGCAAGGTCATGACTTGCACCTCCTGGGTCCATTGCGCCGGAAAGTGGCTCGCGCGGAAGCTTCAACGCAGGCTGGCCTTCGCGGATCTCGGCAGAATGGGGCATGGCCGTCGCCCCACCCGGGCCCGAGCACTTCGAGCGCCTGCGCCGTCTCCTCGCGCTCGAGCGCCGCGCCGAGGAGCAGCGGCTTGCCGGCGAGCGAGCCCGCCTCCCACAGGGGGAGCGCGAGTCGCTGGGCCTCTCCGCCGGAGACCTCGAGGCCACCGACGAGGACATCGGGCTCGGCGGCCGTTTCCTGGTCACCCTGGCCCGTGCCGGCGGCCAGTCCTGGCGGAATCCGTTCAGCCCCGGCGACCTGGTGGAGGCCCGGCCACGGCGGGCGGAAGTCGCGCCACCCGAGCGGGCGCTGGTCGTCCGGGGCGGCCGCGACAGCCTGCAGCTCGCGTTCGATCGTCCTCCTCCCGACTTCGTCCGGGCCGGCCGCCTGGTGGTGGACCTGGTTGCGGACGACGTGACGTTCGGCCGGGCAGACGCCGCCGTCGCCGAGGTCGCCGCGGGTGACCGGGGCGCCCCCGGCCGGCGGCGCGCGGTGCTCCTCGGCAGGGAGTCCCCGCGCTTCGAGCCCGAGAAAGCCCCCGAGGGGGTCGACGCGCTGAATCCCGAGCAACGCCTCGCGGTCGAGCGCGCCCTCGCGGCACGCGATCTCTTCTGCGTTCACGGACCTCCCGGAACGGGCAAGAGCACCGTCCTCGCCGCCGTGGCCCGGAACGCCGTCGGCCGCCACGGCCGCATCCTCTGCACTGCGGCCAGCAACGCGGCGGTGGACCATCTGGTGGAGCTCTGCCTTGCCGAGGGGATGCGGGTCGTGCGCATCGGTCATCCGGCGCGCGTCTCCCCGCGGCTGGTGGAGCACACCCTCGATGTCCAGGTGGAGAACCACCCCGACCGGACGCTGGCGCGCCAGCTGTTCGACGACGCGTTCGAGCTGCTCGGGCACGCGCGCAAGCAGCGGCAGCGCGGACGAAGCCGCGAGCGCTTCGCCAATGCTCGATCGGCACAGGCCGAGGCCCGAGCATTGATGGACGAGGCGCGCGGCCTGGAGCGCAAGGCGGTCCGCGACGTGCTCGAGGGCGCGGACGTGCTCTGCGCCACGCTCACCGCGCTCGGCGGCGCACCGCTGGCGACGCTCCGCTTCCCGCTGGCCCTGGTGGACGAGGCGACCCAGGCCACCGAGCCGCTCACGCTCCTGGCCTTCCTCCGCTCCGAGCGGGTCGTGCTCGCGGGCGACCACCGGCAGCTGCCGCCCACCGTCCTCTCCCAGGAGGCAGCCGCGGAGGGCCTCGCCACCAGCCTCTTCGAACGGCTGCTCGCGGTGCACGGCGAGCCGGTCCGGCAGATGCTGCGGGAGCAGTACCGGATGAACGCCGAGCTGATGGAGCTGCCCTCGCGCGCGTTCTACGGTGGCGAGCTTCGCGCGCACCCCTCCGTCGCCGGCCGCACGCTGGCCACGATGCTGCCCGGGGCCAACCTCGATGCTCCTCCCCTGCTCTTCCTCGACTCCGCGGGAAAGGGCTGGGAGGAGGTTGCGCCCGAGGGCAGCGAGAGCCTGGAGAATCCCGGCGAGGCGGAGGTGGTGGTCGCCCGGGCCCGCGCCCTGCTCGCCGCCGGCCTCGGCCCGGCGCAGATCGCGGTCATCACCCCGTACCGCGCGCAGGCGGCGCGGATGGGACCGCTGCTCGAGCCGCTCGGCATCGAGGTCGATACCGTGGACGCCTTCCAGGGCCGCGAGGCCGAGGCGGTGCTCGTGAGCTGCGTCCGGAGCAACGCGGAGGGGCGGCTCGGCTTCCTCACCGACCTGCGGCGGATGAACGTCGCCCTCACGCGGGCGAAGGTGCACGCCTTCGTGGTGGGGGACAGCGCCACCTTGGGCGGGCACCCCTTCTATGCGGGGCTCATCGAACGCGCCCAGGCGCTGGGTGGCTACCGCAGCGCCTGGGAGTGGTCCGAAACCGAGGACGCTGCAAAGTTTGCATAGCAGTGTCTGCAGACTGCCGATTCAGGAACGGGTAGGGGTTGGGGCAACCCGGCGTCTTCACCGGACCCGGCCGCGGCCCGGGGTTCGGCATGGGCCCTGCTTCGACCAGGGGTGGCGCGAATGGAACCCACCTCCGAGAGCACCGAGCTGCCCGTCCTCCGGGAGGAGGAGGGTATGTGGATTCTGCGCGTCGAAACGAACGGGAAAGTCCAGGAATACCGCTGCGGAAGCGAGCTTCAGGCTCGCGCACTGGCGATCCTGCTGCTGCCGGCGAGCGCTGAGTCGCTCCCCGACGACAACCCCACGCTTTCCTAGAGGCTCCTTCCACCCACGCGCGCGATCGGCTCCTCGAGCGTCGCGTCCGGCACGTCCCAGAGCGGGGCCCGCGCCCGGCCGAGGGCCTGCAGAGTCTGCCGCGCGGGGAAGACAAAGAAGCGCAGGAGCAACAGCTGGCCGAAGGTGAAGACGCAGACATCGGACACCAGCTTCGCCAGCACCACCGGCACTCCTGCCCGGTCCGCGAGTGTCCGCACCAGCATCGCGTGCACCAGCATCCCGGCGAACGTTCCGGCGACGAAGCGAAGCGCCTCCGGCACCCACGCCGTGGCCGAGCTGCGGAAGGCGAACCGGCGATTGCCCAGGAAGGCGACGGTGCTTCCCACCGCCACGCCCAGCATCGCGCCCTCGGCGCTCGAAGCGTCCAGCCAGCGCATCGCGGCGAGCAGCACGCCGACGTCCACGAGCGTAGCGACGGCGCCCACCAGAAGGCTCGGTACCGCCCAGGAGCGCAAGGCCTCGCGCACCAGGGGGACGCCCGCGGAACCCCCCGCACCAGGGGGAGGCTCGCGGAGCGGCGCAGGGCGCCGCGCGTCCGGGCTCACGCCCGCCAGAGCGCGCAAGCGTTCAGTCTCGGAGCCCTCGCCTCCGGTTGGCGGCATGCTCGAGTCCGTGACGTACCAGGCGGCTCGGGCGCCGTTCAAGCGGATGCTTCCGCTCGTAACGGAAGCGTCACATCGGTGAGCCCGCGCGCGAAGAGCTCGCGGTGCCCCAGCTCGGGGGCACGCTCCAGCCGCTCGGCGCGCAGAACGTCCCGCAGCAGCGCCGTCCCCTCGGGCAGCTCCCGGACCGAGCACAGTCCCCGCTCGAGGCGCAGCGCCTCCTGGAGCGACAGGTGCGGCGCGACGAGCCAGGCATCGTGGAGCGCCGGCATGGTGCAGGCGAGCACCCGCACGTCCGCCGCACGCCCGGGAGCCACCTCCTCCACCGCCTGCCGAAGGTCATGACCTTCCGGCGGCGCAAAGAGCACGGTGAGGTCCGCCTCGCCCCCGAGGAGCGCCTCCAAGCAGGCCTGGTAGCTTCCGAGAAACAGCTGCTGGCCGAAGAGCTTGCCGGGCTCGAGCCCGCGCTCCCGAAGCCACGCCATCGGAAGCAGGTGGCCGGCGAGGGAGAGTCGATCGACCCATGCGGCGGTGGTTCCTCCGAGGGTCTCCAGCTGCAGGAAGGAGTCGCTGCGCACCAGCAACGCCGACCGCGAGCGCACCGAGCCGCGACGGAGCGGGCGCACCAGGATGCGCGCGCCGAGGGCCTCGGCACGGGCGGCAACCAGCGGAGGCGCCCAGGCCGCGTCCAGCTCGCCGCGGCGAAGCGCGTCGGTGAGCGCGTCGTAGTCGGAGACGGTCACCACCGTGGCCTGCCTTCCCACGATGCCCGAGAGCACCCGGGTGAGCCGACCGGTGGCGCCCGGGATCGGTGCGACCGGGAGCGAGGGGGGCAACCCGAACCGGAACGCCGTGCGCGGGGCGGTCACCTGGATCCTCACGTCACCTCGGCTCGCAGCCGGGCGACCTCGTCGTCCGCGAGGCCGAAGGTGGCCTGAAGCATGTCCAGAACCCGCAGCTCAGCGGCGGACGGCTCGCCGGACGACTGCGCGATGCGGACCGCGAGGCCGAACGCCCTGACCCGCTGCGCATGGGTGGTGAGACCGTGGGCGAGGACCCGGAGCCGCTCGGGCAACCCCTGCTCGGTGAGCGCCTCCACCGAGTCGCGCATGTAGGACTGCGCCCGGGCCGCGTCGATCTCCCGGAACAGCGGATCCGAGGCCAGCGATTCGACGAGCGCACGGGACTCGGCGGGCTTCACCTTCCCGTCTGCCGCCGTCACCAGGACCATCACCTCCGCGTAGAGGCGCTCCAGCGGCTCGCCGAGGACCTCGTTCAGCGAGCGCCCCGACTCCACCACGTCCACCAGCTCCGCGACCTCGTCCTCGGCGATGCCCAGCGCGGCCTGGAAGGTCTTGAGCAGCCCCAGCTCGGCACGGGTGGCCTTCTTGTCGGCGAGGGCGACCGAGGCTGCGAGTCCGAAGGCGAGGAGCCGGTTCTGGTGCGTCGGCAGGCGGTCCCGCAGTCGCTGGAGGATGGACTCCAGGCTGGACTGGGAGGCAAGCCGCTTCACGCTCTTCTCCACCAGTGCGCTGATCTCGTCGGGATTGGTCCCGTCGAACTCGGGGCGCTCGAGCACCCTCCGGAGCAGCGTCTGGATGGAACCCTCGGTGAGCTTTCCGTCGGCCATCGCCGCGAGCAGCATCACCTCGACCAGGGCGGCGTTGCGGTCGGCCCGGGTGGTGGCTTCGGTCTGCGGCTTCATGCTGCGTCTCGCTCCTTTTCTCGCGGGGCGCCCAGGGCCGCGAAGTCGAACAGCTCCCGGTCGGCGAGGTGGGAGGGCCGGACGTTCCCCATCGCCGCCAGCACGCTGCTCCGCACGTGGGGGATCTCCTTCTCCAGATCCTCGAGCAGGCGCTTCATCCGCTTGCGCTGCAGCTGTTCCTGGGTGCCGCACAGGTCGCAGGGGATGATCGGGAAGTGCCTCAGGGCGGCGTAGTCGGCGATCTCCGCCTCCGGCGCGTAGATCAGCGGCCGGATGACGGTGTTCCGGCCGTCGTCCGAGCGGAGGATGGGGGGCATTCCCCGCAGCGTCCCGGCGAAGAAGAGGTTGAGGAGCAAGGTCTCGGCCGCGTCGTCGCGGTGGTGGCCGAGGGCGATCTTGTTGCAGCCGAGCTCCACCGCCGCGTTGTAGAGGATGCCCCGGCGCAGGCGCGAGCAGACGGTGCACATCGTCTTGCCCGGCGGCGTCTTCTCCAGGACGATGGAGTAGGTGTCCTCCCGGAGGAGGCGGTACGCCACCCCTTCCCGGGCGAAGTGCTCGACCAGCTGGTGCCCGGGAAAGCCGGGGTGCCCCTGGTCGAGGGTGACCGCGAGGAGCTCGAAGCGGACCGGAGAGCGGCGCTGGAGGATGCGCAGCAGGTCCAGGAGGGTGTGCGAATCCTTCCCTCCCGAGACTCCGACCATGATGCGGTCGCCCTGCTCCACGAGGCCGAAGTCGGCAATGGCCCGGCCCACGTGGCCGAGCAGGCTCTTCTCCAGGCGTGATTCGTTCTCCACGGCGGGCGGCATCCTACGGACCTCCGCTGTAAAAGACGACCCTTCGTGGCCCCCTTCAGCCAGCCCATTCACGATGTCACTGACCCGGTAGGCGCCGCGGCCGCGGTCCGGGCGCTGGAGCCGGAACGGCTGTTTGCCGTGGACCTCGAGGCCGACGCGATGCACGCCTTCCGGGCGAGACTGTGCTTTCTGCAGATCGGCACCGACCAGGACATCTGGCTCGTGGACACCCTTGCCCCGGGGGTGGAGGCTTCCGCGGTCGCAGCGCTGTTCGCCGACCCGCTGCGGACCAAGGTCTTCCACGCCGCCCAGGGGGACCTCCAGTTCCTCGCGGAGGCGGGGGTGCGGGTCCGGGGCCTATTCGACACTCACCGGGCGGCGACGCTCCTCGGCTGGCCCAAGGTCGGCCTCGCGGACCTGGCCGCCGAGCGGCTCGGGGTGACCCTGGACAAGGGGCACCAGCAATCGGATTTCTCGATCCGGCCGCTCCCGCCGGAGATGCATCGCTACATCGCAGACGATGTGCGCTACCTCACCGAGCTGGGCCGGCAGGTGAGCGCCGCGGTGGTGGCGGCCGACATCGTGGAGGAGGTCCAGCTCGACTGCGAGCGGCTCACGGACGAGGCGGCGGCGAGGCCGTCGGTAGCCCCCTTCGCGATGAAGATTCCCCGGACCCTTCCGCCGGCAGAGCAGGCCTTCCAGCTCGCCGCGAGCACCCGGCTCCATGCGCTGCGGCTCGCCTGGGCGGAGGCAGCGGACCTGCCGATGGGCCGCATGCTCTCCAACGCCGCCATCCAGGAGCTGGTGACCCGACCCCCCAAAGACCGCAAGGCGCTGTCCCGCACGCCGGGGGTGCGGGGCCAGGTCGTCCGCGAGCACGGGGACGAGGTGCTTCAGCTGCTGAGCGGGCTGCGTGCGTCCGCCGAGCGCGGCGAGCTCCCCGTCCCCGTTGCTCCGACACGCGACCCCGGCCGCCGCCGGCGAGAGGAGGACCTCAAGACCTTCCGGGCGGCGAAGGCCCTCGAGCGCGGGGTGACGCCGAGCGTCGTCCTTCCCAACCCCCTCGTCGAGCAGCTTGCGGCCGTCCCCCCGCCGGATCTGCACGCGCTGTCCCGGGTGCCCTACCTCGGCGACAAGCGCACCCGCTTGTACGGTGAATTACTGCTCAGCGTGCTGGCAGGCGGCCCCTGAAGAGCGGGCGCCCCACGGCACGCGTGTAGTAGCGTCCCGTCATCATGCGAGGTTGCACTTGCCGGAGGCGCGAGACCAAGCACGGATGAGCGCCGTCTGTCAGCAGTGCGGCGCCAACCTGCTCCCCCTGTCCGCGCGCTGCCCGGCCTGCGGCACGGTGAACGTCCCGCCGGTGTCGTGGACGGCGGTGACGCTGGCGCCGGAGAGCGCGGCGCCCGGGCACCACCCACGCCCTCCTCCGGGCGGCGGTGGACATGCGCCCGCACCGGGGAGCGGCGTGGCGCTCGGCCCGCTCGTCCCCGGCATGTCCTTCGGGCGCCGGTACCACATCAAGCGGCTCCTCGGGCTCGGAGGGATGGGGGCCGTCTACCAGGCGTGGGACACCGAGCTGGGAATCGACGTGGCGATCAAGCTCATCCGCCCGGACATCATGAGCGACCACACGATCGCGGGGGAGATCCAGCGCCGGTTCAAGCGCGAGCTGCTCCTGGCCCGCCTGGTCAGCCACCAGAACGTGGTGCGCATCCACGACCTCGGGGAGATCGAGGGCCTCAAGTACATCACCATGTCCTTCGTGGACGGGACGGACCTCGCGACGCTGCTGGCGCGCGAGGGCCGCCTGCCCGTCCGGCGTGCCCTGCGGCTGGCGCGGCAGATCTGCGCGGGGCTGGTGGCGGCGCACGCGGCGGGCGTCGTGCACCGAGATCTAAAGCCAGCCAACGTGATGGTCGGCGCGGGTGACGAGGCGCTCATCACCGACTTCGGCATCGCCCGGCTCCTGGGCTCGATCGAGGCGGATGGAGGCTCGGCTCTCCCCTTCACTCCGGGCCCGCTGGACATGCACCGCGCGGACGTCACCCGGGCGGGCTCGATGGTCGGCACGCTCGAGTACATGCCGCCGGAGCAGGCCCGGGGCGAGCAGGTGGACCAGAGCGCCGACGTCTACGCGCTGGGGCTGATGCTCCACGACATGCTCAGCGGGCGCATCCGGCACACCCGGTCACCGAGCGCGCTCGAGGAGCTCAAGTCGCGAACCGACAAGTCACTGCCGCCGTTGCGCGGGGAGATCCCCGAGGTGACCGAGGCGCTGGACGCGATCATCGCCCGGTGCACCGACCCGCATCCCTCCCGACGCTACCGGAGCTCGGCGGAGCTTGCTGCGGCCCTGGCCCGGCTGGACGACGACGGACGCCCCGTGCGGACCCAGCGCACGGTCGGCGTGCGGCGGGTCTCGGTGGCCGCCGCGCTCGCCCTCGCCTGTATCGGCGCGGCATTCTGGTATTTCCGGCCGCGCGCCCCACCCGCGGCCCACGCGCCGGTGAGCGTGGTGATCAGCGATTTCGCCAACGCGACCGGGGACACCGGGCTGGACCGCACGCTCGAGCCGGTCATCAAGCTCGCCCTGGAGAGCGCGCCCTTCATCACCGCCTACGCCCACAGCGACGTTCGGCGCGCGCTCAACGTGGACCCTCCCGATCCGTTCGACGAGCAGGCGGCGAACGAGCTGGCGGTGAAGCAGGGGCTGGGGATGGTGGTCGGCGGGAAGATCGAGCGCCGCGACGATGGTTACCGGCTCGAGGCCACCGCCCGGCAGGCGGTGACCGGAAAGGTGGTCGCCCGGGCGGCGCGGGACGCGACGAACCGCGATGGGGTGCTGGCGGCGGTGGGAAGGCTGGCGGAGGAGATCCGCCAGCGTCTCGGCGACGAGTCCTCCGACGCCGAGCAACGCTTCGCCATGGACACCCTCACCGCCACCTCGCTGGACGTGGTGCACGAGTACGCGGTGGCGATGGAAGCGCTCGCCTCCAGCCAGTTCGAGGCGGCCCGGGCGAGCTTCCAGCGCGCCGTGGAGCGCGACCCGGCGTTCGGGCTCGCCTATGCGGGGCGGGCGATCGCCTCGGCGAATCTGGGAAAGCAGCAGGACGCCCAGAAGGACATCACCGAGGCGGTCCGTCACGTGGACCGGATGACCGCTCGCGAGCGCTTCCGGGCGCGCGGGCTGTACTACTACCTCACCGCCGACTACCCCTCGTGCGTGAAGGAGTACGGGGCGCTGGTGGCCCGCTACCGCTCGGACGCGGCAGCCCACAACAACCGGGCGCTCTGCCTCACCCGGTTGCGCGAGATGCCGCAGGCCCTCGACGAGATGCGGGAGGTGGTGACCATCCTCCCCAACCGGGCGCTGTACCGGGTGAACCTGGCGCTGTACGCCGCATACGCGAGCGACTTCGCCACCGCCCAGGCAGAGGCCACACGGGCCCAGCAGTTGAACCCGCTGGGGAACCTGCCGATGGCCTTCGCGCAGCTCGGACAGGGCCGGCTCGACGAGGCCCGGCGGACCTGGGAGGCCCTGGCCGCGGCGAGCCCGGTCGGCGCCTCGTTCGCTGCCTCCGGGCTCGGCGACCTCGCCATCTACTCTGGCCGCTACACGGACGCGGTGCGCATCCTCGAGGAGGGCGCCGCCGCCGACCGCAAGGCCGGCAACCCCGACCGCGCCGGGGCCAAGCTGGCCGCGGTCGCCTTCGCCGAGCTCTCGCGGGGGCGGAAGGCGGCGGCGGTCGCCGCGGCCGGGCGGGCCATCGGCGAGAGCGAGACGATGAAGGTCCGCTTCCTCGCCGGGCGTATCTATGCCCTCACCGGCGAGACCGAGGCCGCCCGCTCCATCTCCCAGGCCCTGGGCAACGAGCTTCCCGCCGAGCCGAGGGCGCACGCCAAGGTGCTCGATGCCGAGCTGGCGCTCTCCGCCGGAGACGCGCGCCGGGCCATCAGCCTCCTCGGCGAGGCGAACACGCTGCTCGACACCTGGATCGGCCGGTTCGAGCTCGCCCGGGCGTACCTGGAGGCAGGGGCCTTCGCCCAGGCCGACTCCGAGCTCGACCGCTGTTACGCCCGTCGCGGCGAGGCGCTCGCGCTGTTCCTCGACGAGGAGCCCACCTTCGGCATCACCCCGCTCCTCGACTACACGCAGGGACGGGTGCGGGAGGGTCTGACCACCACCGGCTTCGTGGACTCCTACCGGCGGTACGTCGACCTGAAGGGCCCCGCAGGCGAGGACGCGCTCCTGGGCGAAGTTCGCCGGCGGATCGCCGCCGCGACCTCACGCGCCGGCTCCCGCTGACGTCGAGACGAGCCGGAACGTCCGTCGGCTCCCGTCAGAAGGTGACCGTGGCGAAGTTGGAAACGCTGCTCTGCTGGTTGTCCACGCAGTTGTAGGCCGGCGTCGGCGTGCAGTCCGGTGGCGGCGGCAGCGTGGCCACCACGAAGTAGGTGTACGTCCGGTTGGGCTTCAGTGCCTGGCTGATGTCGGTGATGGTCGTCACCGTCCCCGCAACGTTGGCCACTTGCACGCGGGCGGCGAAGTTGGTGGGCGTCACGCTCGCGCCCTCCACCCGGTAGACCTGGTAGGCGAGAGGGATTCCCACGTGGGGCTGGAACCAGGCCAGCTGGATGCCGCCGTTCTTCTTGAGCGTGACGGCGGTCAGGGCGTTCGGCGAGTTCCCGAGCGAGCCGGCCGTGTCCAGGTTCAGGTCTCCAGGCCCGAGCGCCTCGTCCGCCGGCACGCCCAGGTCCCCGAACCCCAGGTCGCCGAAGCCGAGGTCCCCGAAGCCCAGGTCCCCGAACCCGAGGTCCCCGAAGCCCAGGTCTCCAAAGCCCAGGTCTCCAAAGCCGAGGTCGCCGAACCCGAGGTCGCCGAACCCGGTGTCGAGCGAGAGCCCACCGCCGACCGCCGGCGCGGGCGGAACCGGAGCCACGCCCGTCGTGGGGTCGATCACGCTGTAGCTCAGCGCCTCGCTACCGACCGCCCGCCGCGTGCCCACCTGGCGGAGGTCCATGGTGGCGAAGTCGTTCGCCCCGGAGAAGGATTGTCCCGGCGCCCCGTCGTAGTTCACGTCCAGCGCGTCAGTCCCGCTGATCTGCCCGTTGCCGTTCCAGTCGACGGCCGGCTGCAGACGCGGATCGCCGTCGATGCGCACAAAGGCAGGATCGCCGGGCTGGAGCCGGGAACCGTCGCACCTCCGGGTCGCCGGAGTGGTGCCGAGCGCGGTGTCGATGTAGCTCGCCGAGGCCGGCGCGAACCAGCGCGGGAGGTACGGGGTGGCGGCTCCGAGGCCCGTGGACTCCCCGAGCGCCGACTCGGTCAGAGGCGGAAGCAGCTGCTTCGACAGGTCGATGGTGGGGACTCCCTGGGCAGTGAGCAGCCCTCGCACCTGGAACAGGTAGTTCATCACGCTCTGGTAGTTGGGCTTGCAGTTCGGCTCGAGCGCCCCGGAGGCGCTCACCCCGCCGTGCTTCAGACAGAGGGTGTGGCCCATCTCATGGAGGAGCGTGGAGCCCTGCATGAACGCGGACGCGGTCTGGAACTCCCAGAGCCCGAGAGTCACCATCAGGTCTCCGCCGCACTCGGCGATGCCGGAGGTCTTTCTCGGGACCGTCGGGTCGGTCGGCGAGGCGTAGCCCAGCGCGTGGGCGAAGAGCGCGTAGCGGGCGATGTCCTTCCGGTTCCGGGGCATCCGGGGCTCGCAGCCGGTCTGGCCCGGGCTGCAGGGCGCCGCGCCCTGGGCACGATTCACTGGTGCATCCCGGTACGCCCGCAGTCCGTTCTTCCAGCCCACCACGCCCGCGAAGTTCTTGAAGGCGCAACGCTTCCCCGAAGGGGTGAAGCCACTCGCCGAGCACGGCGTCTCGGGAATCGCATTTCCGCCCTTGGCCAGAGCGGCAGGGACGATGGCGCAGTCGGTGGTCCAGGTGCTCGCCGAGGCGCACGACGAGAGCCTGAAGCTCGGGGGCGGCTGGTAGTTCGAGCCCACGTCGAAGTGGACGGCGATGGGACACTGTCCGGGGGCGGCATTCGCGGCGCACAGGCCGGAGGCCACGAGCGAGGGACGGGGGGGCGCGTTGTGCAGGGCGGTGGCCACCGCCTGGAGCGCGCTCTTCGCCGGCAGATGGGAGTGCCCGTCCGAGCCGGTGAGGTAGTCGAGGTGGACGAGGACATCCTGCACGTCCGGGTTCAGGCCCATCGCGCCGAGGTCCGGGAGCGCTGCGCCGGTCGGGTCGGTCAGCGGCCAGCTCGGGTAGACGGAGGCGAGCCGGCTCGGCTTCGAGCTCCACTCCGACCTCGACTCCTGGACGTCGAGGGCGCCGTCGCCGTCCCTGTCCTGCACCACCATGCTCATCACCACCGAGTTCCAGCTCAGGCAGTCGAAGGAGCCGCTGCCGCCGGGATCGACGGTGACGGTGGCCTTCATCGCTCCGGGCTCGAGCGGGACGCTCTGGAACGTGACGGCGTCGAACCCGGTGTTTCCGCCGAAGGGGTTGATCGCCACCAGCCGGTTGTCGGCGGGCGAGGCGGTGCTGGTGATCTGCACCCGCTCGGTCTTGTTCGACTGCCCGTTGGCCACGAGATGGGTCATCCGCGCGACCGGAGAGCTGCGCGACGCCTCGTAGAACCCCTGCAGCGTGACCAGCATCTGCTGGTTCTGCTGGTTCATGGTGAACCCGCCGTCGTAGAGGACGACCGCGCGGAGCGGCATCCGCGGCCTCTGGTAACCAGTGGCCGGGTCGTAGCCGGTGACGCGGTAGACGATGACCAGCCCCGCACCGAGGGTCGAGGGAAGCTGGTTGCTGCCTCCCATGTCCGGAAGGGTGACGGTGTGGCTGCCCGTGACCTTGACCTGGACCGGATCGTTCGGGTTCGCGGGGCGCACCCGCGGGAAGAAGCGCTGCACGTCCGCCCGGAACGACCAGGTGGCCTTCGAGCCGCCGTTGCCGGTCGCGCCTCCGCCGCCCCAGCACGGCGAGGAGCCCGTGGGGCTGAGCAGCACCGCGATCTTGCTGATGTCGTTGCCCTTGAACTTCGCCCCCTGGAGGACTTCGGGGCCCGGGGTGCCGCTGCTGGAGACGGTCTGCCAGTAGAGGTAGGCGGCGACGACCTCGGCGTTGGCGGGAATCTGAGATGGGTCGACGGTGAGCGTGCCGGTGGCGAGGCCGTTGACGCCCGTGTGCTGGAGCCCGACGCCGACCGCCAGGTAATCGCCGGTCACGAAGTAGTTCTTGAAGTAGTTGAGCGTGTTCTGGGCGTGCGCCGGGTGAGCGGCGAGTGCGGCGACGAGCACTCCGGCGGCGAGCGACCCCGGCAGGCGGGTCGCAGTCATCCTCAGCATGGGATGTCTCCGATGTCGGGGTTCAGGCGCGAGGAGGCGCAATGTCGCTCATTTGCGGACCGGCTGCCGCATCTCTCGACACGGTGACGGTGAGTCGGTTCCGCCCCTCCGGGGTTCGGGCGTACTCCAGTGTGCGCGAGACGCTACGGATCAGCATGAGGCCCCGCCCCCCGGCCTCGGCGTGCTCCAGGTCCACGGCAGGGATTGGGTCCGGCCGCTCGCGGGGATCAAACGGCACTCCGTCGTCGAGGAAGGTCAGGCGGACCGTGTCGTCCTCGAGCGCGACCTCCAGCGAGAGGGTGGTCCGCCGGTTGGGCATGGTGCCATGGCGGACGACGTTGGCCACCACTTCCTCGAAGACGAGCTCCACCGAGAGGCGTGCTCGCTTGTCGAGCGGGAAGGCGTCCAGCGTCCGCCGCAGCTCCTCGAAGCCGGCAGCGAAACCCTCGCGAGTGGCCTCCAGCCGGAGCTCGGCGCGCCGGGAGCCGTCGTTCGTGGCGTCCGCCACGTCTGCCCTCAGGCCTTGACCGCGGCGACTGCCGAGGCGGCGTCCGGCTGCACCGGGATGATGTCCCCCAGCGAGGCGGTCTCCAGCACCTGGGCCACGAAGGCCTGCGGTCCGTAGAGCACCAGCTTGCCGTTCTTGCGGGACAGGGTCCGGGCGATGGTGATGAGCATCCGGAGCCCCAGCGAGCCGATGAACTCGACCCCGGAGAGGTCGACGACCGTCCGCGCCCCGCGGGGACAGACGGCCGCAGTGAATCGGGTCTCGACGGCGTCGACGCCCGGAGTGTCGAGGCGGCCCACCAGACCGACCTTCACCACCGCGTCCTCCTCCGTGATGTCCATCTTCATGGTCACGACTCCTGGCGGCCCTAAGCCTGACTCAGTCGAAGCTCACCGCGAGCACCGAGAAGTCATCGTCGAGCGGGCCGGTCCGGCTGAGGCCCTTCACCGCCTTGTAGATGCGCTCGGCCTCGCCCGAGGTGCCAGCCTCGGGGCCGCCAAGCAACAAGAGGAAGTCATCCAGTCCCATCTGCCGCCCATCGGGGGAGGTGACCTCGAAGGCGCCATCGGAGAACAGGTAGAGCACCGAGCCGGGAGGGACCGTGGTCTCCCCCCGCGAGTAGCGCTGGCCGGGCACGGCGCCGATCATCGGCCCCCGGGTGCGGAGGGCCTCCGCGGGTCGGCCCGGGGCGAAGAGGTATCCGGGGTGATGCCCCGCGCTGGCGTAGCGGATTCGCCGCTCGGGCCGGGAGTAGACCCCGTACCAGAGCGTGAAGATGAGGCCGCCGTGCTCCTCCATGAGGAACATGGCGTTCAGGGCCTCGAGCACCTGGGCCGGCTCGCGGACGTCGACGCCGGGGAGGGCTCGCTGGCGCAGGACGTTGAGGACGCTGACCGAGTGCATCGCCGCCTCGACGCCGTGTCCCGAGACGTCGACCAGGCAGGCCGAGAGGTGGTCCCGATCGATGGAGCCGTAGTTGAAGGCGTCCCCACCGAGCGCGGCCGAGGGGCAGTGGAACCAGTCCACCCGGACGTCGCCGGTCCGAACCGGGGCCGGGAGGAGCGACTGGACGTAGCTGCGAGCCTTCTCCAGATCGCGCTGCAGCTCGATCTCCCGCTCCACCTCGCGATGGCTGCGCCGCTCGTGCTTGAGGAGGTGGTTTCCCAGCTGGACCCAGTGATCGGGCGGAAGGACGGTGGGGCCGGACAGGCGCTGCCCGTCCATGAACGTGCCGTTGCTCGAGCCGAGGTCCTCGACCACCACCTCGTTGCCGATCAGAGCGACCTGAAGGTGGAGACGGGAGACCTTGCCGTCGGAGATGACGATGGAACGGGTGAGATCGCGGCCGACGGTCAGCGGCTCGGGACCCACGGCATGCCGCGCAATCGGCTCGCCGTGCTCGATGACGACGAGGTAGCTCCGAAGGTCGTCCCGCAGCGCCGCCGCCTCGGAGAAGGTGGTGGGCTTCGAGAGAATGGTGTGTGAACCCTGGTCCACTGCCGGTGGGCGCGGAGATTAGGGGTCGCCATCGGGCCGCCGCAAGGCGGGATCCCTTTCGTCACCGGACAGGTCCATGCGTCTGGGCGTGTGGCGAGCGGCTTGCTTCGAGCTGCCACCTGGGGGGAGGGCGGATGCGGAACTGGGCGGCGTTGTTGCTGGTCGGGACGGTGGGGTGCTCTGGCTGTTCGGGCGGTGAGACGCCCCCATCTCCGGAGGAGGACGTCGTGCCCGATGGCGGCATCTGGTCGCCGGACCGGAGCGCGGGAATCGAGGTGCTCGCGCGGGGGCGGAGCCTGCCACCGGCCCACCCCGCTGACGCGGCCGAGCTTCGGGCCGATGCGGGAGCGGGACCGTTCACCGACATGCGAGTGCAGGTCGTCTTGAGCGCGGTGGTGCACACGGTGCCCTGCGCCGTCCCCAGCGGGAGCTACTGCGACGGGTTCGCGGTGGTGGACGCCTCGGGGGCCACCATCGCGGTCGACACCTACGCGTACCTCGGACCGAAGCCCGCCTGCCGGGCTCGCTGGACGGAGGGAGCGCGGGTGGCGTCCCTCCGCGGGGTGTGGCAGCAGCGAACGGCCGGAGCGGCCCGGCTCTCCGTGGTGGCGCTCTCCAGCTGTGACGACCTGGACGGTCCGGCGAATGCGGAGGGGTCCCCCGCCCCTCCCTCGATGGAGGTGCGCCAGCTCGTCAGCGGATGGGTCCCCGGCCGTCTGATCTCGGTGCACGGAGTCGTCGTCGCGCGCTGGAGGAGCAGCTCCGGAGCATTCGGCTTCGCGATGCAAGACCCCGACGGCGCGCCGGCGAGCGGCGTGCGGGTGGTCCGGTCACGGAGCTCGTCCATCCCGGCGAGCGCTCCGGACGTCGGCGACTGGGTCCGGGTGACGGCGCGCACCGCACGGGACGGCGAACACCTCCTCGAGCTCTGAGCAATTTCCCCCAAGCCACGCATCTCCTCCGGGGCGAGCGTTCCTCGCTGGATGAGACGCGATCGCGGAATGGTGCCTCGAGGGGTGCTCCTCTCGCTCGCGGCGCTTTCGGGAGCTTTCGGAATGAGCCACCAGGCCTCGCCGGGGTCCGGCCCGCGGAACGGCTTCGCCCGGGCGCTGGTCAGCAGCACCCGTTCTCCAGAGATCCGGGATGACGAGGACATCTACGCTCCGCTCGAGGGCGAGTGGGAGGTGGAGACACGGGACTGGCTTCCGGACGGCTCGGTGGTGACCGGCCGCGGGGAGTGGCTGTTCTCCCGGGTGCTCGAGGGCCGGGCGTTCCAGGACGTGTGGATCCTTCCACCTCGCCGCTCCGGCGGGCCGCGGCCGCAGCACCCGGCCAATCGCTACGGCACGAGCGTGCGGATGCTGGACCCCACCACGCGGGAGTGGCGCGTCGTGTGGCTGAACCCGGTGAGTGGCGCCCTCGACGTGCTGCGCGCACGGAAGGAGGGCGAGCGGATCGTCCAGGAGGGTACCCGCCCCGACGGGCAGCGCATCCGCTGGGTCTTCGACGTCCTCACCGGGGACCGGTTCCACTGGTACGGCGAGGCCGAGCAGCCCGACGGCCGGTGGAGACGCGAGGCCGAGTTCTCCGGTCGCCGCCGTGGGTCGGGCGCCGGGTGAGAGCAGACGCAGGAGCGAGGACTGCGAAGGCGCGAGCCGGCGTTCGCCTCACCGGATGTGCGAACAGGCGCACCGGTCCAGGCTCACCCCGGCCACGCGGGTCTGCTCGGCCCGACCGTGACCCCTCGCTCGTGCGCGGGACTACTTCGACGCCGACTTGCTCGGGTCGTCGGCCGGGTTCACGTAGGTGATGGCGAAGGGGCCCATGGCCGAGACCTCGACGATGGCCGCCTGCTTCGCGATCGCGAAGTGGTTCATCTTCGCCGGGGCCACGGCGAAGCTTCCGGCCGGAAAGGCCTTGGTCTTCGCCACGTCGAGCTTGTCCCCCATCCCCAGGTTGAACGTCCCCGAGATCACGGTGATGTTCTCGTCCGTCGGGTGCCAGTGGGCGGGGATCCTGTAGCCCGCCGGCATCTTCAACCGCACGATGAAGAGCTCACCAGGCTTCGACGGATCCCCGTAGAGGACCGCCATCTTCGCGCCCTTCGGGAAGACCGGCGGCACATCCCCCCACTTGATGTCCCCGGGGGTCAGCATCGCCATGGGCGGGGCATCGGCGAGCGCCAGTGGCGCAGCCAGGGTGACGGCCAGCAGCGGAACGACGAGCAACGTGCGACGCATGGCACCCTCCACCTTCGTCCGGTCAGGGGGGCACGATGCGTCCTCCGTCCGGGCGGGCGGCGGACTGTGGCGCGAAACGGAGGCCGATGGAAGGCCGATGCTCCCGCCGCCCGCCTCGAGGGCCGCGTCGATCCCTTCCGCCACCCGATTGTGAACACCTGGGGCCGCAGCTCCTCCGGGGCCCCTGCCCTGGCTGGCACGTGCCGACTCCCGATCGCTCGAGAATCCAGCGGTCTCAGTCGACCGGAGCGCCGGGGAGTGAGCGACCGGAGAGGGCGCCGTACTTCGCGCGGAGATAGGCGAGAAAGTCCGCGTCCGTCAGGCCGTGTCCGGTGATGACCTGGATGCGCTCCTCGGCGGAGAGTCGCGCGCCATGCCGGTGGACGTGCTCGTGCAGCCAGCGTCGGAGAGACGCGAGCTCGCCTCGCGCCACCTCGTCCCACAGCGACGGAAGCGCGCGTTCGGCGGCTCGCATCAGCGACGCCGCATACAGGTTTCCGAGCGCATAGGTCGGGAAGTAGCCGAACTCGCCGTGCGCCCAGTGGATGTCCTGCAGCACGCCTTCCACGTCGTCACGGGGACGGAGCCCGACGGTGCGCTCCATCTCGGTGTTCCACGCCTCGGGGAGGTCCTCGACCGCCAGCTCGTCGCGAAGGAGGCGCACCTCGAGGGAAGTGCGGAGCACGATGTGCAGGTTGTAGGTGACCTCGTCCGCCTCGACCCGGATGGGCGAGCGCCGGACGCGGTTGATGGCACGGTGAAAGCCCTCCAGCTCCACCGCGGCCAGCGCCTCGGGGAACGCGGCCCTGAGCCGGGGGTAGAGGAATCCCCAGAAGGGCAGGCTCCGCCCGACCAGGTTCTCCCAGAGGCGGGACTGTGACTCGTGCAGTCCCATCGAGGGCGAGGCGGCCAGCGAGGTGCGGTGGTGCTCGGGGGAGAACCCCTGCTCGTACAGCCCGTGCCCGAACTCGTGGAGGGTGCCGAACACCGCGGGCGACGGATTCCGCGGGTCGATGCGGGTGGTGAGGCGGACGTCCGTGGGATGGGTCCCACCGGTGAAGGGGTGGATGCTGCGGTCCTGCCGGCCGGCGTTCAGGTCGAAGCCGAGCAACTCGAGCAGCTGGAGGGTGAAGCGCCACTGCTGCTCGGGGTCGAACGGCCGGCCGTCGAAGATCTCCTGCCCGTCCATCGCGCCGTCCAGGGAGTCCACCAGCGGGACGAGGGAGGACCGCAGCCGTTCCAGGACCGGGAGCAGCCGGGCGGTGGTCATCTCCGGCTCGAAATTGTCGACCAGCGCGTCGTAGCGCTCGCCACCGTGGCCGATGGCGTCGGCCTGCTCGCGGCGCAGCTCGAGAAGCCTCGTCAGCGCCGGTGCGAACCGGTCGAACCGGCGCTCGGAGCGCGCCTGGCGCCAGCTCTCCAGACCCATGGATTGCGCCTCGGCCAGCGCCCGGACCAGCGACTCGGGAACCCGCAC
>JBKPMY010000030.1:0-3811 GCA_046732375.1 Myxococcota bacterium
CCTCATGGCCACGCTCGGCGCCCAGGCCGAGCCTCTGCCGTGGCTGTCGCTGGGGCTGGTGGTGCAAACCCCGGGAATCGCGCTCGCCCGCGGGGGCTCTGTTCGCTACGAGGCCCAGACGTCGACGCTCCAGGCCCACCAGCTGGCTCTGATCGACGACGGCAATGCCGAGTTCGACCTCCGCAAGACTTTCAAAACCACCCTGGGCATCGGGGTGCGGTTCTGGAAGATCGAGCTGGAGGGAGACATCCGCTGGTACCCGGCCAGCGCGACGTACACCCTGCTCGCCACCTCGATGCCGATCCAGATCACCACCCAGCTGCCCGGGCAAGCGCCGGTGGTGACCTCGGAGCAGTTCACCTCGATTTCCTTTGCCACCCGCCGGGTGTGGAGCGGCAGCGTCGGGCTCCGGCTCCGGCTCAGCGAGCTGTTCACGTTCCACGGGGGGTTCTACGTCGACCCATCTCCGGTGAGCAGCGCAGTCAACGGTGTCTTCCAGAAGGCGGATTTCGCGGGGTTTCGGGGCGGAGTCTCCTTCACCGCTCCGCAAGGGCTCTCGGGGTCGATCAGCTTGGGCTACGAGCGGGGGACGGCCGAAACCACCCTCGCCGTGGGAGGGCTGACGGTGACACCGCTGCCAGTGCAGCTCTCGTTCACCACCTTCAACCTGAGCTTTGCGATCGGGTACAAGTTCTGAAGGCGAGATGGGCTGAAGCGGCTGGCCGCCACGTGCGTGACCGGCAAGCGCCAGGAAGCGGTCAGCGACGGCTTCTACCTGAGGTTCAAGTCGCTTTCGGCAGCCCCCCATGGCCTGACTCGACTCAGCGCCTCCCGACCAGCTTCCGCAGCACCGCGCCCGGCGGTAATCTCACCTGCATCGGCCGCTGCTTCCCCTCTGGCACGGGCATCGCCTCCAGCCGCCCGGTGAGGCTCCTGGCCCGCGCGACCATGCGGTCGACCGCCGCCCCATTCGCCGCCCTCTCCGTCGAGGAGATGTTCCCGTCGACCTTGTACGCCAGCGCCTTGAGGCTGAACGCGCGCAGCACGTCGCTCAGCAGGTAAGGAGAGTCGAGGTCGCGAAGCATGAACACGCGGCGCACCGGGAACAGTTCCAACGACTGAACCAGCGCATCCAGCTCGCGGTAGACCTCCGCCGTGCCGGGCGGGGTCGGAGCGGGGGCACCCCCCGTCAACGTGCTTTCCTGCATCAACCGGCCAAGCTCGTCTCGGAACCACTCCATCGCGGCGACCATCGAGTCACGCATGGCTTCACTCTAACCGTCTCGGGGCGGTCGCGCGTCATCCCGAGCCTCGACTCGCCATGGCGCCGGCCCTCGGCGCGCGGCCAATCCTGGGGGAACCGCGAGGGTGTCCTCGAGCTCCGGACTCTCGGGCTCGGACTCGCGTGGCATGGCTCTCCCCTCTCGCGACTTCGATGTGGCGCGAGGTGGAAGTTCAGCGCGGCTGCGGGATCAGCGGCCCGCCGTTTCCTTGGGCGCGACGTAGCTCAGGTCGGGCCGGTACTTGATCGTCTCGGTACGCTGGGAGCGGATGGCCTTCCGGCCCTTGGCGAGGATCGCGGCCCCCTGCTCCTTGCCGTAGGCCTCCTCCATCATCTGGTCGAGGGTCTTCCCGGGCGGGGCGAATGCCGCCCAGTTCGCCCGGCCGCCGGAGAGAACGTACATCGGGCCCTCGCCGCCGTTCACGAGCTGGTACCAGGAGCTGGGACCGGGCTGTGGGTAGCTGGTCTTCTTGATGCCCTCGTTGATCTTCTTGACCGTGTCGAGGAAGTCGTTCACCCCGTCCGGGTTGAGCAGGAAGAAGGTCAGGAGGCTGTAAGCCGACGGCGGATCCCCCGAGGGCTGGGTGAGACTGAGGTCCGGGCGCTGGAGGTAGTAGCTGGTGAAGGAGCGCCCCAGCGTGGGACCGATGTTCTTGTCGAAATCGGCGATGTCCGCCTTCTCGAGCTTCTCCTTCCCGTCCAGCTCCTTCCAGGCGTGCCCGAACGACCCGGTGTAGTAGGTGCCGCTGGCCTCACCGGAGACGATCTCCCAGGTGAGCCAGCTCCACGGGTCCTTCTGGGCCTTGTGCCACGCCGCGTGCTTCACCCGGGCGGCCTCGTACTTCGCGGTCGCGCCGGGCTTCGGGGTGTGGGTGTTGATGATGACCAGATCGCCCGCTCGATCGGCGGCCAGAGCGGGTAAGGCCAGCAGCACCGCGACGAGCACGGGGCCGATATTCTTGCGCTTCAGCATGGGCGTCTCCTGGGTCCGGTGAAGGCGACCCCGGGACGGAAGAACGTGCATCGGAGAGGTGCCGGCGCGCGCCCGAGGTGGCGGAAGCCGGGACTAGCACACCTGGCTCGACCGTGGGTCGAATTGTCCTGCTGACTCGCGAAGCACCACCCACCGAGGCAGCGCTCCCCCACAGCCAGGGAATGGCACTGGGCTGGAACTCCCACCGCTCCACGCGCCCACCATGGCCCCCAGCCATCCGTCGGCCGTCCCCCCAGGACGTCCCAATGAGGCCCTGCGCGTGGATCGCCTTCGAGCATCTCGTGAGTCTTTCCAGCGGAAGCCCCGGGCCCGGAGAAGCAAAAAAAAGGGCGGCCTGAGCCGCCCTCGACACAATTTCAGTTTATGTCCCTAGTCGCGAACGGTGATCTTCGGAATGGTCGAGCTACACACCTCGTAGCTAAGGACCTCCGGAGTCCCCTGGACGACGTCGCCCATCGCCTTCAGCAGTTCCGGATACGCGGCGCGGCTGTACTGCTCGGCCGTATCCTTCGACTCCCAGAAGCTGAGCGCGTACGCATCGGTTCCGTTGGAGGCGATGAAAGCAACTTCCTCCTGGAAGCCTGGCTGCTTGCGCAGAAGGGGAAGGACGTCCTTCTCCAGCGTCTGGGTGAACTGTGTGGCGGTGTTGGGCTTGAGCTGCAGATGCACGTTGCGAGCAAACATGGCGAGACCTCTGATTCGTTCTGACTACGCATTTACGAATCGAGAAACTCTGACCTAGTGCAGACGACCCGAGCGGAGAGCTGAAATGCCCACCCGCATCTTTCAGCATAACCACCTTTCGGGGAGGCGCCAGCGAACGCTGGACTTCCTTCGCCGCGCGGGCCAAGAGGAACGAGGTCCTACTGGGCCGAGCTTCGCCTTCCAGTCCGCAGCCGTCGTCGCATCCCCCGTCGCGGTGTACAGCGCGACCAGGGCCTCGAGAGAGCTCCGGCGCACCCCGAACCCTTGGCTCGGCGAGGACGGATTCAGGCGGGCCGGCGCGCCGACGCCACGAGGTGAGCGGCTGGTGCCAGGCGAGGCGCCGTCGGGTTCCCGGCGCGAGTAGCGAGCGTGCCGGCGGCCCACGAGATGCTCGGCTCCTCGTGTCAGCGCGAGGCAAGTCACTCGCCGATCATGGAGGTAGAGATAAGTGGAGAGCTGGCGATCCCGAGGTGCTGCCCCACTGCCCGAGCGCGTGGTCGTGTGCCGCCTTTCCCGTCTCCAGGCTGCGCCCGAGCGCCGCGGACGATCTGAGAAACTGTTCCGAGGTCGCGAAGAGCGCGTAATTGCGGAGGCCGCCTGGTGCGTCCCGGAACAGGTTCGAGACCTCGCTGTTCACGAAGATGCCCGGCGACTCCTCGCGGAACACTCCAAACGCCGTGAGCGCGCGCAGTGCGCGGACGGTGGAGAGCGGATGAAGGCCCGTCCGTTTCGCCAGTTCCGCGCAGGGGACCCGTCCTTCGAGGAGATCCGGTACCCGCGCCCGGATCAGCCGGCCCAGGATCGGGGCAAAGGACACGTGAGAAAGGATC
>JBKPMY010000031.1:0-7466 GCA_046732375.1 Myxococcota bacterium
CCCCTCGAGTGCCGGGTCGAGGTGCCGGCTCGAGGTGCCGGGTCGAGGTGCCAGACACCTCGTTACCGGCTCGAGGTGCCCGGCTCGAGGTGCGGCTCGAGGTGCCAGACACCTCGTTACGGCTCGAGGGTGCCAGACACCTCGTTACGGCTCGAGGGTGCCAGACACCTCGTTCCGGCTCGAGGGTGCCAGACACCTCGTTCCGGCCCGAGGTGCCAGACACCTCGTTACGGACACCTCGTTACGCGACTCGAGGTGCGCCGGCTCGAGGTGCCAGACACCTCGTTACCGGAGTCGAACTGCCAGCCACCTCGTTACCGTTACCGGAGTCGAACTGCCAGACACCTCGTTACCCCGGACTCGAGGTGCCGGACTCGAGGTGCCAGACACCTCGTTACGGCTACGGTCACTTCGTTCCCGGGGCCACGGAGGCGCAACCGGTGGCAGAGACTGCGTCGGACGATCTCGCGACCACGCTAGCGATCGGGGTGACGGCCTCCTTGGCGCAGTTCGTCATCCACGAGCTGGTCGGGCATGGCTCGGCGTGCCTGATCGTGGGCGGACGTATCCTCGCCGTCGCCCCGCTGTGGATGCGGTGCAGCGTCGACCATCGGTTGATGGTGCTTGCCGGGCCGATGGCCAACCTCGTGGCTGGCACGGTGTGCTGGATGATTCTCCGCGCCTCTCCGCCGCGAACCTCCGCCGTTCGTCTGTTCCTTTGGCTGAGCATCGCCTTTCAGTGGCTGGTGGCCACGGGCTATCTGGCGGTCGGTGCAGGCTCGGGATTCGGTGACTGGCCGGTCATCCTTCCGGCTCTGAGCGCCTGGCCCGCTCGCCTCGCCGCGATCGTGGTGGCCACTGGCTGTTACCTGCTCACGTTGCGTGGGCTGGCGCGACTCGGGGTCCAGCGCCTCGGCGCCTCCCTCCTCGAGGAGCCGCGCCTCAGGCGAGTGGGCCTCTTCCCGGCGCTCGCCGCCGCCGCGGTCGCCGTCCTGGCGGAGCTCGTGGGCCGCCGACTCCAGCCGCTCCGCCTGGCCCTGGCGCTGGGCTGCACTGCCGTCGTGGGCTGGTCGTTGCTGGCGTTGCCTCGGTTCGTCGCCCCGCGCGCAGCTCGCGACGATCACCTCCCCGTTCGGCGAAGCGTCGGGTGGATCGTGAGGGGGGCGGCCGTGGCGGTTGGCTTCATCGCCCTCTTCGGACCGGCCTTAGGCTCCTGAGGGTTCCGCGACTCAGCCGAGCAGCCCGTCCAGGTGGCGAAGCACCGCGAGCGCGGCGAGCCCCGCGGTCTCGGTCCGGAGCACGAGTGGACCGAGCGAGACCGGCACCCCGCCCGCCGCCCGCAGAGCGGCGATCTCCTCGCGGGCGAGACCCCCCTCAGGCCCGACAACCAGCGCCACCGCACCATCCCCGGCGGCGTTGCCGAGCCGCTCCGCCCGCTCCTCCTCGTCGAGCACCAGCAGACGGAACCCCGCACCGAGCGCCTGGAGCGCCTCGTCCAGCGACCGGAGCACCGCGACCTCCGGAACCTCCGTTCGGCCGGACTGACGCGCGGCCTCCTCCACGATGCGCTGCCAGCGCGCATGCCTCGTCCCCAGCGCCTCCGGCTTCGGTCGGGCCACCGACCGCTCCGTCAGCACCGGCCACACCGCGGACACCCCGAGCTCGGTCGCCTTCTGCAGCACAAGGTCGAGCTTGTCCCCCTTCGGCAGGCCCTGGAGGAGAATCACCGGCCGCACGGTCGCCCCCCGCCGCTCGTCGCCTAGGCGGAGCACCGCGCCGGCCTCGTCCACGGTCTCGACTCTCGCGAGCCACGCCCGGCCGCGCCCGTCGAAGACCTCCACCTGTTCGTCTGCCACGACGCGCGCCACGCGCAGGTGGTGCAGCGCCGCTCCGTCCACGCGAACGCGCTCGGGGGTGGGTGAGGGGACGTCGAGCCGGACCCGGAACATGTCAGGCCGCGCGAAGATCGAGCCGCACCCAGTCGCCGCTCCGCTCCCCGCCCGCGGCCACCGCACCGGCTCGCTCGAATGCCTCGCGCACCTCGTCCTCCTGGTGGACCAGCACGCCCGCGAGCACCAGGCGGTCCCGCGTGTGCCGCACCAGCGCTGGCGCGAGCTCCACCAGCGTGTTCGCGAGGATGTTGGCCACCACCAGATCGAACCGGCCCTCGACGCGGTCGAGCGACGCATCGGAGAGCTCCACCCCGGTGATCCCGTTCAGCGCCGCGTTCTCTCGAGCGAGCGTGACCGACATCGGATCGTTGTCCACCCCGACCACTCGCCCGGCGCCGAGCTTCCGGGCCATCAACGCGAGGACCCCGGTCCCCGTCCCGACATCGAGCACCGAGGCGCCGGGGTGGGCGGCGCAGAACGCCTCGACCGCCGCAAGGCACAGCGCGGTCGTCGGATGGTCGCCCGTGCCGAACGCCATCTTCGGCTCGATCGTGAGCGCCACCGTTCCCTGCGGCGCCGTCTCCCACGGTGGGCCTACCCAGAGCCGTCCCACCCGTGTCGACCGGATCCGCGAGCGCCAGGCCGTCGACCAGTCGGTCTCCGGCGCCACCTCGAACGCGGCGCGCGCGGCCGGAACCCATTCCCGCACCTCGGCCAGCGCGGCCTCTGCCGGCTCGCGGCCCTCGAACCACGCGACGACGATTGCCTCGCCCGGGGATGGCCCTCGCACCCCGGGCATCGGCGGCGCCTCGCGGTCCCGGATCTCCAGCCCGGTGGCCCCCGCGTCCCAGAGGAGCGCCTCCACCCGCTCCGCCTCGGGCTCGGGCACGTCCACGGTCAGCGAGACCGCCCTCACCGACGTCGCCCGGGGAGCTGGAGCGGGATCCAGGTGTCCGGCGTGCGGCTCTCGATGATGCGGAACAGCCCGCGCTGCACGTACTGGTCGAAGTGCGGCGCGGCCCGGTGCGCCTCGAGCGCCTTCTCGTCGTCGAACTGCTCGTAGAGGAGGAAGCGGCGCGGCTCCTGGCGGCTCCGGTGCACCTGATACATCCGGCAGCCCGGCTCCTGGAGCGTGGCCTCGGTCAGCTTGGTGAAGAGGTCGATCGCCTCCTCCTCGCGGTTGGGGAGGACGACGTAGGTGACTGCCACGCAGATCATCGCTCCGCTCCTCTCCGGAACAGCACCCGCGAAGCGATCCCGCGGTTCCGGGCCACCAGCCAGTAGCCCACCTCGACGACCCACACCAGCGGCGGCAGCGCGAGCACCCGTGCGAGGACCGGATATCCGATGCGCTGCAGGACCCACAGACACGCGCGGCCCGCCCGGAGCACCTCGCCCTCGGGGGTCAGGACATGCACCGCGCGCGCACAGGCGAGGCGCAGCTCGGGCGTCATCGGCGGAGAAGGGGCCTGCTGGTAGGGGATGGCCTGGAACGCGTGGCCCTCGTCCCGGCGCTCCGCCCACTCGACGCTCCGGCGGCAGAAGCCGCAGTCGCCGTCCCAGAGCAGGAGCGCCGGCGCGGTCACGGCCCCACCACCGCCAGCACTGCACGCTCCAGCTGGATGACGCGGCGGCCGACGCGCAGGACGTCCTCAGCAGTCACGGCCTGGATGCGCTCGTCATAGTGCTCGAAGTTGTCCAGCCCAAGCCCGTACGCGCCGTCGAGCGCCAGCAGCGCCGCGCGGGCCGCGTTTCGCTGCAGGCCAATCTCGTGGGTACCGACCAGGTGGGCCTTCGCCCTGTCCAGCTCGGCAGGGCTCACCGGCTCGTCGAGGATCCTCCGGAGCTCGGCCTCCATGCCGGCCTCGGCCGCTTCGCGCTTGTCCGGGCTGGTGCCGATGTAGACGGCGAAGTACCCGGGGTCGAGCCCCTCCACCGCCATGCTGGTCACGGTGTACGCCATGCTCCGCTTGTCGCGGAGCTCGGTGAACAGCCGCCCGCCCATGCCCGAGAGCACCGTGGAGAGCACCTCCAGCGCGTGTCGGTCGGGATCGAAGAGCGTGAGCCCCTGGAAGCCGAGAACGACGTGCGCCTGCGCGCGGGCCAGCGTCCGATGCACACTGCGGCGCTCGCTCGGCGGTGGCTCGCGTGGAACCTCGGGGAGCTGCTGCGGCCCTTCGCCGGCGGCGCCGAAGAGCGTCCGGGCGCGCTCCAGCACCTGCGACGCGTTCACGTCGCCGATGATCGCCAGCACCATCCGCGATGGATCCAGGAAGCGGCGGTGGTGCGCGCGCAGCTGCTCGGCGTCGAGGCGCTCCACGGTGACCCGCTCGCCGATCTGCGGCATCCGGTACGGATGGTGCTGGAACAGCGTCCGGGAGAAGTTGTCGAAGGCGAGCGAGGAGGGGCGGTCCTCGCGGGCGGCAATCTCCTGGAGGAGCAGGCTCCTCTCGCGCTCCAGCTCCTCCTCGGGGAACGCCGGGTCGAGCAGGCAGTCGGCGAAGAGGGTGAAGGCGCGGTCGAAGTGGCGGGAGAGCGCCTCGGCCCGGAGCGAGACCGAGTTCCGTCCGCCCGCGCCGGCCATGGAGCCCGCGCAGGCCTCCATCACGTGCTGGATCTCCTCTGCGCCGAAGGAGCTGGTTCCGCGGGTGAGCATCCGCGAGAGAAGTGTGGTGAGCCCGTTGGTCTGCTCGGTCTCGAAGCGCAGGCCACCGACGAAGGCGGCGCGCATCGCCACCAGCGGCGTGGCGCGCTCCACCCGGAGGATGATGCGCGCCCCCTTGGGCAGCGTCTCGAGGGTGATGGTGCCGGCCTCGGGTCCGGTGCCCTTGAGCTTCGGCATCGCCGCGGCCGGCACCGTCTGCGCCCGCCGCGCCGGGGTGGTCACGCCCGGTTCTCTGCGGGCCTCGTCCAGCGCCGCGTGCACCTCGGCCTCGCTCAGCTGTGCGCCGGCCGGGAGCAGACCGGTCACGACCGCGGCGTCGAAGTCGATGTAGCGCCGCGCCGCCTGCCAGACCGCGTCCGGGGTCAGGGCGGCGACCCGTGCGTGGTACATCTCCTCGGCCTCGTACCCGCCCAGGGTGGTCTCGTAGTGCCCCAGCTTCCGGGCCAGACCCTGCACCGTCTCGCGGGCGTACACCGCCTCGCTCTCGACCAGGGCCTTGATGGTGGCGAGCTCCTCCTCCGTCGGCGGCGCGGCCGCCAGCTGCGCGAGGGTGCGGAGCGATTCGGTGAGCGCCGGGCGGACCTTCTCCCCGGGAAGCGTCATCCCGAGACCGAAGAGGCCCGGGTCCACCGGAGTGTACGAGTAGGCGCTGATCTCGTTGACCAGGCGCGCGTCGCGCTTCACCTGCCGGAAGAGCCTGCTGGTCTCGCCCTGTCCGGCGATCATCGCCAGCACGTCCAGGGCCGGAACGTCCTCGTGGTTTGCCGCGGGAATGGCAAAGGAGACGTTCAGCCAGGCTTCCTTCGCCTCGTCGGGCACGACGTGGATGCGCCGCCCGGTCCGGCCCGGCTCCTGCGCGCGGTCGCGGCCCGGTGCCCGGGGCCGTCCCCAGTCCCCGCCGAGGAGCTCCTCCGCCCAGGCACGCACCGATGCCAGCGGGACGTCACCGACGGCGATCAGCGTCATGGCCTCCGGGGTGTAGTGCCGCCGGTAGAAGCCGAAGATGCGCTCGCGGGTCGTGGCGCGCACGCTCTCCGGGGTTCCGAGCACCGGCAGCCGGTAGGGATGCACCTGGTAGCTCACCCGGAACAGGTCGCGCGAGGCACGGCGCGCCGGCGTGTCGTCGGCGCGCTTGATCTCCTCGACCACCACCTCGCACTCGCGGGCAAGCTCGGTGGGATCGAAGCGGGGGAACCGCACCGCGTCGGCCAGCACGTCCAGCCCCGCGCGGGCGAACTGGGACGCCATCACCGTGTGGTAGACGGTGTGGTCGAACGAGGTCCACGCGTTGACCTCGCCGCCGTGCGCCTCGATGTCGCGGGCGATCTCTCCCGGCCCCCGGCGCTCGGTCCCCTTGAACAGCATGTGCTCGTGGAGGTGCGCCAGACCGGCCTCGTCGGGCGCTTCGTCGGCGCCACCCACGTTGACCCAGATCTGCCACGCCACTACGTGTGCGGCTCCCTGGTGCTCGTGGAGGACGGTGAGGCCGTTGTCGAGTCGGTGGCGGGTGGGCATGTGGGATGGGGCCTCGTCAGGCTGGCGGCTTTTGGGGAAACCCCCGGAGGACAGGTAGTCTGCCCGTTCAGGCGATGCCCGGCGCACCGGAAGACGTCAATCCTCTTCAAGATCTGGACTTCGGCGATGAACCCCTCGCACCGAAGGCTCCGGCGGCGCCACCCCCCGCGAAGCGTGTTCCCCCGACCCCCCAGCAGGCGGCCCCCCCGGGCCCACCCGCTCCGCCCCCCCTCCCCCGGCGGTCCTCGGGCAACAAGCCGGCGGCGGGCGGCTCTCCCCAGGCACCCCAGGCGAGCGTAGGCGCAGGTGGGCTCGCACCGGTCGCCCAGATTCCGCCAGCGCTTCCCCGCCCCTCCGGAGACCCGTTCCAGGAGCCTCCCGAGCCGCGGCCGCCCCGGGGCATCGCGCTCGACGAGAAGCTGGAGTACTTCCGCTCGGTCCTCAAGCTGAAGGAGGAGACGCTCGGCCGGGCGCGGAGCGTCTACGAGCAGCGGGACCTCGAGGCGACCCGGCTCCGCGAGGTGGCGCAGGCGCTGAAGGCGCAGCTCGACGAGGTTCTCCCACAGCTCGGCCAGCTCCGCTACCTGCCCGCGCGGCTGGAGCAGCTGCAGGCGGCGCTGGAGCAGGAGCGGCTCCGGGCCGATGCGGCCGAGGGTCAGAGCTCGCAGTTCGAGCAGCACCTCGCCTCCAGTGAGGCCGACCGGAGGGACCTCGCCCGTGCTTTGGCCGAGGTGGAGGCGGAGCTCCCGGGGCTGAGGGCGGGGCTCGAGGAGGAGAAGCTCGCGCGCGCCGCGCTCGCCGAGGAGCTGGTGAACGTCAAGGAGTCGCTCCAGACCACCGAGGAGAAGGCTCGCCAGTTCGAGGTGGAGAAGCTGGAGGCGATGGGCAGCCTCGACGCGGTCAATGGCCAGTACCAGGAGATGGCGGGGATCGCGGACCGGCTCGAGCAGGACCTCCAGCGGGTGAGCGAGGAGGTCCGGACCCTCACCGCCGAGCGTGATGCCGCGAGGACGGAGAAGGACTTCGCCGCTGCCGACCTCGAGCGGCTCACCACCGAGGCGGACCGGCTGCGAAGGGACGTCGAGGGTACCCGCCACTCGCTGAGCACGCTGGAGCAGGAGCACGGCAAGACACGGACCGGCGCCACCGAGCTCGAGGGGCGCGTTCGGTACCTGACCGGCGAGCTGGACGACGCCCGCCAGCGGGCCCAGGCGGTGGAGGAGAGCGCCGCGCAGATGGCCGAGGCCTCGAGCGAGGAGCTGGCCGAGGCGATCGCCGCGCTGGCCGCGCTCAAGGCAGAGAAGGAGGACTTGGAGAAGGAGGCGTCGGATCTCCCGCGCCTGCGCCAGGCGCTCGAGGCGCAGCTGGGGAACTGTCTCTTATACACATCTGAC
>JBKPMY010000032.1:0-8248 GCA_046732375.1 Myxococcota bacterium
GGCCAGGGGAGGGAAGGACAGCAGCGCCACCGGCCCCCGCGTGTGATTCCGCGTCCGGAGGTCCTCGACGTTCCCGTGGTCGCTGCACACCAGCACGCGGGCATCCGCCGGCCGCCGCCGCAGCACCGCACGGGCGAAGGAGTCGAACGTCTCCAGCGCTGACTCTGCCAGCGCCATGTCCTTCGCGTGCCCGGCCTCGTCGGCCAGGAAGTGCTCGAAGAGGGTGAAGTCCACGCCCTCAGCGGCCCGCCAGAAGATCTCCGCCGCCTCGTCGGGCGTCCGCTGCGGCAGATCGAATCCCCGCGCCCGCCCCCGTGCTCCGGTCACGTCGTGCGTCAGCGCCTCGCCGGTTCGGACCTGATCCAGCGTTCGCAGTGGCACCTCCGCCGCCGCGAACGCGAGCGTCGTCGAGGAAGGCCTGAGGCGCCGCCGCGCCCGCTCCGGGATCACCACCTCGGGGTTCAGCGCCGGCGCATGCGGCAGCCCGAGCGCCGTCAGGTACGCCCCCGGGTAGCCGTTGACGAACGTCGCCCGGCGACCCGCGGCCACCAGCCGTTTCACCACCGAGGCGCGCAGGAGAATCTGCCGGAGCGCCGCGTCCGGGTATCCGAGCACGTGCTTGCCAATCAGCCGCGGCGCGGGCTCGCCGGTCAGGAGCGCGGTCTGGTTGGTCGCCGACTGGGGCCGCCCCGGAACCCCGAACGTCGTCTCCAGCAACGTCCGCGCACCGCCGGGCAGCGCGGTCCCGCTCCCGTCCTCGAACTGAGAGAGGAGCCACTCCCCCCGCGCGAGCGGATTGAAGTCCGGGTCCCGGACCCCGATCCCGACACCGTCGATGAAGAGCAGGGCGACGCGCATCCGAGTGCCCGTGGGCGCGTCCTGATTAGGGCGGAGACCGATCCAGGGCGGAGACCGATCCCACCCGGTTTCCGCCCTCAGGCGGCCTTGGTGACCTTCCCCGCCTTGATGCAGCGGGTGCAGGCCAGGACGCGCTGAGTGCGTCCATTCACGGTCGCCCGGAGCTTCTGCAGATTGGGCAGGGACCGCGTCTTGGACTTGTTGTTGGCGTGGCTCACCTTGTTCCCGACCAGCGGGCGCTTGCCACAGATGTCGCACTTCCAGGCCATTGCCAGGGACTCCTCGAGACGAAGCGGGGCTCTCTAGCCGAAACCCGACGCCGACGCCAGTCGGACCGCCCAACCCCCGACCGCCGCTACCTTTTCAGCGGATCCCGCTTGCGGACGTGCTCGTGCACCAGCGCTGCCGCCCGGGCTCCCGCCAGCAGCTCCCCTTCCAGCCCCAGCCCGAGCACCGCCTCCCGCCCCGCGAAGAGGACGTGCCTGGCCGGCGTGCGGACGCCCAGGCCCTCGAGCCCCGTCACGGCCCCACCCACCGACTCGTAGATGACCTGCGGCCCGGCCCCGGCCAGCGCTCCCGGTCCGTCCACCAGCGGAACGGAGCGGGTCACTCGCTCCGCCAGCGAGAACGGCATCAGCGCCTCCAGCGCCCGCTCCATCCCCGCCGCCGGCAGGCGCAACCCCGACTCCCCCGCGTCCCGCACGCCCGAACCGACCACCGCCGATGCGGTCACCGTGCGGAGCGACTCCTCCTCGCCGCGGGTTCCCGGCCGCCGGGTGGGCTGGACCTGGATCCACACCGGCCCGGTCTGCCCTCCGTCCATCAGGACCAGCTCTCCCATGCCCCGGGGCAGCACCTTCTCCGGAAGCACCCAGTGCACGGGCAGCACCAGCCGCTTCGGCATCAGCTGGCCAAGGTGCTCGGCCACCTTCTTTCCCGGGCCCTCCTCGGGAAGCAGCCCTGCCAGCAGCGCCGGGTCCATCGCCGCCACCAGCCACTGCGCCCGGTACACCGCCTCGGCGCCGCGCACCCGCAGCGTCACCTGAGATCCCTCGAAGTCCACGCCGTCCACCGCGCGGCCGGCGAGCCCCTCCTGCGATAGCAGCGTTCCCCCGAGCTCGGTGAAGCGCTTCCCCAGCGTCTCCCGCATCCCCTCTCGGCCGCCGGGCAGCCGGAGCGCAGTCTTCAGCAGCTGCGCCAGGACCCGGGTCACCCCGAGCGGCCCGGCCGGCTCCTGCTGCACGAGGAAGGGCACCACCCCGGTGAGCAGCGCCTCCAGCGGCTCGTCCACCGACAGCGGCGAGGGCCGGCTCAGCCCCTCCACTCGTGCCGCACGACGCCGGAGCCGGATCCGCTCCAGCCAGCTGCCCGGGGCGAAATCGTCGAGAAAGCGGAAGAACGGATCGGACCCCTCGGGCATCGCGGTGAGCGAACCGAGCGTCTCCGCCACGCGGCTTCCCCCGTTTCCGAACTCCCGCTGCAGCTCGGAGAGCCGGCGCGGCGCGTCCCCTGGCAGGTCCAGCCGGTGCCGGGGAAGGACGACCTGCCACGGCCCGACCGGCTTCAGGCTTCGCTGGAATCCGGTGGTGAGGCCCAGCTCGGTGAAGCAGCTCTCCACCATCGGCCAGGTCCGGAAGGGCGGCACGACGTACGGCGGCGAGCAGAAGAGAAAGCCGTCGTGCTCGTACCCCGGCGCGAGATTGGCGTGCTCGGCCCACAGGACACGGAGCCCGCGCTTGGCGAGGAGCGCCGCGGCCAGGGCTCCCCCCAGCTCGGCTCCCAGCACCAGCGCATCGTAGACGTGGCGCGAGGGACCCGGTGCGATCCGCGGTCGTGGGGGAAGCGTGGGCACGGGCTAGTGACACCCCGGTCGGAGCACTTAGAGTCGCCCCGGATTCACGAGTGCCACACCCGCCGGCTCGGGCCCGCTCCCCTCGACGCGCACCCGCCGGCCCTCCACGCGCAGCCGCCCGCAGGCGAGCAAGCCGAGCGCCAGCGGGAAGAGCCGGTGTTCCTGCTCCTGGATGCGCCGCTGGAGCGAGTCCTCGGTGTCCCCGTCGAGCACGGGAACCGCCGCCTGCGCGACGATGGGCCCGGTGTCGGTGCCCTCGTCGACCAGGTGCACCGTGCAGCCGGTCACCTTCACCCCGTGCTCCAGCGCCTGACGGTGGGCATGCAGGCCGGGGAAGCTCGGGAGCAGGCCAGGGTGGACGTTCAGGACTCCTCCGGGGAACGCGCGGAGGAACGTGGGCCCCACCAGCCGCATGAAGCCGGCGAGGCAGGCGATGCGGCAGCCGAACGGCGCGATCGCCTCCACCAGAGCGTGGTCGTACGCCGTGCGATCCGGGTAGCCCTGGTGCGGAAGCACGCGGGTGGGCACGCCGGCCAGGGTGGCCCGCTCGAGCGCCCGCGCCCCTGCGACGTTGGACACCACCACCGCGATGCGCGCCGGGTAGCCCGGGACGGCCGCGGCGTCGAGGAGGGACTGGAGGTTGGTGCCCGAGCCCGAGACGAGCACCGCGACGGGCGCGGCACTCACCGGACGACGACCGCCGTGGGCTCGCCGGTGGATGCCTCGATCCGGCCGACGTCCCAGGCCGGCAGGCTGCGCCCGGCGAGGAATGCGAGCGCCGGCTTCAGCGCCGCGGGCGGAACGATCGCCACCATCCCGAGCCCCATGTTGAAGGTGGAATCCATCTCCGCATCCGAAACGCCGCCGAGTCGCTGCAGCCAGTCGAACACCGGCGGCCTCGGCCACCGCCGGGCCTCCAGCACCGCCCGGGTTCCCTCGGGCAGGCAGCGCGGCACGTTCCCGGGGATGCCGCTCCCCGTGATGTGGGCCAGCCCCTTCACCTCGACCGTCTCGATCAGCGCGAGCACGTCCTTCACGTAGATGCGGGTCGGCTCGAGGAGCACCTCGGCCACCGTCTTGCCGCCCAGCTCGGGCGGCCGCGCCTCCAGCGGCACCCGCGCGTCGGACAGGATGCGGCGGACCAGACTGAATCCGTTGGAGTGCACACCCGTGCTCGCGAGCCCAAGCACCGCGTCCCCCGGGTGGATGCTCGCCCCGGTGAGGATGCGCGAGCGCTCGACGATGCCCACGCAGAAGCCGGCCAGGTCGTACTCGGTGCCGTGCGCTCCCGGATGCTCCGCGGTCTCGCCTCCCAGCAGGGTGCAGCCGGCGCGCGCGCAGCCCTCGGCGATGCCCCGCACCACCTCGGCGGCCTGGTCCACGTCGAGCCGACCGGTGGCGAGGTAGTCGAGGAAGAAGAGCGGTTCGGCTCCCGAGGTCAGCACATCGTTGACGCTCATCGCCACGAGGTCGATGCCCACCGTGTCGTGCTCGCCGGCGGCGAGGGCGATCTTCAGCTTGGTGCCCACCCCGTCGGTGCCGGAGACCAGCACCGGCTCCCGGTACTTCCCGGGCGGGATGGCGAAGAGCCCACCGAAGCCACCCACACCCGAGACCACCTCCGGACGGAGGGTGCGAGCGGCGAACGGCTTGATCCGCTCCACCAGCGCGTCGCCCGCCTCGATGTCGACGCCCGCATCCTTGTAGGTGAGTCCCATGAGCCGGCGGTCCTTCTACGCGATCTGACCCACCTCGGACGAGCGCCGTCCACTTGCCCCTCGCCCCCCGCCCGGTCGTAGGCTTGGCGGTGCTTGCTGCCCCAGCGCTTCCGGTGGGTGGGCCGTCGCCGCTACGAGCTGGTGGGGCTCGCCGTCGCCGTGACCCTGGGCCTGCTCCACTGGGCCACCGACGGTCGGCAGGCGGGAGCCCGCTCGGGCCCGCTCGCCGGCGTGCTCCGCCTGCTCTCGGCGCTCGAGGGCCGTGCCTCGGATCTCCAGATGTGGGCCCGGGGCGTGCGTGCGCCGCACCCGGACGTCGTCGTCGCGGCCATCGACGAGCACTCGGTTCAGCGCTACGGGCGCTGGCCCTGGAGCCGCGAGCTGCTCGCCCGCGCGGTGGCTCGGCTCCACGAGGCCGGTCCGGCGGCCATCGGCCTGGACATCACCTTCACCGACGAGGACCACGGCTCGGACGCCGCGGTGATGAACGAGGCGGCCGAGGCCCTGGGCCGCGCCCTGGGCGACCTCCCCGAGTCCTCGCGGCGGGCCTTCAACCCGGTGCTGGCCACCCTCAAGGACCGCGCCTCGGGGACCGGTGACGCCGCGCTCGCCCGGGCGCTCGCCGATGCGCCCGAGGTCGTCCAGGGCGTGTCGGCCTACGGGAGCGGCGAGGCACAGGACTACCTCGAGCAGCGGGAGGTGGCCGCGTCCCTCCTCCGCTCGCGCATGCTCACCCGCTTCCCCGGGCCCACGGGCAAGTCGTTCTTCGAGGTCCCGCTGGACCGGAGCATCGCCGAGCGCTTCGTCTCCGCCCAGGTTCCGCTGCCCACCCTTCTCCCCCCGGGGCAGCCGCTGGGCCACTTCAACGTCCTCCGCGACGACGACGGCGTGGTGCGCTTCACTCCACCCTTCGTGCAGCTCGAGCATCCGCCCGGGCTCCTTCCCTCGCTCGAGCTGCAGACCGCGGCCACCGCCCTCCGGGCGACCATCGAGCCGGTCTGGGACCCGGAGCTCGGTCAGCTCGTCGGTGCGCGGCTCCGCCGCGACGGCCACCCGGTCCGCTTCCTGCCCCTCACGCTCAAGCGGCCCCGGGCGCGCATCGACTACCCCGGTCCGTCGGAGGTCTTCCGCACCGTTTCCCTCGCCGACGTGGTGGACCGGAAGCTCCCCGACGGGGCGCTCCGGGGGAAGGTGCTGCTGGTCGGCGTGACGCTGGTGGGCCAGTACGACCAGGTGGTCACTCCCGTCCGGAACCTGGAAGCCGGCATCTACGCCCACGCGGCAATGCTCTCCAGCGTCCTCTCCGGCCGGTTCCTCCAGCGCGGGACGGGCGCGGTGCTGGCGGAGCTGGTGTTCATCCTCGGAGCGGGGCTCCTCCTGGGACTGGTGCTCCCCCGGGCCTCGCCCTGGCTGAAGGCCATCGTCCCCCTCGCGCTCGCCCTGGGGTGGATGGCGGTGGTGCAGCTCGCGCTGCGCCGCGGGGTGGTGCTGGCCTCGGCGCTCCCGCTGGCCAACGTCTTCCTCTCCGCCTTCGCCATCGTCTTCGTGGGCTACCTCTCGACCGACCGGGAAAAGATCAAGCTCCGGCGCACGTTCCGCTACTACGTCGCGGAGAGCGTGATGACCGAGATGCTCGAGCACCCGGAGCTGCTCCGCCTGGGCGGCGAGAAGCGCGACTGCACCGTGCTCTTCAGCGACATCCGCGGCTTCACCGCCATCTCGGAGACCATGGCCCCGGAAGCGCTGGTGAAGTTCATCAACGGCTACCTCTCGCCCATGACCCGCATCGTCCTCGAGGAGGGCGGCACCCTGGACAAGTACATCGGCGACGCGCTGATGGCCTTCTGGGGAGCACCGGTTCCCCAGGAGGATCACGCCTTTCGTGCCTGCCGGACCGCGCTGCGCTTCCTCGAGGAGCTGGAGCAGCTCCGCCGGGGCTGGCGAGCCGAGGGGCTGCCGGAGATCGAGGTCGGCGTGGGCATCAACTCGGGGCCGATGGTGGTCGGCAACATGGGCTCCGACCTGCGCTTCGACTACACGGTGATGGGCGACGCGGTGAACATGGCCTCGCGACTCGAGGGCGCGAACAAGCTCTTCCAGACCAGCATCATGGTCTCCGAGGACACCTGGAAGCGCATCGCCTCGCAGGCCACCGGGCGTCGGCTCGGCTCACTGCGGCTGCGCGGACGCTCCGAGGCGGTGCGGGTCTGGGAGCTGCTGGCGCTGCGGCCACCCACCCCCCAGGAGGAGGCGACGATCGCCCGGTTCGAGGCCGCCGTGGACGCCCTCGCCGCAAGGCGGGTGCAGGAGGCCGAGGCCGGCTTCCAGGCGGTGCTCGCCGACCGCCCTGACGATCGCGTCGCGCGCCGCTACCTGTCGGAGGCGCGGACCTCTGCGGTGTAGGGCGAACTCTTCCAGCAGGCCTGTCGCACGCGGACCCGAGCAGGAAGTTGCACCCTCCGATGCCAGTTGATTGACTTCCCATCCTCGACACCCGCCCACATGCCCACTGCCGAGGACACGCTCTTCCAGCGGTTCGGGAAGGAGTTTCCCAAGGGAACCGTGCTCTTCCACGAGGGCGAGACCGGCAAGGAGATGTTCGTCCTTCAGGCCGGAAAGGTGACCATCACCAGGACCGTCCGGGACACGGTGAAGACCCTGGCCACGCTCGGGCCGGGCGAGTTCTTCGGCGAGATGGCGCTCATCTCCAACCGGCCGCGGAGCGCGACCGCCACGGTGGAGGAGCCGGCGCGGCTCCTGGTCATCGACCCCAAGACCTTCGAGGGGATGATCCGCGGCAACGCCGAGATCGCCGTCCGGATGATCAAGAAGCTGGCCGAGCGGCTGGACGAGGCGGACGCGCAGATCGAGAACCTCCTGCTCGCCGACCCGGGAAGCCGGGTGGTCCACCAGATCCTCCACGCCTGCCAGAGCCGCGGCCGACCGATGGAGGAGGGCGTGGAGATCGACCTCAACGTCCGCGAGCTGCCCCGGCTGACCGGGGTGGGCGAGCCGGGGATCCGCGCCGAGCTCCAGCGGATGGAGCGGAGCGGGCTGGTGGAGCGCACCGGCGACCGGCTCCTGGTGCGGGACCCCGCGCGGCTGGGTGATTACTTACAGTTCCTCGCTCTTCGCTGGAAGTTCGGAGAGCCATGAACCTCCGCGTGCTGGGCTGTCACGGCGGTGAGCTCCCCGGGTGCCGCAGCACCTGCTTCCTCGTGGACGGAAAGCTCGCGCTCGACGCCGGCGCGCTGACCGCCACGCTCGATCTCCCGGCGCTGGCCAGCGTGGACCACATCGTCCTCACCCACAGCCACTTCGACCACGTGAAGGACCTCCCGCTTCTCTCCGACCTCGTCGTCGGCTGGCGGAAGACGCCGATCACCATCTGGGCCAGCCACGCCTGCATCCAGACGCTGCGGGACAACATCTTCAACGGCTCGCTCTGGCCGGACTTCACCCGCATCCCCTCGGCGGATCGGCCGGTGTTCCAGCTCCGCAGCTTCTCGCCGGGCGACACCTTCCAGGCGGGGCCTCACACAGTCCGCTCGGTGCTGGTGAGTCACCCGGTCGAGTCCTGCGGGTTCGTCATCGAGCGGGCCGGCACCGCGCTGGGGATCAGCGGCGACACCGGGCCCACCCAGAAGCTCTGGGAGCTGCTCAACCAGACGCCCAACCTCAAGGCGCTCCTGCTCGAGACCAGCTTCCCCGACGAGCTCCAGGACCTGGCCGACATCTCCGGCCACCTCACTCCCCGCACGCTCCGCGGCGAGCTGGGGAAGTTCCAGCGAAACGGCGCCGACGTGCTCCTGTACCACCT
>JBKPMY010000033.1:0-9069 GCA_046732375.1 Myxococcota bacterium
CGCGGACGCTGCGCGGCGAGCTGCGCAAGTTCGAGCGGAACGGAGCCGACGTGTTGCTCTACCACCTGAAGCCCGCCTTCGTGGCCGAGCTGAAGCGCCAGGTGGCCGGGCTTCCCGTCAAGGTGCTCGAGCTCGGGCAGAGCTTCGACCTGTAGCGATCGACGGCCTGGTTGACGGCCGGGCAGCCCGTCCGTTACCCCTGACCCTCTCGATGGCCACCTGGTTCAAGAAGCCGCGCATCACCCCGGTCAAGCCCGAGGAGGTGGACTCCCTCCGCCAGCAGCCCTCCCGGATGCAGGGCCTGTGGGCCAAGTGCGAGGAGTGCAACGAGATCATCTACCGGGCGGAGATCGAGAAGAACCTCAACGTCTGCCCGCTGTGCGGCCACCACATGCTCTGGCCGGCGCGCGCGCGGCTCCAGGCGCTCCTCGACGAGGGCACCTTCGAGGAGACCGACCGCGAGCTCGAGCCGAACGACCCGCTCGGGTTCACCGACACCAAGCGGTACCGCGACCGGCTCCGGGCCACTCGCCGTGCCCTCGACGAGAACGACGCCTTCGTCGGGGGGGTGGGCCGCATCGAGGGGCACCCGGTCTCGGTGGGCGCCTTCGTCTTCGAGTTCATGGGCGGCTCGATGGGCTCGGTGGTCGGGGAGAAGGTGACCCGGCTGTTCGAGCGGGCCACCGAGCGCCGCTGCGCCGCGGTGGTGTTCAGCGCCTCGGGTGGCGCCCGCATGCAGGAGGGCATCTTCTCCCTCATGCAGATGGCGAAGACCTCCGCGGCCATCGCAAGGTTCCGCGAGGTGAAGAAGCCCTACATCTCGGTGATGCTCCACCCCACGACCGGCGGGGTCGCGGCGAGCTTCGCCTGGCTGGGGGACGTCATCCTCGCCGAGCCCAAGGCGCTGATCGGCTTCGCCGGCCCCCGGGTCATCGAGCAGACCATCCGCCAGAAGCTGCCCGAGGGGTTCCAGCGATCGGAGTTCCTCCTGGAGCACGGGATGGTGGACGCCATCGTCCAGCGCAAGGACCTCCGGACGAAGCTGGGCGCTCTGCTGGGCCTGATGGGCTGAATGGACGCCCCGCGGACGCCGGCCGAGGGGCTCGACTTCCTGGCGTCCCGATCGCCCAGCACCGTGGTGCTGGGCCTCCAGCGGATGCAGCAGGCTCTGGAGGAGCTGGGCCACCCCGAGCTGCGCCTGCGCTCGGTCCAGGTGGCCGGCACCAACGGCAAGGGGAGCACCTGCGCGTTCCTCGAGTCCATCCTCCGCGCCGCCGGACACCGGGTGGGGCTCTACACGTCGCCGCACCTGGTCCGGGTGAACGAGCGCATCCAGGTGGGCGGCGTTCCCATCGACGACGAGACATTCGGCACGCGCATCGTCGAGGTGCTGCAGAAGGCGCCTGCGGCGCTGGAGGCCACCTACTTCGAGCTGGGGACGCTGGCGGCCCTGGAGCACTTCGTCCGCGAGCAGGTGGATCTGGCAATCCTGGAGGTGGGCCTCGGCGGCCGGCTCGATGCCACCACCGCCTCCCGGCCCCGGCTCACCGCCGTGACCTCGGTGGGGATGGATCACCTGGAGTACCTCGGCGAGACGCTGGAGGCGATCGCCCGGGAGAAGGCGGCCATCTTCCGCAAGAGCGTGCCCGCGGTGGTCGCCGAGCAGCGGCCGGAGGCGCTCATGGCCATCGAGACCTGCGCCGGCTGGGTGGGGGCGCCGCTGCTCGTCGAGGGGCGCGACTTCTCGCTGGACGGGCTCGGGCGCTACCGCGGTCCCGAGCTCTCGCTGGACGGCCTCGCCCTCGGGCTCCATGGCGCGCACCAGCATCACAACGCCGCGGTGGCCGTCACCTGCGCGCACCTGCTCGAGGGTCAGGGGCTCACCGTCGGGGCGGAGGCCATCCGCACCGGGCTGCAGCGGACCCGCTGGCCCGGTCGACTGGAGCAGATCCCCGGGCATCCACCGCTGCTGCTCGACGGGGCACACAACGAGGACGGCGTCGCGGCCCTGCTGGCGGCGCTGGACGCTCCGCCCTACGCCGGGCGGGAGATCCACCTGGTCTTCGGGGTGGTGTCCGACAAGCGCGTCGAGCCGATGCTCCGGATGCTCCTCCCCCGGTGCGCCTCCGCCACCTTCACTCCGGTTCCCACTCCGCGGAGCCTCGATCCGGCCACGTACCTCGCCCTCGGCCGGTCGCTCTGCGCGGTGGTGGAGGTTGCGCCCTCGCCCGAGGCTGCCCTCGTCCGGGCGCAGGTCCGGGCCGGTCCGGACGCCTGGGTGCTGGTTGCAGGGTCGCTGTACCTGGTGGGCGCGGTGAAGGCGCTTCTGGAACACACTGCCCCGTCCCGGTGACCCGGGCTCACGCATGGTGCTTGGCGCGGCGCAGCACCGACCCTAAAGTCGGGCTGCCCCGATGCGTCTCCCCCGAACGCATGTCCCCGTCGTCCCGCCCACGGTCGACGAGGTGGCGTTCCGTGACCTGTACCGGAAGTCCGAGTACGCGGTGGAGACGCCCGACGGCTGGACGCTGGTCGTCACCCGCTACGAGCCGGCGCCGCAGCCCTTCCCGCAGTCGCTGCTCGGAGAGCCCGTCCTCCTGGTCCACGGCTTCTCCCAGAACCGCCACACCTGGACCAGCGGCGAGTTCGTCAAGAACCTCCTCTACTTCGGGCTCGACATCCACATCGTGGAGCTGCGCGGCCACGGCAAGAGCAACCAGCAGCTGCAGCGCAAGCGCTCCGAGCTGACCGGCCGTCCGCTTCCGCCGGACCTCGACTACGGCTGGGACCTGGACGACTACCTCCTGCACGACCTTCCGGCGACGGTCGCGGCGGTGAAGGCAAGGACCGGTCGGCGTCGCGTCTTCTTCGTCGGGCACTCCATGGGCGGGATGCTCGGCTACGGGTATGCCGGGCTGCACGACGACCTGGAGGGGCTGGTCACCATCGGTGCTCCGGCCGACCTCGGTCGGGGGTTCCTCCTGCTCCGGCTCCTCGCGCTCACCACCCCGCTCACCGGCGCGGTCATCGACGCCGGGGTGGTGGCGATCAACGTGCAGCGGCGGCTGCTCGCGCTCGGGCGTCTCCTCCGCTCACGCGCGACGACCTTCGCCCGGCTTCCCGCCGGGGACGAGCTGGAGCCGGTGGTCGACGCGCTGGTGCGGTTCAACTACGTCCCGGTCGACGAGTGGCTGAAGTGGCTGGAGCGGCTCATCGCCCGTGCCGAGGTGCACCCGGTCTACGAAGCGCTGGCCCGGAGGGTGAACTGGCTGTCCAACCCCAGCCGGGTGAGCGGCGCGGACATCCGCTGGCTGCTGCGTGAGGGCGGCGAGCGCGAGCCGCGCAAGGTGCTGGAGCAGTTCGCGCGGTGGATCCGCCGCGGGGAGCTGACCTGCTACCGGACCGGCTACGACTACAAGCAGGGCTTCGCCAACATCTCCATCCCGATGGCCATCATCTTCGGCGACATGGACCCCCTGGCCTCGGTGGAGTCGACGCGGAGCGTGTACCGGGCGGCCCGGAGCGAGTACCTCCTGTGGCGGCCGGTCAAGGGGAACAGCCACATCGAGCTGACGATGGGCCACGACATCCGGCAGATCTGCTACGACGTGAAGAACCTCGTGGAGTACGCCCGGACGCACCGGACGCGCGGGCCATCACTGCCCCGGCTCCAGCCCTGAAGGGGGGGGGCGGGCGGTCCCTGGCCCGCTGTAGGTGTCCGTCGTCCCTGGGGTTCTTTGGACCGACCCGGGTGGGGCGGATAGCATCCACCCCGTGAGGAACGGCGCGCTCGCATTGCTCGCCCTGGTGGTCCTCGCCGGCGCGGTCGCCCGCGCGGCGGACCCCAAGGTGAACACCATCAAGAAGGTCTCGGTGAAGGGCGGGACGGTGGAGATCATCGGCACGCAGAAGCCGAGCTTCACCACCTTCCCGATGAGCGATCCGCCGCGCTTCGTCATCGACATCAGCGAGGCGGTGTTCTCCGGCGTGCCCGAGGACGTGCCGGTGAGCGGCGCCGGGCGCATTACCGCGATCAAGACCGCGAGCTACGGCAACGACGCGAGCGGCATCGCCCGGGTGGTCATTGGCTTCGACCGGGACGTCGAGCCGGACGTGCAGGCCACCGGGAACACCCTGGTGGTGAAGGTGGGCGCCCCGGGCACGGCGCCGGCCGTCGCTTCCCGCACGACGCCCGCGCCCGCTCCTGCGGCGACGACGACGGCCCCGGACAGCTCTGCCCTCGCGCAGGGAAGGGCGCTGGCCACGGCCGCCACCGCGGCCCAGGCCAAACCGGACGACCAGGCCGCCAAAGACGCGCTCGCCCGGGCCAACGCCAAGGCCGAGGCGGATCGGAAGGCAGCCGAGGCAGCGGCGCTCGCCGAGCAGCAACGGCAGGCGGAGCTCGCGCGTCAGCGGCAGGCCGTCGCCGACGCCGAAGCACAGCGCAAGGCGAAGGAGCAGGCGGATCGCGAGGCCCGTGCCCGCGCCGAGCAGGAGCGCGCCGCCCAGCAGAAGGCAATGGCAGAGGCCCAGACGCGTGCCGATGCCGAGCGCAAGGCCCAGGAGGAGGCCTCGCGCGCCGCGGCGGCCAGGGCCGAGGCCGAGCGGAAGGCGCAGGACGAGGCCGCCCGCGTGGCAGCGGCCAGCGCGGCGGCCCAGAAGAAGGCGCAGGACGACGCGGCCCGGGTGGCGGCCCAGAAGAAGGCGCAGGAGGACGCGGCCCGGGCCGAGGCACAACGCAAGGCGCAGGAGGAGGCGGCGCGCGCCGAGGCACAGCGCAAGGCCCAGGAGGAGGCCGCGCGGGCCGAGGCCCAGCGCAAGGCCCAGGACGACGAGGCCAAGGTGGCGGCAGCGAGCGCGGCGGCTCAGAAGAAGGCCCAGGAGGACGCGGCTCGGGCCGAGGCGCAGCGCAAGGCGCAGGAGGACGCGGCCCGGGTGGCGGCAGCGAGCGCTGCCCAGAAGAAGGCCCAGGAGGACGCGGCCCGGGCCGAGGCGCAGCGCAAGGCGCAGGAGGAGGCCGCCCGGGCCGAGGCCCGGCGGCAGGAGCAGAGCCGGATGGTGGTCGCGCAGGCGGACACCCGGAGCGCCCCGGCTCGCGAGGCGAGCGACGCGCGGCCCGCGCCCAGCAGCGGTGGCGCGGAGGTCAGCGGCCGGCGCAAGACGGTGACCCTGGTCGGCTTCGCCCCGGACAAGTCCCGGGTCTTCGTCCGGACCAGCGAACCCGTGCGCTACACCGTCTCGCAGGCCGACGACCGGACGGTGGTGCTGGAGCTGGAGAACACCAGCCTCCAGCGCAGCAACGACCGCCGCCCGCTCGATACCCGGTTCTTCGGGGGGCCGGTGGTCCAGATCACCCCCCGTCCAGCGAGTGGCAAGACGGTGCGCGTCGCCGTCACCTTGCGGGACAAAGTGGAGTATCAAGCCCGCCAGGACGGCAACGAGGTCTCGTTGCAGTTCGCGCCCTGAGCCGGTCGGGGCGTCCCACGCCCCGCGATGACCCCGCTCGGCCTCGTTCTCGTCCTGCTGGCCCAGGCTCCGACCACGCCGCTCCCGGCGGAGGGCGAGCCGGTGCGCTACCAGGCCGAGCAGGGCACGTCCGACGGCCACGGGGAGGTCCTCCACCTCCAGGGGAAGGCGGAGCTGCGGACCGACACCGCGCGCATCCAGGCCGATCGCATCGACTACGACCAGCGCACGCGCATCGTCACCGCCGCCGGGAACTGCTACGCCGTCAGCGGCCTCGCCGGGGCGGTCGCCGACGGGCTCACCCTCGACCTGGACGGAAACTGGCTGCAGCTGCAGAACGGCCGGCTCTTCGTGAAGGCGGACGTCACGCCCGAGGTCCTGCTGCAGACCTCCACTCCCGAGCAGCTCATCGCGACCGGCCGGACGACCCTCGCCGCGCGCGTGGAGCGTGTCGAGCGCCTGAGCCAGGGCCATCTCAAGATCAACGGTCTCGACTTCACCCCTTGCGACTGCAACCCGCTCGACCCGCACTGGAGCATCAAGGCCACCGCGGCGGACGTACACCCCGGCGAGCGGGCCTGGCTCTGGCTGCCGGTCGTCTACGTCTACGGGGTGCCCATCCTTCCGCTGCCGGTGCTCGACGTCCCGCTCAAGCCGCAGAAGACGGGGCTGCTGGTCACCACGCCGGCGCACAGCGCGCAGAACGGATGGCAGGTGACGCAGCCGGTGTACTTCGCGCTGGCCTCGAACTGGGACCTGACCGTCACCCCTGGCTACACCTGGGGGTCATCCACACAGCCGGCGCCGGGGGTCGGGGCCCTGGGGGTGAAGGGCCCGAGCCTCGACACCGAGTTCCGCTGGGCGCACTCGCGTGACACGAGGGGGAACGTCGAGCTGTTCCTTCTGAACGATCGCCTTCCCTACCGCGATCCGCGCTCGCTGGCCTTCTATCCCCTGTCGCTCGATCAGCCGACGAGGGTGACCGGAGATCTCAGAGGGCTGCGGGGGAGCCTGAACGGCGCAGTGCTACAGAGCTTCGGCGCAGGCTGGTCCGCGCGGCTCGACCTCAACCTCGTCTCCGACGCGGCGCTGGTGAAGGACACCACCACCGACGTCGCGCAGCAGGCCAACCAGTACCTGCGCAGTTCCGCGGTCGTGAGCCGGCGCACTCAGGACAGCCTGCTCTCCTTCGAGGTCACCGCCCGACAAGACATCGCCTGGGGCGGCTTCTCTGCCGTGGACGGCGACGTCTTTCCGGAGTCTCTCAACGCGGCAGGCCTCCCGCGTCTCGACCCGCACCAGGACAACTCGTCCAACCCGGCGAGTCGAGGTCAGTGGCTCCGCGGCCCGGCCACGCTCCAGCAGCTCCCGGCGATCCGCCTCGACCTGCCGTCGCGTCCACTCGGCGAGCACTTCAGCTGGCGCCTCGGTGTGGAGTTCACCCGCCTCGCGCCGTTCAACGGGCACTCGGGCGATGAGGGTGTGGACGGCATCTACCAGCTGGGCAGCCCGCCCCTGGTCGACCCGAACGCTCCCAATGCCGTGTGCCCGAACAACTCGACCAGCGACCTGCTCAGCCAGGGGGACCGCGTCTGGGAGTGCGGCGAGCGCGAGGCTCGGCTTCGCCTCGATCTCGCCCCCCAGCTCGCCGCGAGCTTCGGGATCGGCGACTGGCTCCGGATCCGTCCGAGCGTGTGGATCCGTCAGGATCTCTATTTCGGCGAGGTCACCCGCACCACCGACCAGCGGGGCTACGTGGTGGGAGACGTCCTCGTCTCCAGCGAGATCTCCCGGACCTTCTCCAACGGACTGCGCCATGCCATCCAGCCCAGCCTGCAGTACCGGGAGATCCCCGGTCAGTGGGGAACCGTTCCTGGCAACCGCCCCACCGGGCCCAACCAGCCGGTGGAGAACCGGTTCTACGACGAGATCGACGGTGCGCTCTTCCAGGCGCCTCTGCGCCAGGGCGTGGCCCGCGTTTCCCAGACCCTCAGCCGCCGCACCGGCGCGGTGATGCAGGAGCTGCTCCGCCTCGACGTCGCCCAGGAGTTCGACTTCCACACCGACAACGGGCTCGCGGACACGGTGGTGAGCCTCCGGGGAGGGCTCCCGCCCTTCAGCGGCGGGGTGACCTTTCGCTACGACACTCAGCGCAGCGCTCCGGCGCTCTGGGCCGCGTTCGCCTCCTTCCAGACGCCTCGCTTCGGCACGACGGTGCGCTTCGACCAGCTGTTCGTCCCCGCGCAGTTCTTCGATCGCGACGTCTTCGGCGCGTTCGCCCGCAATCTCCCCGCGGCGGCCATCACCGCCGACGACCTGGCTCGCTGGGGTGGCGGCGGCGACCTCCGCCAAGGGATCGACGCGCTGGTGGGCTCACCAGTGCCGGCGGGCTTCCGCGACGGCCAGCGCCAGAGCGCGCTGACCCTCGACGTGCGGGTGACGCTCGCCTGGGGGCTCGGGCTCACCTACTCGGGAACGCTCTATCCCGGAGCCACCTGGACCCTTCGCAACGCGACCGGTGCGCTCATCGACAGCCCTCCGGCGGCCGTCCCGGTGGTTGCCCGGACGGTGGGCGTGGCGCAGGCGGTGGAGCCACGACCGGTCACCGGGCGCTACAGCCTCCTGGGCCAGCAGAACTTCGGCATCTCCTTCGCCCCGGCGTGCAATTGCTGGCGGCTCGACGTCATCGGCCGGCTGCCCCCTCCCTTCGGGCAGTACATCGTGGACCCCCAGAACCCCGGGTCCTATGTCCGCAGCACCTTCCACTGGCGTTTTCCGGACCTCATCTTCCTCCTCACGATCCAGAACTTCGGGACGTTCGGAGCCAGCTAGTTCCCGGAGTGCGACGCTGGACAACGGAGCGGCTTTGCAGGAGGTTTGCTCTGAGTCAAAAGGCGGAAGCTCGCGTGGGAGTTGTTCAGGGATTTTCCAGACTTCGAGGCCCACCGTGTCTGACATCGGCAAGCGTATTGGTCGAAGAATCCGGGACCTCCGTACCCAGCGCCAGGATCGCTGGACCCAGGAGGACCTCGCCGAGCGGGCGAAGATCAGCGTGTCGTTCCTCTCGATGATCGAGCGCGGTGAACGCGTGGCGCACGTCGAGACGCTGGCGTCTCTCGCAGAGGCACTGGGAGTGAGCCTCGCCGAGCTCTTCGTCGAGCCCACGCCCCAGGGAACGAACGGGGAGGAGCTCCTGCGGCCCATCTCCGAGTTCGTGCGTTCGCGCCACCTGGACAGTCGCGACGTGGAGAAGCTCCTGGGCGTCGCCCGGGCCATGTTCGCCACCCAGGCCGCCACCCCCGTCTGAGAGCACCCCCCCCGCTTCCATCGCTTGACCGCCCGGATGCTGCCCCCTAGGGTCCGGCGCTGACTTTCGAGTCAACGAGGGGCGAGACCCGTGCCGGGAACCAAGGCCAGCACCGCAGCGGAAGCGCGCGACCAGGACCGCCGGAAGACCATCCTCCGAGCGGCGGTCGAGGTGTTCGCGCGAAAGGGCTATCACGGTTGCCGGATCGCCGATGTGGCTCGAGAGGCAGGCGTGGCCTACGGCCTCGTCTACCATTACTTCAAGAACAAGGAGGAGCTGCTCCAGCTCGTCTTCGA